>NZ_CP146101.1:7110000-7410000 GCF_037023745.1 Streptomyces sp. SCSIO 30461
AGATGACCGGCAGGCACAGGAAGGCGCCTAGAACCAGGCACATAGCGGCGGCCTGGGCGTTGTTCGTCCAGACCTGGGCGGCGAAGGACGCCGCCGGGTGGCTCGAGTAATACGTCTCGTACTCGCCGCCTGGACGGGTGAGCTGCCGCAGTTCATCGGGGGCGGCGATGGCCGACTGCACCTCCGGGTGGCTCCCGATCCACCAGCCGATGACCGCTGCGAGAAGGGTGGAGAGCACGGCGGTGGGGATCCACCAGCGGCGGGAGTCGTACACCGCCGCGGGAAAGCCCTCGGTCAGGAAGCGGGCCGCGTCCCGCCAGGAGGCACGGCGGGTTCCCGTGACGGTGGCACGGGCCCGGGCGACGAGCTGGGTGAGGCGGCCCGTGACCGTCGGGTCGGGGGCACTGGATTGGATGAGCGAGAGATGAGTGGCCGCGCGTTGGTAGAGGACCACGAGTTCATCGGCTTCGGCTCCCGTGAGCCGGCGTCCCCTGCGGAGCAACCGGTCCAGGCGGTCCCACTCCGCCCGGTGCGTCATCACGAAGACATCGAGATCCATGATCGGCTGCTGCTCCCGTTGTGGTTGCCGCTGCTGCGCGGCGCTCTTCCGGTCAGCTTGGCAGACTGGCGTATGGAGGGTGCCCGGCAGGTCGTCGGGCATCCGGGGTCGAGGAGAGGGTGGGCGTGTGAGCGGGGTAGTGACGGGGGACGCGGTCGTACTGGGGCTTCAGCCCGCGAAACTGCCCAGCCGGGCGTTGGCACTCGCCATCGATCTCGTCGTCGTGTGGGCGGCGTATCTGCTCGTATCCATAGGCCTGGCGATCGCGACGGCCTCGCTCGACGAGGCCGCGGTCATGGCCGTGTCGATCGCGACCTTCCTGCTTGTGCTGGTGGGGGCGCCGATCGCGGTGGAGACGCTGAGCCATGGGCGTTCGCTGGGCAAGATGGCCTGCGGACTGAGGGTGCTGCGGGACGACGGCGGGCCCATCCGATTCCGCCACGCCCTGGTCCGGGGTGCGATGGGTGTGGTGGAGATTCTGATGACTTTCGGGGTCGTCGCCTGTATCGCCTCCCTGGTGTCGGCCCGTGGGCGGCGGATCGGCGATGTGTTCGCGGGGACGCTGGTCGTCCGGGAGCGGGTGCCCGTGGCGCATGCCGTCCCGATGGTGGCCGCGCCGCCGTGGCTGGCGGGGCGGTTTGCCGGACTGGATCTGTCCGGGGTGCCGGACGAGCTGTGGCTGGCCATACGCCAGTACCTGTCCCGAATGCATCAGCTGGACGCGGAGGTGAGCCGCTCGCTGGCCGAGCGGCTGGCCGGTGATCTCGCTGTCAGGACCGGGGCGCCGGCTCCGGCCGGAGTGCCGGCTCCGGTGTATCTGGCGGCCGTGGTGGGTGAGCGTCAGACGCGGGACGCACGGCGGGCGCAGGCAGCGGCTGCCGGGGCTGCGGGGGGCGCCGGCCTCGGCCATGGGGCTCGCCCTCATCCTGGAGGGTCGGTGCGTTCCGCCGGTCCCGTTTCCTTCCCTCAGCCCGTCGGCCCTTCCGGCTCGGCGGCGGCTTCGCCCACGCCGTCTCCGCGACCTGCCCTTCCTTCAGGTTCGTCCGAGGCTTCGGCCGCACCCCCTCCCGCCACCGGGTTCGCACCGCCCGCCTGAGGGCTGTGGCCGCCCACCTGGGTCAGGGGAAGACCGAGGGCGGGGATTCCAAGTCCTCAAGCTCGATGCCAGGGGCGGCGAGCACCACGTCGCCAGCGATGTGGACGGTGTGCTGTTCGCCTGTGTCCAGGGCGCTGACCTGGTATTCGTCCACCGTCAGGGGGCCACTGTCAGTGGCGTGCGCTTCACTCTTCACCAGGGCCCAGGACTGGTCGACCGTGCGGGGGGCGAGCACTGGGTCCGTGAAGGCGACAAGGCGGACACGAGTCGCGGGGGCGCCGGCTGCGAGGCGGAGCAGTCGGGAGGTCGCGACCAGAAAGGCGGGTGACATACCGGTGAAGGCGTGGGCGCGGACATTGCCCTCGGTGGCGTGCGTACCGGTGGGGTCGGTACGGACCCAGGTCACTCCGTCGATCGCGGCACCTCGGACCTGCCAGCTCGCGGCGTGGAGTTCGAGGCGAATGGGGCGGCCGAGTTCGTCGATGGCCAGGTCGACAGAGCCCGTGTGGTCTCCGGAAGGGGTGGTCAGTTGGGAGACGTAGCGCCAGCCGGAAGGGCCGGGGGCGCAGTGGAAGTGTTCATCGCCGAGGGGCGTGTGATCGTGCGGATCGTGGAGCGAATAGCGGCCGCGGGGCATGGGGGTGCGTGAGTCCTCCGGGTACAGGGCAGGCCCCCGACACGGGGGTGCGGGGGCCTGCCTGGTGCCTTGCCACCGAACGGTGGAGGGCGTCCGGTCCGGGGTCGATCGGACCGGCGACTGATCAGTAGCGGTAGTGGTCGGGCTTGTACGGGCCCTCGACCTGCACGCCGATGTACTCGGCCTGCTCCGGGCGCAAGGTCGTCAGCTTGACGCCGAGGGAGGCGAGGTGGAGGCGGGCGACCTTCTCGTCCAGGTGCTTGGGGAGCACATAGACGTCGGTCGGGTACTCCTCGGGCTTGGTGAAGAGCTCGATCTGGGCCAGGGTCTGGTCGGCGAACGAGTTCGACATGACGAAGGACGGGTGGCCGGTCGCGTTGCCGAGGTTCAGCAGACGGCCCTCGGAGAGGACGATCAGGACCTTGCCGTCGGCGAAGGTCCAGGTGTGCACCTGGGGCTTGACCTCGTCCTTGACGATGCCGGGGATCTTGGCAAGGCCGGCCATGTCGATCTCGTTGTCGAAGTGGCCGATGTTGCCCACGATCGCCTGGTGCTTCATCTTGGCCATGTCCGAGGCCATGATGATGTCCTTGTTGCCGGTCGTGGTGATGAAGATGTCGGCGGTCTCCACGACGTCGTCCAGGGTGGTGACCTGGTAGCCGTCCATGGCGGCCTGGAGGGCGCAGATCGGGTCGATCTCGGTGATGATGACCCGGGCTCCCTGGCCGCGCAGCGACTCTGCGCAACCCTTGCCGACGTCGCCGTAGCCGCAGACGACGGCGGTCTTGCCGCCGATGAGGACGTCGGTCGCGCGGTTGATGCCGTCGATGAGGGAGTGGCGGCAGCCGTACTTGTTGTCGAACTTCGACTTGGTGACGGCGTCGTTCACGTTGATCGCCGGGAAGAGCAGGGTGCCCGCGGCCATCATCTCGTAGAGGCGGTGGACGCCGGTGGTGGTCTCCTCGGTGACGCCGCGGATCTCGGACGCGAGCTGCGTCCACTTCTGCGGGTTCTCGGCGAGGGTGCGGTTCAGCAGCCGCAGGATGTGGCCGTACTCCTCGCTGTCCGCGGTGGACGGGTCCGGGGCCTCGCCGGCCTTCTCGAACTCGACGCCCTTGTGGACGAGCAGAGTGGCGTCACCGCCGTCGTCCAGGATCATGTTCGGGCCGCCGGTGGGGGTGTTCGGCCAGGTCAGAGCCTGCTCCGTGCACCACCAGTACTCCTCCAGCGTCTCGCCCTTCCAGGCGAAGACCGGGACGCCCCTGGGGTTGTCGACCGTGCCATCGGGGCCGACGGCGATGGCCGCGGCGGCGTGGTCCTGGGTGGAGAAGATGTTGCAGGAGGCCCAACGCACCTCGGCGCCGAGGGCGACGAGGGTCTCGATGAGTACAGCGGTCTGCACGGTCATGTGCAGGGAGCCGGTGATACGGGCACCGGCCAGCGGCTGGGAAGCCGCGTACTCCTTGCGGATGGACATCAAGCCGGGCATCTCGTGCTCGGCCAGGGTGATCTCCTTGCGGCCGAAGTCCGCGAGAGAGAGGTCGGCGACCTTGAAGTCCTGGCCGGCGGCGAGGGTCGTCATTGCGAGCTGCTCCTCTGATGGGTCGAGGGATGGTTGGGCTCGTTCGGGGCTTGCTGACTGCTGCGGGCTCGACGACGAACCAGGCGTACGAGTGCACGAACACACGCAGACCCGGACGCGCGCAGACGTCCGCAGCGCAGTCCGTCGGAGGCCCTCTCTCCCTCGGCCGGTTCACGAAATCGGACCGACCGACCGCCATCAGCAGCGACGTCTGGCTCTGGCCACGAATCTACACCGCTCGACTCGGCCCGCCACAGCCCGCCCACGGGCCTGCCTCGCCCGTCACCGGTGGTTCAAGCCGGTGGCGCGGCGGTGTCCGCGTGGTGCGGCGACGACCGCTCGCGCGTGTTCGACCGACGTCAGGCGGGGGGTCGGCGCAGGCGTCAGTGATCGAGCTCCGGGCCCGGGCCACCCGGGGATCTGGCCGGATCGGGCCCAGCCGCGGCGGCGGCCTCACTGTAGATGTCGGGCTCCACATAGATGACCCGTGCGATCGGCACGGCGGTGCGGATGCGGTCCTCGGCTGCGTTGATCGCCTCCGCGACCTGGACCGCCGTGTCGTTGTGCCGGACGGCTACCTTGATCGCGACCAGCAGCTCCTCCGGTCCGATGTGGAGCGTGCGCATGTGGATGATCCCGGTGACCGTCCGGCCGTCCACGACCGCGTCCTTGATCTTCTCGACGTCCTCGGCGCCGGCTGCCTCGCCGAGGAGCAGCGACTTGGTCTCGGCGGCCAGCACCAGTGCGATGAGGATCAGCAGGACGCCGATGCAAACGGTGCCGATGCCGTCCCAGACACCGTTGCCGGTGAGGAGCGCGAGGCCGACACCGCCGAGTGCGAGGATCAGGCCGACCAGCGCGCCGAAGTCCTCAAGCAGGACGACGGGCAGCTCGGGTGCCTTGGCGTGGCGGACGAACTCCTTCCAGGAGCGGTTGCCGCGCAGGACGTTGGACTCCTTGATGGCGGTGCGGAAGGAGAAGCCCTCCGCGATGATCGCGAAGACGAGCACGCCGATCGGCCAGTACCAGTCCTTGATCTCGTGGGGATGCGCGATCTTCTCGTAGCCCTCGTAGACGGCGAACATGCCACCGACCGAGAAGAGCACGATCGACACGAGGAAGGCGTAGATGTAGCGCTCGCGGCCATAGCCGAAGGGATGCTGCGGGGTGGCCTCCCGTCGGGCCTTCTTGCCGCCGAGGAGCAGCAGGCCCTGATTGCCGGAATCGGCCATCGAGTGGACGCTCTCCGCAAGCATCGACGAGGAGCCGCTGAAGAGGAACGCCACGAACTTGGCTACCGCGATGGCGAGGTTCGCGGCGAGTGCCGCGACGATCGCCTTGGTTCCGCCTGACGCGCTCATGAGTGCGGGGTGTCCTTCCTCGAAGCCCTTGATGTCCCTGATGCCGATCGGTCCCCGCGAATCACGGGACGTGGCCCGGGGCGCAGCCCCGGGGCACGGCGGGCCATTGTTGCAGCAGCCGGGGTGGGCGCGATCTCAGGCCGCCACTGTGGCACGAAACACGGTGCCCGTACCGGACAGTTCGGCCTTTTCGCCCGCCGGGACGAAGACCGACTCGCCGGGAGCGAGGCTGAGTCCGCCGGCCTCGGGGCGTCCGGCCGTGGCCAGCAGGATCTGCGGGGTGTGGGCGGTGATGTCGGTGGGCTCCGCGCCCGGCCCCCTTACGAAGCGGGACAGCCGGAACTCGTCGATCGGGATGTCGTAGACCTCTTCGCCCGAGGGGGACGCCTCCGGGCGCAGCACGATGGGTTCGGAGGGATCGAAGCGGACGACGCGCAGCAGCTCGGGCACATCCACGTGCTTGGGGGTCAGCCCGCAGCGCAGGACATTGTCGGAGTTGGCCATGATCTCGACGCCGAGCCCGGAGAGGTACGCGTGGGGGACCCCGGCACCGAGGTACATGGCCTCGCCCGGCTGGAGCACGACGTGGTTGAGGAGCATGGCCGCGATGACGCCCGGGTCGCCGGGGAAGTGGTGGGCGAGCGTGGCGAACGGGGTGTACGGTCCGCCGATGCGCGCGGACGCGGCTGCCGCTTCGTCCACGGTGCGGGCGAGCTCGGAGCGGTCGGCGCTGAGCACGGCGGTGAGGACCTCGCGGAGCGCGGCGTCCTCCGGGTGGGCGTGCAGCAGGTCGACGTACGGCTTGAGCGAGTCGACGCCGAGCCCGGCGATGAGGTCGGCGGCCTCGATCGACGAGCGGAAGCCGCAGAAGCCGTCGAACGGGGTGAGGGCGCAGATCAGCTCGGGCTTGTGGTTGTCGTCCTTGTAGTTGCGGTCCGGGGCGTCCAGGGGCACACCGGCCTCCTCCTCGGCGGCGAAGCCCTCCCTGGCCCGGGCGCGGTCGGGGTGCACCTGGAGTGAGAGCGGGCTGCCGGCCGCGAGCACCTTGAACAGGAATGGGAGCCGGGGGCCGAACCTGGCGGTGGTGGCGACGCCGAGTTCGCGTACGGGATCGGCTGCGATGACCTCGTTGAGGGCTCCCCGGTCGGTGCCGGACGGACCTGCGGGGTGGGCGCCCATCCACAGTTCGGCCTGGGGTTCGCCACTGGGGGCGACGCCGAGCAGCTCGGGAATGAGGGTCGTCGATCCCCAGGTGTAGGGGCGCACGGTGTTGGAGAGGCGGTCCATGAACGGGGATCCTCGGCTTGGTATGTGGCTGGTGACTGGCTTGAAGTTGGCAGCTGCGTGGCGGAAACGGCAAGTGCCGGTACGCGGACTCCCGGCGTGCCCCGTACGGAACCCGCGACGCGGACCTATGCGCGTTGCGGGCGCAGGTGCGGATGGAGACGGAGTGCCCCGGATCGGGCTGCTGCCGGGATCGGGGTCGGTCGGAACTGGGCTGGGCCTGGCTGGGCCGGCCTGGGCTGGAGCCTGGAGTGAGGCCGGGGCTGTGCGTCGGCTCAGCCGTTGGCCCCCGCGCTGGTCGCGAGAGCGAGATAACCTGCGGCGAAGTCGGTCACGGCGAGCAGCTCCGCGAGGGTCTCCAGCTCGCTGCCCTCCTCCGGCTCCAGCTCGCTGATCGCCGTGTCGTGACTGAGCGCCAGCTCGCGGGCGGCGGGGGCCGCGGTGAGCGCCCCGGCCCCGTCGACCCGGTCGCGCAGCAGCAGGACACGGGCGCGCAGCGCCTGGGGTTCATCGACCCGGTCGCGGAAGAAGTCGTCGGGGTCGGCCCCCGCGGCGAAGCCGCCTGCGAGCAGTACGCCGTGTGCCGGAAGCGCCTCGGGGAGCTCCGCGGAGAGTGCGGGAAGCCCTGCCAGTTCGGCGATCACGGCGGCGAAGCGGCGTCCGACGGGGCCCGCGGTTCCCTCGGTCCAGATCAGCGGGAGGGTGTCGGCGAGTTCGGCCGCAAGCGTCTTGGCGGGATTGCTGTAGGTCGCGATAGCGGGCCCGCAGCGCTCGGCCATGCTGTCGAGCCGGTCGGCGACGCTCTCAAGCGCATCCGAGGGCGCCGCGACCAGGCCCACGCGGTCGAGCAGGGCGAGCAGCGGGGTGAACAGTGCCCAGAACGCGCCGGGGCTCGCCGCTGCCTGGGTCTCGTCGTAGAGCTCGTACGGCGCGGTCGCCATCGGCACCACCATGCCGTGCACACCGTTGACCGCCTCGGCGAGCGGGGAGCGCTGCGGGGCGACGGCGACGATGGTGCAGCCGCGCCGGTAGGCCTGCTCGGCCAGCAGGGCGAGTCCCGGCTCGGATCCGTCCGTGGTGGCGATGAGCAGCAGATCGACGGAGCCCGCCCAGCCGGGCAGCGCCCAGCGCAGCGCCCCGGCAGCGGGTGCGACGCCGGTCGGATGCAGCCGCGTGACCGGTGCCGACGCCCCGGCGAGCGCGGAGATCAGGTCGGCCACACCGGTGGCGGCGGTGCCCGGTCCGGCGATGAGGACGGCCCGGGGGCGTCCCTCGGGCCTCAGCTCGGCGATCCCCGCCTCGGCGGCGTGGCGCGCGGCGGTGCGCACCCGCGCGCCTGCCTCGGCTGCGCCGCGGAGGAGTTCGCGGCGATCGGCGCGGGCGAGGGCTTCCGGGGCGTCGAGGAGTGACTCGTCGAGCATGGTGGTGGGCCTCCGATTCGCCGTAAGGGTGCGGGGGCGGGCTCTGCGTGGTGCACTCAGCGTTATATGGTATTACGTTGCGTTAGTTGACATCACGCGGGGCGGCGGGCTTCGTCCACCAGCAGGACGGGGATGCCGTCGCGTACGGGGTACGCCAGGCCGCAGTCCTTGCCGGTGCAGATCAGCTCGGGCGTGTCAGCCGCCGTTTCGTCGCCGAGCGGGGCGTGGCAGGCCGGGCAGGCGAGGATCTCCAGAAGGCCGGCTTCAAGCGGCATGGGGCGTCCCTTCGAACATCTCGAACATGTGGTTGGAACCCGATGCATACGTATTGGGTTCAGGCCACGTCAGCCTACCGCCGGGGGACGTACGGCGCGGGTCGGCGGGTCAGGGTCCGCCGCTCGTCCGCCTCGATGGCCGCGGCGCGTCGTGCTGCGTCCTCATGGCACGTCATGGCAACGCGTGACGCCGCGTGGCGCCACCCGGCCCGCACGGAAAACCACGCAGGCCGGGCGGCTACACCCGCTCACATCGGGCCGTCGGGCCGGAAAGCGCCGTCGGCCCCGTCAGGACCCGCGTACCAGCGACAGCACCTCATCGCGCACCGACGCCATGGTCGACTCGTCGCGCGCCTCGACGTTCAGCCGCAGCAGCGGTTCGGTGTTGGAGGGGCGGAGGTTGAACCACCAGTCGTCGCTCGACACCGTCAGGCCGTCGAGAGTGTCGACGGTGACGCCTTCCCGGCCGGCGAACGCCTCGCGGACCAGGGCGGTACGTGCGCTCTGGTCGGCCACCGTGGAGTTGATCTCGCCGGAGCCCCGGTAGCGGTCGAACCGGGCCACCAGTGAGGACAGCGGGCCGTCCTGGTTGCCGAGGGCGGCGAGGACGTGCAGCGCCGCGAGCATGCCCGTGTCGGCGTTCCAGAAGTCGCGGAAGTAGTAGTGCGCGGAGTGCTCGCCGCCGAAGATCGCGCCGCTGCGGGCCATCTCCTCCTTGATGAAGGAGTGCCCGACCCGGGTGCGCACCGGCGAGCCACCGTGCTCGCGCACGACCTCCGGCACCGACCATGACGTGATCAGGTTGTGGATCACGGTGCCGCCGGGATGCTTGTCGAGCTCACGGGCGGCCACCAGCGCGGTGATCGCCGACGGCGACACCGGCTCGCCCCGCTCGTCCACGACGAAGCAGCGGTCGGCGTCGCCGTCGAAGGCGAGGCCGATGTCGGCGCCCACGGCTCGTACCCGGTCCTGGAGATCCACGATGTTCTTCGGGTCCAGCGGATTCGCCTCATGGTTGGGGAACGTGCCGTCGAGCTCGAAGTACATCGGCACGAGGTCGATCGGCAGCGAGGCGAACACGGTCGGGACCGTGTGGCCGCCCATGCCGTTGCCCGCGTCCACCACCACCTTCAGCGGGCGGATGGCGGACACGTCCACCAGGGAGAGGAGGTACGCCGCGTAGTCGTCGAGCGTGTCACGCTCGCTGATCGAACCGGGCGTCGCCGCAGCCGCGGGCGCTCCGTCGGCGACCCAGCCCTCGACCAGGACGCGGATCTCGGAGAGGCCCGTGTCCTGTCCCACCGGCGCCGCTCCGGCCCGGCACATCTTGATGCCGTTGTACTGCGCGGGATTGTGCGAGGCGGTGAACATGGCGCCCGGCAGCCCGAAGTGGCCGGACGCGAAGTACAGCTGGTCGGTCGAACACAGTCCGATCAGCGTCACATCGGCGCCGCGGTTCGCCGCACCGCGTGCGAAGGCGGCGGAGAGGCCGGGCGACGACGGGCGCATGTCATGGCCTACGACGATGGCGTCCGCACCTGTCACCTGTACGAACGCGGCGCCGAAGAGTTCGGCCAGCGACTCGTCCCACTGATCGGGCACCACCCCGCGCACGTCGTACGCCTTCACGATCTGCGACAGATCAGCAGCAGCAGAATCAGCCACGGCCCAACCTTCCTGAAGTCTCTGCGGTCACCTCAAACTACCCGTAGAAGGGGGGTACGGAGCGGAATACACAGCTGGTGCCAAGGAAGCCGAAGGCGGGCCACGGTGAGGCGCACCAGGCGGCGCCGGGCGGGACGAGCGGCCCGCGGTCTCAGGAATCCGGTGAACGGAGCACCCGCAGATGGCCGCGCCGCGCGACCTCCATGGGTTCGCGGCGCACGCCTCCGCCCGCCTGCGCGGCGCGCTGCTGGGGGCGGGCCGCCTCGCGGACCGCGTTGGCCAGGGCTTCGAGATCGTCGCCACTGGGCCGGGCCGGGGCCGATCCGTCCGAGAGCCGTACGACCTCCCAGCCGCGGGGCGCGGTGAGGCGCTCGCCGTGCTCGGCGCACAGGTCGTAGCAGTGGGGCTCGGCGTAAGTGGCGAGCGGGCCGAGGACCGCGGTCGAGTCGGCATAGACGTACGTCAGCGTCGCGACGGCAGGGCGGCCGCACGCGGTGCGCGAACAACGACGTACAGGGCTCACGACGTTGGACGGTACCGCACTCTTGAGCGGGCTGCGACGACTCTCCACCGGGTCACTCCCCCGTGTCGTGCTGTGACGTCCGGCACAGATGCCTTCGGAGTGCCCATTCTGACCTGCGCGGGAAGCGGCGTGCGCACACGAGTGACCTATGTGATCCGGTCACTGTTCACCACATTTCGCGTCAATCACAGCGGCATTCACGGTCACGGGGAGATATGGAATCGAGCCCAAGCTTGGCCGGAATGCTCAATAAGCGACACTTCAAGCGACACGTCGAACGGGGGGTCACCCTGTGGAACGACATGGGCCACGTGCGGCCGACAGGCCCGGTGTCCGGGGACTCTGTAGAGCTACCCTGCGTCAGTGATGGACAGTCCCGTACCCCCACGCCCGCCCGAGCCCAGGGAGCCGCGGCCACGCCGCCGTGATCGCCACGGCCGCGGTATGCGGGGACCCGTCGCGCCGCCCCAGGTGCCACTCGCCGCGAGCAGGGCGGAGAGCTTCCGCGATCTCGTACGGGATTCGGTCGAACGGCTCGAGCGCCGCTGGCCCCAGCTCAGCGACGTGGAGTTCGTGGTCCTCGATGTGCCTGGGGCGCTCGACGACACCGAGACCGTGCCGCTCGGCAGCTCCGTGGCGGCCGGCAGGGGTCAGCCCGCCCGCATCGTCGTCTATCGGCGGCCGGTGGAGATCCGCACGAAGAACCGGGACGAGCGGGCCCTCCTGGTCCACGAGGTCGTGGTGGAGCAGGTCGCGGACCTGCTGGGGCTCTCGCCCGAGTCCGTCGACCCGCGCTACGGCCAGGAGTAACTCACCCGGTCGGCGCCCCCAGGGCACGTGCCGCGGCCTCCTCGCGCGATACCCGGGCTCCCCCGCGGTACCCGCACTCGCCGCGCGGGAGGCAGGGCGTCAGTCGTCCAGGACGGAGAGATCCTGCCGGGCCCCGGGTACCTGAACCATGCCGCGGTCGTCGGGGAGGGTCTGGACCGTGAACATCTCGATCCCGCCCTGCGGCAGCATCAGGGTGCGCGCCACGTGCACGGGCCCGCCCGACTGGGGTTCGACGGTCAGGGCGTACGCGCCCTTGAGCCCGGACGGCACCGGCGGGGCGACCGCCAGCGTCGTACCCGCCTTCACCGTGTAGGTCTGTGTCGTCTGCCCGCCCGCCTCGGTCCCGGCGGACGCCGTGACTTTGACCGTGGCGGTGGCGGTCGGTGCCGTCAGGGACAGCACCGAGCCCTTGGCACGGTTGTCGGCCACCGAGGCGCGCTCCGTCACGGGTGCCGTCGCCGGGAGGAAGGCGATCTCCTGCTTGTCGCCCTTGCCCCGGGTGACCTGGAGCGCGGCGACGACGGGGACCGCCTTGCCGTTGCCCGAAGGGCTGAGCAGCAGCGAGCCGGGCTCCCCCTTGGTGACGTCCTTCAGGTCGAGGGAGGCGGTCATGCCCGACTTCACCCGCAGACCCTCGGCCCCGGCCGGGGTGATCGTGCCCGACGAGGTGGCGAGCCGCAGCTTCAGGTCGGCGTCGTCGTCACCCGGTGCGAAGACCACCAGGCGTACGGACGTGGCGTCCCTGGGGATGCCGGGAAGCACCAGCGTGCTCGACGGGTCGGCGGACGCGGGCAGCCAGTCGCTGCCGGTCGTGTCGCCCGCCCCGCGCACCGCGGCGCCGACCCGGCCGGTCCTGGTGGTGACGTGCACGGTCACGTCCTCCGCCTTGTCCGCCGTCAGGGTCGGCAGCAACACAGGGACGCTGCCGCCGGCCGGTACCGGGATGCCGTCGGTCAGCTGGGACTTGAGGGCGCCGTCCTTGCCGTAGAGCTCGATGTCGGCGACGGCGGCTGTGTCGTCGGGGTTGGTGAGGTGCACATAGTCCTGCCGGTCCTTGGCGAGGCTGGCGCCGGGGAACCAGAAGTCGGTGTCGGGCGCGGTGCAGCTGATGCCGAGCACCCCGCGTCCGCTGCCCGCGAGGACCGTGGTGGTCTGCTGGGTCGTCCAGCCCGGGGCAAGACGGCCGGTCGCGGTGCCGACCAGGGCGGGTGAGTCGCCGCCGGACTCCTTGGCGGCGACCGGCTTGCCGGGCTCCTTGAGGGCGATCACCGGCTTGCCTGCCTTGCCGGTGGCGGGCTGCTTCTCGGCCTTCTCGGTGCCCTTCTTCTTGCCGTCCGTCTGCGCGGCGTCCTGAATCGCGTCCTTGAGCGTCGACACGGCCGGTAGGAGTGCTGCCGCGGAGCGCGCGTCCGTGTCGGCCGCGGCACCGGCCGGGGTGAACGAGGTGTACGCGGTCTCCGCGACGTCCGATGTACTCGGCGCCGGGCACAGCAGGCTCGTACGCTCGACCGGCAGCCGGGCCGAGGCCCCCGTCGCGGCAGCCGCCGCACCTCCGCCGTCGGGTGCGGTGAGCGCGGCGAGGCCGGTGGCGGCGGCGAGAGCGGTGACGGCCGCGCAGAGAGAGAGTGTCGTGCGGTTCACTGGTTACTGCTCCCGTCGGGACGCTGCTCGGTCTCATAGCCGTACGGGTCGTACGGAGCGTTCCGGTACGGGTCGTACGGCTGTTGCGGCTGCTGCCCGTACTGCTGCTGCTCCGGCACGTAACCCTGCCCGCCGTACGGGTCGTACGGCTGGTACGGCTGCTGCCCGTCGTAGGTCTGCCCGCCGGCGTATCCGTACGCCTGCTCGTCGTACGGGTACGGCATCCCGGTGTTCTCGTGGCTCTCGTCGTCGCCCTGCCGCTGGTACGGAACCGCCGCACACGGCTCGGGCTCGGGCGCGAACTCCGGATCCGGATCGGGCTCGACCGCGGCCTCGGCTTCCGACGTCGCCTGCGCCCGCAGCCTGCGCGCCCGGCGCCCTTCGCCTTCCACCGGCTCGGCGGGCACCGCGGCCTCCTCTTCCGGCAGGTCGTCGTCGATCTCCCGCCGCCTGCCGGGCAGAGCCAGCACCACCAGTACGACGGCGAGCAGGCCCTGGGTCCAGAGCCAGGCGGTGCGGGTGACAGGCTCCTCGTACACGAGGTCCAACCTGCCTCCCTCGGCGGGGAGTTCGAAGCCCTGAGCCCAGCCGTCGACCGTCGTCTTCGGCAGGGTACGGCCGTTGAGGGTGGCCTGCCAGCCGTCGTCGGCGCGGTCCGCGATACGCAGCACCCGGCCCTCGGCTCCCTTGGGGATGTCGGTGTGAGCCTCCACCGGGCCCGCGGCCACCGGCACCGGCTCCGCCGCGTCGGCACCGGCCGCGGCAGTCCCGTCCGCACCGGCCGCCTGTGCCGCCTTGTCCGCGTCGCCGTTCACGATGACGGCGCGCGCGATCTGGCGGTCCACCCGCCACAGCGCGCTGCCGTCGAGCTGGCTGAGGCGGTAGAGACCGGGCGTGGCGTCCAGAACGCGGCCGAACCGGCGCGGCGCTCCGTCCCGTACGAGCACGTACCGGATGGCGAATCCGCTGAGTTGGCTGGTCTGGTCGGCTCCGGACCCGGCGACGAGCCGGGCGACGATCTTGTCGAGCCGGGCGTCGCTCCCGCCCGCCTGCGCCAGCTCGGCGTCACCGAGGCGGGCGCCCGAACCGCGGACCAGGCTGTACGACACCTGGTCGGGCGAACTGCCGCCGAGCACGAGGGTGCGCGACTGGTCGCGCGTGTCGCTCTCCTCGGCGACGAACGCGGGCACCTGCACCGGGTCGCGGCGCTCCAGCGGCCCTGCGGCCCCGCTGACCATCCAGTTCACTGCTGCGAGCAGCGGAGCCACCCCCGCCACGATCGCGATGAGGCCCGCGGTCGGCTGACGCCAGCCGAAGGACTGGGCGGCGACCCGCTCCCGTACGCCCTCGGCGCCCATCACGGCGGCGGCCAGCAGGGCGATTCCGTAGACCAGGGTGGCCGGTCCGGCCCAGCCGGATCCGTTGGCGAAAGCGGCGAACACCAGGCCGGTGAGGGCGATGCCCCAGGCGGTGCGGATGGCGTGCCGCCGCTCTTCGCGGAGCAGGGCGGCCAGCGCGGCCAGCACGATGCCGATCAGGACCAGGCCACCGAGGGTCTTGGGGCCGCCCGGGCTGATGCCGAGCAGATCCAGCGCTCCGGCCGCACCGGGCCCGAGGTCGAGACCCGCTTCCCGGAAGAAGCCGGCGGGGGCGCTCAGCAGGGACAGCGACCAAGGGGCGAGGACCAGCAGAGGGGTGCCGACGACTGCGAGGGAGCGCAGGGCGTACGCGGTGAGGTCGGCGCGGCGCAGCACGAGAGCGGAGACTGCGAGCACGAGAGCGATCGGCCAGACGATCGGCGTGAAGGCCATCGCGAAGGTCAGCAGCAGGGCATAGGCCCAGGTGGCGCGCCAGCTGCCGAGGGCGCGGTCCGCACCGCTCGTACCGCCGGCGAATCCGTACGCCGCCAGCTTCGCGCGGGCGATCAGCGGCAGCACCACCACGAGCACGGCGGTGCCGAGCCGCCCAGTGGCCAGCGCACCGGTCGCCGCGGGCAGGAAGGCGTAGGCGACGGCGGCCCAGGCACGGAGCAGCCGGGACTCGACGAGCGACCGGGAGGCGAAGTACGCCGTCACTCCGGCGAGCGGAACCGAGCAGACCAGCAGCAGGGTCAGGCTGAGGCCGGTGGAGCCGAGCAGCAGTCCCGACAGCACGGCGAGGATCGCGAGGTACGGGGGCGCCGCCTGGGTTCCGCCGGTCCCGAGTGGATGCCATGCGTCGGCGTAGCGTCCCCACAGCTCCGACACCGAATCCGGGGTCGGGAGCAGCGCGCCGCCCGCGAGTGCCCCGCCGGTGAGCAGCCCGCGGCAGGCGACGAGCGACACCAGCAGCAGCACGGCGAAGAGGACGGGCCCGGGTTTGCGGGCGATCCGCTTGAGCCGGGCGAACTGCTCGATCTCCAGGAAGTCCGCGTCATCGCCACCGGGTCCGGACTCCACGGCGCCGTGCCGTGAACCCGATGACGTCGGCGCGTCGGACGAGCGGCCGGCGCCGAGGCTGCTCGCGATCTGTTCGGCTGTGGCGCGGATGGTGGCGCCAGGCGGCGGGAAGAGCGGCCTGAGGTCGGCCGGGTGCACCGCGGGCTTTCGGCGCCTGCGCCGCGCGGCGAGGATCCGCCCAGGGCGCAGCAGGGTGCCGAAGAGGCCCATCACCTCGTCGACGGCCTGGCCGGGGGCCTTGCCGACGAGATAGGCGAGGGTGCGCAGGAGGGTGCCGACCACGAGCCGCAGCAGCACGAAGGGGACGGCGCGGCCTCGGGCATTGGCCAGCAGGGTGTAGACGGCGCCGGCCTTGTCCACCCGATGGGGCGAGGCGCCCTGGCGCGCGAAGGGGATCGAGGGACCGGTCCCTGAAGAGGAGGGACGGCCGTCCTTCGGCTGCCGCGAGAAGGAACGCCCGGCGCAGTCGACGGTCCGGCGCTCGCGCGCGGCAGCCTCCGCGTGGCGCAATACGGCGCTGGGGGCGACCAGGACGCGGTGGCCGGCGGCATGGGCGCGCCAGCACAGGTCGACGTCGTCGCGCATGAGGGGCAGACGGCGGTCAAAGCCGCCGAGCTCCTCCCATACATCGCGTCGGACGAGCATGCCCGCCGACGAGACGGAGAGGACGGTGCGGACCTGGTCGTGCTGGCCCTGGTCCTGCTCGCGGCGGTCGAGACCGGTCCACCGGCGACCGCTGTTGGCGATGGAGACACCGGCTTCGAGCAGCTGCTTGCGGTCGTACCAGCCGCGCAGCTTGGGTCCGATGATCGCCGCGTACGCGTCGGAGTCGGCGACGCGCAGCAGTTCGGCGAGCGCGTCGGGCGCCGGGGCGCAGTCGTCGTGGAGCAGCCAGAGCCACTGGACGGGCTCGCCGTACGGCAGTTCCGGCATGTCGTACGTGTCGTCGCGCCAGGTCCTGGTGGCCGGGTCCCAGCCGCTGGGCCGCTTCAGATAGGGCAGGTCGTCGGGGGTGGGCGAGCCCGCCGTACGGACGGCTTCGTCCACGGCGGCGCCGAAGCCCGAGCGGCGCGCGAGATGCAGTACCCGTTCGGCACCGAGCGCTTCGGTGAGCAGCCGCGCGGAGTCGTCGGCGCTGCCCGTGTCGGCCGCGACGAGGTTCTGTACCGGGCGTTCCTGGCCGAGCAGCCCGGTGAGCGCGTCCGGCAGCCAGCGGGCACCGTCGTGTGAGACGAGGACGGCGGTGACGACGTGCTTCGGGAACTCGGGTGGGGTGGTGGGAACGAGCACAGGTGGGGTGGCGGACATCGAGGTACGGGCCCTCCGGCCGGGGTCACCCCGCAAGGGGGCGCTGAAGCGTCTGGGACGGGCCCCCACACTAACGCTAGGAAAAGTCGGTGGAGCCCCGAGCGCTGCGATGGAGGGTCCGCGGAAGGTCGGGGTGTGGCCGGTCCGCACCGGTCCACATCGGTCCGTGTCAGCCCATGTCCGTCTGCGCAGGGCTGCGCCAGTCCGCAGCGGTCGGCGCCAGTCCGCATTCGGTCAGATAGCAGCCTTCTTCAGTCGGCGCCGCTCACGCTCGGACAGACCTCCCCAGATTCCGAATCGCTCGTCATTGGCCAGGGCGTACTCAAGGCATTCGGAACGGACTTCACAGGCCAAGCAGACCTTCTTGGCCTCGCGAGTGGAACCGCCCTTCTCCGGGAAAAAGGACTCAGGGTCGGTCTGGGCGCACAACGCGCGCTCCTGCCAGCCGAGTTCCTCTTCCGCGTCTTCGACCAGCAGTTGTTGGAACAGCTCGGTCATGTGCGCCCCTCGTCTGTCTTTGCGTCCCCGTGAAGCGGCCGTTACCGATTTCGGCCGAACGACACGAGTGAAATTACAAGTGTGTGGATCCGGGCCAGTCAAGCCGAGATCTGCTATTGCGCCCCGTATTCACCCTGCGGAACCAAGGCCATGCGGAAAGTGTGTAAATCATAAGAAATAAGACATCCTCTATCGCCTCATCCACACCCTCCACTCCGCCACCTCTCCCCTCCTCAACGAGCCCTCGGAGAGCCGGTATGCACCGATCCCTTCGAAAAGGAGGACGCCGGAGTGTTCGACCTTGTTGCGATCCGGCCACACAAGCGATCCGGATCACAGTCCGATCACGAAGATCCGGCGATGTTTGGGAGTGCGACTGCTGCGCCATGTCTCCGGCCGCACCCACGCACAAACCTTTCTCCGAGCGGAGTAACCGGATGAGGTGAATCATTACCCCCAAATCGGTCATTGAGTTGACATCCTGGCTCCGGTTGGCCACCTTGGAGGACATGCCAGCGACCGCAGCGCCTCACGCGACCCACCTCCGTGGGTTCCGCCGCGCTGCCCTGACTCGCTGTTGCTGTTCCAGCTGTTGATGCCCCAGCGCTCCGGCTCCACCTCCCCGACTCGCCGCTTCGCGGGCTCTGCGGGATTCGCGACACCCCAGCTCTGACTGCTCTTCTCTTCTCAGCCGAGGAACCACCGCACCCCATGAACAGCAACAGCGACGTCCAGATCGCAGGCGACATCCTCGAGGTCCAGCACCTCCTCCAGCCCGCACGGGAGCACCCCGCGACCGTGGCCGAGTTCGTCGGGCTCGCCCGCTCCATCACCGCCGACCGTGGCCAGTGGGCCCATCTGGTCCGATACGACGCCACCACCCGCTGGTACCACCGGCTGCGCACCGGCCCCGGCTACGAGGTCTGGCTGCTCTCCTGGGTGCCGGGACAGGGCAGCGGACTGCACGACCACGGCCGGTCATCCGGTGTGCTGACCGTCCTGGACGGCGAGTTGGCGGAGCGCACCGCCACAACGACGCGCACCTTGGCACCCGGGGCACAGCGGGTTTTCGCACCCGGATATGTGCACGAGGTGGTCAACGACTCGCTCGAACCGGCCGTGAGCCTGCATGTGTACTTCCCCGGGCTCACCGAGATGCCGATGCACACCGCGGCCCACTGCACGTCCGCCCGGCAGGCCCCCGTCACCGCCTGATCGAAGCCGCGGCCGATCACCACCCCCGTCGGCGCCGACCGGGCACTGACACACTGTCCCCATGCGCATTGTGGTTCTGGCCGGCGGTATCGGCGGTGCTCGTTTTCTCCGAGGTCTCAAGGCGGCGGCGCCCGAAGCCGAGATCACGGTCATCGGCAACACCGGTGACGACATCCATCTGTTCGGGCTGAAGGTCTGCCCCGATCTCGACACGGTGATGTACACGCTCGGCGGCGGCATCAACGAGGAGCAGGGTTGGGGTCGCGAGGACGAGAGCTTCCAGGTCAAGAGTGAGCTCGCGGCCTATGGAGTGGGCCCCGAGTGGTTCGGCCTCGGCGACCGTGACTTCGCCACCCATATCGTCCGTACCCAGATGCTGGGCGCGGGATATCCGCTCAGCGCCGTCACCGAGGCGCTGTGCGCGCGGTGGCAGCCGGGTGTGCGCCTGCTGCCGATGTCGGACGACCGGGTCGAGACCCATGTCGCCATCGAGGCGGACGGCGAGCGCAAGGCGATCCACTTCCAGGAGTACTGGGTCAGGCTCCGGGCCTCCGTGGACGCCCACGCGATCGTGCCGGTCGGAGCCGAGCAGGCCAAACCCGCGCCCGGAGTACTGGAGGCGATCGAGGCCGCCGATGTGATCGTCTTCCCGCCGTCCAATCCGGTGGTCAGCATCGGGACGATCCTCGCGGTGCCCGGCATCAGGGAGGCGATCGCGGACGCGGGCGTACCCGTGGTGGGCCTGTCCCCCATCGTCGGCGACGCGCCGGTGCGCGGCATGGCCGACAAGGTGCTCGCGGCCGTCGGGGTCGAATCCACCGCCGCCGCCGTGGCCGGGCACTACGGCTCAGGGCTGTTGGACGGCTGGCTGGTCGACACGGTGGACGCAGGGTCCGTGGCCGAGGTCGAAGCGGCCGGTATCCGTTGCAAGGCCGTGCCGCTGATGATGACGGACATCGACGCGACCACGGCGATGGCCCGGGAGGCTCTGGCGCTCGCGGCGGAGGTGCGCGCATGACGACGCCCGCGTCGCCGACGGATCCTTCCTCGCCGTCCAGCACCCTTCCGGCGCCGGCCGCGGGATCTCCGGCGTCACCGTCGTACCGTGTCTGGGCGCTGCCCGGCATTCCGGAAGTGCGGGCCGGCGATGACGTCGCCAAGCTGATCGCGGCCACCGAACCGGGCCTGGCCGACGGTGACGTGCTGCTCGTCACCTCCAAGATCGTGAGCAAGGCGGAGGGCCGCGTCCTCGCCGCCGGCGACCGGGAGGCCGCGATCGACGCGGAGACCGTCCGGGTCGTAGCGCGCCGCGGAGGCCTTCGCATCGTGCAGAACCGGCAGGGCCTGATCATGGCCGCGGCCGGGGTCGACGCCTCCAACACCCCCTCCGGAACGGTACTGCTGCTGCCCGATGACCCGGATGCCTCCGCCGAGCGCATCCGGGAGGGGCTGCGGGACACCCTCGGGGTCGAGGTCGGTGTCGTCATCACCGACACCTTCGGGCGGCCTTGGCGCACCGGGCTCACCGATGTCGCCATCGGAGCGGCGGGCGTACGGGTGCTCGACGACCTGCGCGGCGGAGTCGACGCCCATGGGAACCCGCTGAGTGCCACGGTGGTCGCCACGGCCGACGAACTGGCCTCGGCCGGTGACCTGGTCAAGGGCAAGACCGCCGGATTGCCGGTGGCCGTGGTGCGCGGGCTCCGGCATGTGGTGGCGGGGCACGGCGAACGGGCCGAAGGTGCACGGGCGCTGGTGCGGGTCGCCGCCGACGACATGTTCCGACTCGGCACGTCGGAGGCCGTGCGGGAAGCGGTCACACTGCGCCGGACCGTACGGGCCTTCACGGACGAACCGGTGGATCCCGGCTCCGTGCGGCGGGCGGTCGCCGCCGCAGTGACCGCTCCGGCACCCCATCACACGACACCCTGGCGCTTCGTGCTGCTGGAGTCCGCCGAGGCGCGGGAACGGCTGCTCGACGCGATGCGGGACGCCTGGATCGCGGATCTGCGACGGGACGGCAAGTCGGAGGAGTCGATCGCCGGGCGGATCAAGCGCGGCGATGTGCTGCGCCGTGCTCCGTACCTGGTGGTGCCGTGCCTGGTGATGGACGGCTCGCACACCTACGGCGACGAGCGCCGGGACACGGCGGAACGCGAGATGTTCGTCGTCGCGACCGGTGCCGGGGTGCAGAACTTCCTGGTGGCGCTCGCTGGCGAGGGCCTCGGCTCGGCGTGGGTGTCATCGACGATGTTCTGCCGCGAAGTGGTGCGTGAGGTGCTCGACCTGCCCGCGCACTGGGACCCGATGGGCGCGGTGGCCGTGGGACGTGCGGCGGAGCCGCCGAAGGACAGGCCGGGGCGCGACGCGGAGATGTTCATCAGCGTGCGGTGAGGTCCCCGCGGCCGGGTTCACCGGCTCAGCCGCCGTCGTGGCCGGCATCGGACCGCTGCCATGACCGGGACCAGGGCTGTCGTGACCGGCGTCAGAGGGGCCCGATGTCCCCGCGCGGCATCCTCGGCTGCCGGCGCGCCGGGGTGCGCCCGCTCAGCAGGATCAGCCGGGTGGCGCGGTGCCGCTGGCCCGCGTACGGCTCCAGCAGCGCAAGCATCGCGGCATCGTCGGCGTCCCGGTCGCCGGCGAGAGCGTGGCCGACGATACCGGGAAGGTGCAGGTCCCCGACGGTGACGGCGTCGGGTGCGCCGTTGCTGCGCTGGATGGTCTCGGCACTGGTCCAGGGGCCGATGCCGGGGATCAGCTCCAGTCGGGCCTGGGCCTGCTCCGGAGGCATCGCGGCGGCCTCCTCCATACGCCGGGCGACCCGTACGGCACGCAGGATGGTGGCGGCGCGCTTGTCGTCCACACCCGCGCGGTGCCACTCCCAGGACGGGATGAGGGCCCAGGTACGCGGCTGCGGCATCACGGCCATGCGGTCGGGCGCGGGTCCCGGTGCGGGCTCACCGTACTTCCGTACGAGCAGCCGCCAGGCACGGTAGGCCTCGTCGGCGGTGACCTTCTGCTCCAGGATCGACGGGATCAGGGATTCCATGACCAGGCCCGTGGCGGTCAGCCGCAGCCCCGGGCGGCGGTGTCGGCTGACCGCGACAAGGCGGTGGCGCGGCTCGAAGGCGTCAGGGTCGTCGGAACCGCCGAGCAGGGCGGGGAGCTGTTCCAGCAGCCATTCGGCTCCCGGACCCCAGGCTTCGGCGCGCACCGCGCCGTCACGGGCGGCGACCCGCAGGGTGCCGGGACCCGCCGGGGTGAGGCTGGCACGCCACACCGACCCGTCAGGTGTGGTGCGGAACGTGGGATCGGCGGGGCCGCGGCGCAGCGGGCCGAGCACCAGTCCGAGGTCGAGCGGGCCGGGCGGCACATAGCGCCGCTCCCGGCCTCCTGACGCCGATGTTCCGGAACCCGAACTCGGGCAGCACCCCGATTCCGACGATGCCCCTGGCCCGGCTCCCGTAGCCCTGGCCGTCGGCACCGCCACCTCGCCACCGCGCGTGGTGGCGCGGGTGACGGGGGTACGGGGGGCGAAACGTCCAGCCACGGATCGGGTCCTCGGGGCGTCGGGTCTGCTGGGCTGTCGGGCTTCCTTCGAGGCTACTGGTCCGAGGAGAAGCGGACCGCGCCCGCGGGCAGTGTGGTGTCGCACCACACCCGCACGCCCTCGCGCAGTTCGTTGTCCGGACCGATGACCGCACCGTCCCCGACGACCACGCCGGACAGCACCGAGCGGGCGCCCACCCGCGCTCCGGCGCCGATCAGCGAGTCCGTGACGACCGCCCCCGCTTCGATGACGGCGCCGTCCAGGATCGTGCTGCCGCTGACCCGCGTGCCTTCGCCGACGGACGCGCCGTCGCCGACGACCGTGCCACCGGTGAGTTTGGCGTCCGACGCGACGGTGGCCGTGGGCAGCACCAGCCGCTCACCGTGACGTCCGGGAACTGCGGGAGACGGGGCACTGCCGAGCACCAGATCGGCGGAGCCTCGTACGAACGCCTGAGGGGTTCCCAGGTCCAGCCAGTACGTGGAGTCGACCATGCCCTGCAGATGCGCCCCCGCCGCCAGCAGCTCGGGGAAGGTCTCACGTTCGACGGAGACCGGGCGGCCGGTCGGGATGCCGTCGATGACCGAACGGCGGAAGACATAGGCACCCGCGTTGATCTGGTCGGTGACGATCTCCTCGGGCGTCTGCGGCTTCTCAAGGAAGGCCGTCACCCGCCCCTGCCCGTCCGTGGGGACCAGGCCGAAGGCCCTCGGGTCGGCGACCCGGGTCAGATGGAGTGAGACATCCGCCCCGGTGCGCTCGTGAGTGTCCACCAGAGCCCTGATGTCGAGCCCGGTGAGGATGTCCCCGTTGAAGATCAGCACCGGCTCGTCGGGGCCGGACCGCAGCCGCGAGGCCACGTTCCGGATCGCTCCGCCGGTGCCGAGGGGCTCCACCTCGGTCACGTACTCCAGTTCAATGCCCATGGACGAGCCGTCGCCGAAGTACGGCTCGAAGACCTCCGCGAGGTACGACGTGGCGAGCACGATGTGCTCGACGCCGGCCGCGCGCGCCCTGGCAAGCTGATGGGTCAGGAACGGCACTCCGGCCGCCGGAACCATGGGCTTGGGCGTGTTCACGGTGAGCGGGCGCAGCCGGGTGCCTTTGCCGCCGACCAGGAGGATCGCTTCTTGGGCCTGGGTCAATTGCCTTCTCTGCTTCCTGTTCCTGCTGGGGCTGGGGCTGTTCGTGCGTATGACCCGTCAGTGTATGCAGCCTGTTCGTACATATGTGTGCGGCGGTGCGGTGATACGCGTACGGACGTACGAGCGAACGACCCAGCAGGCGTACTGAGGTGCGATTCTGCGGTTCTACGGGGTGCCCTGGCGCCTCCGGCAGCTCAGAGGTCGCAGGCGGCTCAGCGCCCCTGAAGCCTCGCCGCCGTGGTGCGCACCGTGGCGAGCTTGCTGTAGAGCCGGGCGCCGGGGCAGTCCGTGGCGAACCCGTCGCGGTGCCCTGAGATGACGTTGAGCTTGGCCTTGGTGCCCTTCGGGAATTTGTTGCCGCCACCCGACGTGAGCAGTGTCGTGCCCTTGGGGTTCGCCCCGAACAGCCCCAGCTTCCAGGCGGTGAGCCGGGCGATCGCGTTCACCGAGGCGGTGGACGGCTGGGCCGAGCTGAAGGTGCCGATGACCGCGATGCCCATGCTGTCGGTGTTGAACCCGAGCGTGTGCGCGCCCATGACCGCCTTGGTCACACCACCGGCGCGCCCCTCGTAGATGTTTCCGCACTTGTCGATCACGAAGTTGTAGCCGATGTCCCGCCAGCCGCTGCTGACCACGTGGTAGCGGTAGATCCCGCGGATGACGGAGGGCGCCTGGGCACAGGTGTACGTGTTGCCTGTCGCAGTGTGGTGCACAAACGCCGCTTTGACTGTTTTCGAGTAGATGAACTGCGGTTCCCGGAGCGACTCGTCCGCTCCCCAGCCCTTGCGGGTGACGATGGCGGGACGCGGGCCGATATAGGTCTTGAGCACGCTCGCGTCTTCCAGGGCCCCGGCTTCGCTCTGCGTCCCGTCCTTGTCCAGAGCGGGAATCAGATCGGCGCCCAGCGGCGCGAGATCGGCGTTGACGGCGGTGGCGGCTGCTGCTGCGGGCGACATCGCCGCGAGCCGGGCGGCCTCGGCGGCGGCCTCCTGGCCGGGCACCGCGAGCTCCTCCTCACCGGCGAGGGGATCCAACAGCGACTCGACCACGGTCTCGGGGAGGGGCGCTACGGCCGAGGGGTTACCGGGCTGCGTCGCGGGGTTGCCGGGCTGTGCTGCGGGAATGCCCGGCTGCACCGCGGGACCGCCGGGCCGTGTGGCGGATACGGTGCCGTCCCCCGGCGCCGGACCGACCGAGCCGCCCGCCCCCTGCGCCCTCTCCGCAGCCGCCGCCGTCTCCGGCCCCTGCCCCGGGTCGACGAGCTCCACGCGCAATCCCGACGGCAGTGCCGGCGACCGGTCACGCAGCGTCCCGGCGACGGCCCCGACATCCGCCGCTCCGGAGGCGCTCCGCTCCGGAATCACCCGGACCTCCACGCCGTCCGAAGCACCGACCCACAGCGGCGCCGTCGCTCCGTGGACCCGGCCGCCTCCGGCTCGCTCCATCGAGCCCGGGTCGGCACCGTGCTGGTGGTCGTCCGCTTCGAGCGCCTGCCACCCGGTCCATGAACCGGATCCCACGGCCCGGGTGCGGACCTGGACCGCACCGTGCAGCACCACGTCGGGGTCGTCCCAGACCACCCCGAGCAGCGAGAACGGCTGGACATCGCTCGGCGCGAGACCCTGCGCCTCGGCTGTGTCACCCGCCCGCTCCACACCGGGGATACGGGACAGCGGCAGGGACTGGGTGGAGCCCAGCGGCTCCGACAGCGGCAGGTCGGACGCAGCGGCGGCAGCCGTACCCGACTCCAGCACGAGAACGGGAAGCACGAGCGCGGCGGTGCACGCGACGCTGATCGAGGAAGCAAGGAAGGCACGCATGAGCACGATCTTTGAGCGCGTCACCCGCCCTCGCCGCCCGGGAAAATGACGGATCGTTGGCCCGACCGTGGGCGTCGTCGCCATGAAGGCCGGGCCCTCCCCGACGGCGCGGCGTACCCTTGCGCGGGTGAACCCCAGCGACCGCACCCCCGCCGACCTGCTGCGATCCGCCTTCAAGGCCGACCAGGCACGCCCCTTGGTCACCTTCTACGACGACGCCACCGGTGAACGCGTCGAATTGTCCGTCGCGACCTTCGCCAATTGGGTGGCCAAGACGGCCAACCTGCTCCAGGACGGGCTCTCCGCCGAACCCGGCCAGCGGGTGGCGCTGCTGCTGCCAGCGCACTGGCAGAGCGCGGTATGGCTACTCGCCTGTGCTTCCGTCGGCGTGGTGGCGGACGTGGGCGGCGCGCCCGAGACGGCCGATCTGGTGGTGAGCGGCCCCGAGACGCTGGACGCGGCCCGCGCCTGCCCCGGGGAACGGGTGGCTCTCGCGCTGCGCCCGCTCGGCGGCCGGTTCCCGCAGCCGCCCAAGGGCTTCACCGACTACGCGGTGGAGGTCCCCGGCATGGCCGACCTCTTCCATCCTTACGAGCCGGTCGACCCGGACGCACCCGCGCTCGCCGTCGCCGGCGGTGCGGAACTGACAGGCGCCCGGCTCGTGGAGCGCGCCCGGACGGATGCCGGACGGCTCGGCCTGACCGCCGGCTCCCGACTGCTGTCCGGACAGGCGTACGACACCTGGGAGGGACTGTCCCACGGTCTGTACGCACCGCTCGCCGCAGGCGGCTCGGTGGTCCTGTGCCGCAACCTGGACCAGTTGTCCCCGGAGGAGCTGGAGAAGCGCGTGGAGAGCGAGCGGGTCACCCACCGCGCCCTGTGAGGCGCACCGGGTCCACCCGTACGGCGCACCGGCCCCCCGGGCCCACAGGCCGGAGCGCCGGGTCCGGGACATGATCGGCGGTACGTACGTACGGAGAACGACCGCGAGGATGGTCCCACGTGACGGACAGCGCCGGCCCGCCCACCGAACCGGAGGACGACAAGTCGGCCGCGGCTGCCGCGGACGGCTCGACCCGCCCTGCCGCGGACGGCTCCGGACCCGTCCCGCCGGCACCGCCGGCAGCTCCGCCACTGCCGGCACCGCTGGAGGCGGCCCCGGGAGTGCCGGGCATCCCACCGGTGGGGTCCGACCGCCCGGCCGAACCGCTGCTGGCGCCCCCGGTGCCGCTGTTCGGCCCATCGGACATCGCCCCGTCCGGATTCGGCACCGCCCGCGTCGGCCCTGGAGGCGCCGGGGCGGGGATCGGTTCGGCGCGTGTGGGCGCCGCCCGGATCAGGCGCCTGGGGATCCGTCCGGCTGCTGGTCCCGGCCTCGGGGGTGACGACCACAGCGGATCCGGAGGTTCGGGCGGCTCGGGAGGGTCCGGAGGTTCGGGCGGCTCGGGAGGTTCGGGCGGCTCCGGAGGTTCGGGCGGCTCCGGAGGTTCGGGCGGCGACGGCTTCGGCGGGGCCGGGCATGAACCCGACCCCGGACCCGGCCCCCGCAGGCGCCATCGGCTGCGCTGGGCCGCCCTCAGCGTCTCCGTGGTCGTGCTCGCTGTCTCCTCCGTCAGCTGGTGGCTCTACCGGAAGCTCGACAGCAACATCACCACCGACCTCACCGCGGCGGAGGAGCTGGCCCGCTACGAGAAGGAGCGACCGCTGTCCACCGCCCACGGCGCGCTCAATCTTCTGCTCATCGGCTCCGACACCCGGGTCGGCTCCGGGAACCGCACGTACGGCAGGACCAAGGGCCAGCGGTCCGACACCACGATCCTGCTGCACCTGGCCCGGGACCGGCGCAGCGCGACCGCCGTCTCCGTGCCCCGCGACCTGATGGTGACCATCCCGAGCTGCCGTACGCCCGGTGGCACCCGTACCGCCTACCAGGTCGCGCAGTTCAATTCGGCCTTCTCGCTCGGGGGCGCGGCCTGCACGATCCGCACGGTCGAGCGCCTCACCGGCATCCGCGTCGACCACCACATGGTGGTCGACTTCCGAGGTTTCAAGGACATGGTCGACGCTGTCGACGGGGTCACGATCTGCCTGAAGAAGCCCGTCGACGACCAGGACGCGCACCTCAAGCTGAAGGCGGGCAGGCAGACCCTCAACGGAGAGCAGGCCCTCGGCTTCGTACGTGCCCGCAAGACGCTCGGCAACGGAAGCGACACCGAACGCATGGGCAGGCAACAGCAGTTCCTCGGCGCCCTCGTCAACAAGGTGCAGAGCGACGGGGTACTGCTCAACCCGACGAAGCTCTACCCGGTGCTGGACGCGGCGACCAAGTCGATCACGACGGATCCGGGACTGAACTCGCTGAAGGACCTCTTCGACCTCACCAGGGCCCTGCGGAACGTGCCCATGAACCGGGTGCGGTTCCTGACCGTGCCGCGCCAGCCGTATGCGCAGGACCCCAACCGCGACGCACTGGTGGAGCCGAAGGCGAGTCAGCTCTTCGATCGGCTGCGCGAGGACCAGCCCGTGGTGGTCGCCCCCTCCAGGACATCGAGCACCGATCCGAGCGACTCGACCGCGGAGAGTGACCAGAATCAGGACGGTACGGGCTCCGCCGCCAACCCGAGCGCGACCCCGACATTCACCGGCAGCAGCGCCGCTTCCGGCGGCTGCGTGTGACATTTCGGCTGCCGCGAGTAAAGCGACAGCCAAGGCCTCACTCACCGTCTATGAGGTTTGGGCAAATTGCCCGGTTATAAGGTGCGTGGAATTTGTCACGGACGTCGCCCGGCGCTGAGCTGGGCGGATAGTGTGACGCGATCCGGTAAGCGAAAGCTGCGAAGTCACCGACAACCGGATCGAGAAACCGAGCGTCTTCAGGGGGGAGAGACGCCTCGCGTGGCACCGACGGAGGACGCAAACAACCGTGGACGCGCAGAGCCGTGGCCGGGCGGACGACATCGATCCCGCCGACCAGTGGGTACTGAACCCGCAGACGGGCAATTACGAATTGCGACTGGACCGCTCCGCAGGGCATTCGGTCGGCGCCCCCCGCTCCGACGGCGCTCCGTCGAGAGCCGGCGATCGTGTCGGCGCCACCCGCACCGCCACTTCCCGGACGGGCGCTCCCGGCAGGTCGGACGTCCCCGGGCAGCGGACCCGCCGGTCCGCCCGTGGCGCGGGCGCTCCGGGCGGCGCCGACGGCGGCACACACGCCGGTGGCCCCGGACGCCGCAAGCGCAAGCAGCGCAAGAGCCCCAAGAAGAAGGTGCTGCTGTGGACCGGCGGCACGCTCGCGCTGCTGATGGTCTGCACGGTCGGCGCCGGATACCTGTACTACGAGCACCTGAACTCCAACATCACATCCATCTCGGACGACGGGGCGGGCACCGGAGGCTTCAGTCCCGACCGGGCGATCAACATCCTGCTGATCGGCACGGACAAGCGCACCGGTGAGGGCAACAGCGGCTACGGCGACAAGGACAGCCCCGGCCACGCGGACACCACGGTGCTGCTGCATGTCTCCAAGGACCGTGGGAACGCGACCGCGTTGAGCATCCCCCGCGACCTGATCACGGACATCCCGAACTGCGAGACCACGCAGGAGGACGGCTCCGTCAAGGACATCCCCGGGTCGCAGGGCGTCCGGTTCAATGTGAGCCTCGGCCAGTCCGGCCGCACCCCGAGCTGCACCATGCGCACGGTCACGAAGATCACCGGCATACAGCTCGACCACTTCATGGTGGCCGACTTCAACGCCGTGAAGACCCTGACGTCGGCCGTCGAAGGGGTGCCGATCTGCCTGGCGAAGCCGGTCAACGACAAGGAGTCCGGACTCGACCTGCCCGAGGGCGAGCACGTCATCGAGGGCGAGCAGGCGCTCGCGTTCGTCAGGACCCGGAAGTCCTTCGGGAACAGCGGCGACCTCGACCGCATCAAGGTGCAGCAGCAGTTCCTCAGCGGGCTGATGCGCAAGCTGAAGTCGAACGACACCCTCACCAGCCCCACCAAGCTGTTCAAGCTCGCGGAGGCCGGAACCAAGGCGCTGACCGTCGACAACAAGATCAGCGACATCGGCAGGCTCCGCGACCTCGGTCTGGAGCTCGGCAAGTTCGACATGAAGAACCTGTCGTTCACCACCGTGCCCGTCCTGGACAACCCTGACGAGCCGGTGGGCCGCAAGGCGACCGTCGTCCTCAACGATTCCAAGGCGGAGGAGCTGTTCTCGGCGATCAAGAACGACGTCTCACTCACCGAGGTCGAAGCGCAGAAGAAGAAGGCCGCCAAGACCAAGCAGGACGCGCTCCTCAAGGGAGAGCGGGCCGAGGCGTCGGACGTACGGGTCGATGTCTTCAACGGTGGCGGCCCGGCGGGCTCCGCCCAGCGGACCCTGGACTGGCTGCAGAACTCCGAAGGGGTCCTCAAGTCCAGCAACAAGGGCAACGCACCGACTGATGTCGCAGCGACACAGCTGGCGTACGCGCCCAACCAGGCCGACCAGGCCCGCAAGCTCGCGGACCTGATGGGCCTGCCTGCCTCGGCGCTGAAGCCCGGCACCGAGGACGCCGTAGGCCTTGAGGCGATGACGCTGACCCTCGGTCCCGACTTCAAGGGCGCAGGGGTGCCCGTCAGTGGACCGGCGAAGGCGCCTCAGGTGGAGAAGGTCACGGCGGACAAACAAGTTTGCGCCCAGTGAGCCCGGACGACCGGGCCCCCTGGCGCCTGACATGACTACAGGGGGACCTGGGGTGGTACACAGCGGCGTGCGTGGGGAGGGGACGCGGGAGCGCTTCCCGCACGCGGACGGACAGGACAGCGGGTACGGGCACGCGCAGGGAGGCGGCGAAGACAGCGCCGGCAGATCCGGCGGCGCCGGGGGTTCAAGGGCCGCGGCACGGACCGGCGCCCGGAACCACGGCGCCGGCCCACAACGCGGCCGACGCGGGAAACGCCGGATACTCCGGTGGGTCGCCGCCGTGCTGTCCCTGCTGATACTCGGCACGGCCGGCGCCGGATACCTGTACTACCGCCACCTCAACAACAACATCAAGAAGGACGACCTCAACCTCGGCAGCAACCGGATGGCCGAGCACAGGGCGAACTCCGCCGGCCAGACACCGCTGAACATCCTGCTCATCGGGTCCGACGCGCGTAACTCCAAGGCGAACCAGGAACTCGGCGGAGCGCGGGACACCTTCGACGGGCCGCCGCTCGCCGATGTGCAGATGCTGGTGCACGTCTCCGCCGACCGCAGCAACATGTCGGTGCTCAGCATGCCGCGGGACACCGTGCTGAAGATCCCGGAGTGCACCGAACGCGACACCGGGAAGACCTACAAGGCCACCGGCTGGACGCTCACCAACGAATCCCTCCAGCGCGGCGGTCCCGGCTGCACCGTGGCGACGTGGTACCAGCTCACCGGCATCACCATCGACCACTTCATGATGGTGGACTTCGCCGGCGTGGTCTCGATGGCGGACGCGATCGGCGGCGTGCCGGTCTGTGTCAGGGAGAACGTCGAATCCCGCACCGCGGACGGCAAGGGCTCCGGTCTGAAGCTGGCCAAGGGCACCCATCCGATCAAGGGTGAACAGGCCCTGCAGTGGCTCCGCACCCGGTACGGGTTCGAGGACGGCACCGATCTGGCCCGTACCCACGCCCAGCACATGTACATGAACTCGATGGTCCGCGAGCTGCGCAAGAGCACCAAGCTCACCGACCCGACCAAGCTGCGTGCCCTGGCGGAGGCCGCCACGTCGGCGCTGACCGTGGACAAGGGCCTGGACACCGTGGGGAAGCTCTACGACCTCGCCGAAGAGCTGAAGCTGGTGCCGACCGAGCGCATCACCATGACCACGATGCCGAACTTCTACACCCAGCGGTCCAATTTCGCGGGCAAGGTGGAGCCCAAGCAGCCGGACGCGGAGCAGTTGTTCCGGTCCATACGGGAGGACATCCCGCTGGACGGCAAGGCGTCCAAGCGAAAGACCCCGCCTGTGTCGAACGACTCGGCCGCCCCGAACGCGGAGATCGGGATCCGGGTGAGGAACGGCACGTATACCGATGAACTCGGTGCCGCGAGCGGGCGGGCCACCGAGGTCGCCGGTACGCTCGTGGACAAGGGGTTCACCCGGGCCGGCGCGGACCGGCAGCAAGCCGAGCCGCTGGAGCGCACGGCGGTGTACTTCCCGAGCGCCGAGTTGGAGGGCGACGCACAGGCGGTCGCCAAGTCCCTCGGCATCCCGGTGTCCTCGGTGCGCAAGTCCACGGATGTGTCAGGTGTGACACTGGTGGTCGGGGCCGACTGGCGCGAGGGAAGCACGTATCCGAAGGCGGCGACCACCGACGACGGCAAGGCGCCGAAGTCGGCGCGCCCGCTCAACGGAGCCGACACCACGGCCTGCATGGAGGTGCAGGAAGGTTTCACCTGGTAGCTGCGGCAACGTGATGGTGGCGGGACCCGGGTACGGGCACCCCGGGTCCCGCCGCCGTATGAGGGCGACCGGATACCGCGTACGGGACGCTCAGACGTCGAGTGGCGCGTCCGGCACTGAGTCGCGCACTGCGGGCCTGCGGCTCGCGATGACCTTCCGCGCGAGCGAACGCGGGCTGGTCAGGAAGCCGAAGCCCCACGACATGTGCATGGTGGCAAGCGCCACCGGGATCCGGAGCCTGGCCTTCAACGGCAGACCGCGGCCCGCCGGCAGCGAGCCCGCGACGATCGCCGCGAGATAGCCACCGGGGATGACGAAGCCCAGCGGAGTGAGGGCGGCGCCGACCACGATGCCGGCGGCGATCGCGCACAGGGCCGTAGGCGGGGCGAGGTAGCGCAGGTTGATCGAACCCTGGTGGTAGCGGGCGACGACATGCCGCCAGCGGCCGTAGTCCTTGTACTGCCTGGCCAGTGCTCGGACGCTCGGGCGCGGGCGGTACTGCACCCTCAGCTCGGGCGAGAACCAGATCAGCCCGCCCGCCTCGCGGATGCGGAAGTTCAGCTCCCAGTCCTGGGCGCGGATGAACTCCTCGTTGTAGCCGCCCTGCTGCTCCAGTGCCGCGCGCCGGAAGACCCCCAGATAGACGGTCTCGGCGGGACCGGCCTCACCACCGGTGTGGAAGGCGGCGTTGCCGACGCCGATCTTCGATGTCATCGCGGCGGCGACGGCGCGCTCCCAGTCGCTCTCACCCTCGGCGTGCATGATGCCGCCGACGTTCTGGGCGCCGGTCTCCTCCAGCAGCCGCACGGCGGTCGCGATGTAGTCGGGCGACAGCATTCCGTGGCCGTCGACCCGTACCACCATCGGGTGATGTGACGCCTTGATCGCGGCGTTGAGCGCGGCAGGGGTACGCCCGGTGGGATTGGGCACCGTGTGCACCCGGGAGTCCTCCCGCACGAGCTCCGCGGCGATCTCGTCGGTGCGGTCCGCGGAGGGGCCGAGCGCGATCACCACCTCCATCTCCCCCGCATACTCCTGCTGGAGGATGTGGCGGACGGAATCGCGCAGATGCCGCTCCTCGTTGAGGACCGGCATGATCACGGAGACGGCGGGTGCTGCGGTGGACATGGCTTCCTCGGGGGTCCGGGGATCATTCCGGGGAGACTGCGGCTTCGCACGCCACGTTACCGCGAACGGGCGACACCGGTGCGCGCCGCCCGGTCCGCCTCCCGGTGGCCAAGATCGTATGGGCCTACGGTTCTGAGGATCCCCCGAACGCCCCCGCCCCCGGCCCCAGCGAGGTGCCACTCGTGCCCACACCGCCCCGCTCGCCCCGCCCGAGGCCCGTGGCCCCCGCGCAGCCACCGCGGCGCAGACCACGGGAACGCGGCCCACAGGGTCGTGGCTCACAGGCCGGGACCGCGGCGCGGACAGGAACCCCGGCACGCCGCCCGGACTGGCGGATGCGGGTGGTCACGGGCCTGTCGATGCTGGTACTCGGCGTGGGCGGAATCGGACACGCGCTCGTCTCCGGTGTGGACGGCGGCATCGGCCGGGTCGACCCGTTCAAGGACATGAAGAACCGCCCGGCGGCGGGACGCGGCACGAACATCCTGCTGGTGGGCACCGACGGACGGGACCGGATCACCCCCGCCGAACGCCGCAGGTACCGGCTCGGCGGCGTGCCCTGCCACTGCACGGACACGATCATGCTGGTCCATGTGTCGGAGAACCAGGAGCGGGCGAGCGTGGTGAGCCTGCCGAGGGACACCTTCGTGACGCTCCCCGCCCACACGGACATGACCACCGGACAGCGCCACGGCACCCATTCCGTGAAACTGAACGCGGCGTACGCGGAGGGCGGACCCGCGCTCACGGTGAGCACGGTCGAACGCATCACCAAGCTCAAGGTCGACCACTACCTGGAGATCGACTTCACCAGCTTCATGAAGACGGTGGACGCGGTCGGCGGAGTGCGGATCTGCACCGCCCGGCCGCTGAAGGACACGTACACCGGTCTGGACCTGCCGGCCGGCACCCACGAGCTGGACGGCGGCAAGGCTCTGCAGTATGTGCGCTCACGGCATGTCGACGGAGCAGCCGACCTCGGCAGGATGCAGCGTCAGCAGCGCTTCATGGCGGCGCTGATCCAGCAGGCGACCAGCAGCGGCGTGCTGCTGAACCCCGTGAAGTTCCGCCAGGTCAGCCAGGCGATGCTGCAGTCGGTGCGGGCCGACCGGGCCTTCGGCGCCGATCAGATGCTGGCTCTCGGCAGCACGATGCGCGACTTCACGCCCGCCTCGTCGGAGTTCACCTCGGTGCCGGTGCGGAACACCAGTCACCCGATCAAGGGCATCGGTTCGACGGTGCAGTGGGACCCGGTGAAGGCGGAGGCGCTCTTCAGCGCGCTGCGCGAGGACAAGCCCCTGTCACCGCCCGGATCCGCGGACAGGCGCCACGGCACGGCGAAGGCGCTGGTCGACGTGCCACCAGCACAGGTCCGCGTGCAGGTCTACAACGGCACCAGCATCGACGGACTCGGTGCCCGCGTGGACGCCGGTCTGCGCGCGACCGGTTTCACCACCAGCGGCAGACCTCGCAACAGCGGCGCCCGCCACGACGTACGCCGCACGGTCGTGCTGTACGACCCCCGCTGGGACCGCTCGGCGCACACCCTGGCCGCCGCGCTGCCGGGCAGCGAGCTGCGCCCGGTGAAGAACCAGGGGCCCACGCTGCGGGTGCTTGCGGGCACGGACTTCACCAAGGTCACCCCCGTGCGGGCGGAGTCGGCCCTGACGGGGCGCGGGGCGTTCGGGACGACGACGGGTGACGAGGCGGTGTGCCCCTGACCGGCGTCGCGAGGGCGGGCGCCGCTGAGACCGTGTGTCAGTCGTCCAGCCCCTCGGCGGCGCGCTGCTCGCGAAGCTCCTTGATCGCACGTCGGCGGGCGAGGCGGTGGGTACGGCGAATCTGCGCTTCCTGGTAGCGGCGCTTGTCCCGCTCCGACTCGGGCATCACCGGAGGAACCGGGCGGGGCTTGCCGTCCGCGTCGACCGCGGCGAACACCAGATAAGCCGACCCGACCTGCGTGGGCGGCGTCGACTCGTTCCAGCGCTCGGCGAGCACACGTACGCCGATCTCCATGGAGCTGCGCCCCGTCCAGTTGCACTGGGCGCGCACATGAACCAGGTCACCCACCCTGACCGGAGCCAGGAACACCATCTCGTCCATGGACGCGGTGACAGCGGGCCCACCCGAGTGCCGCCCCGCGACGGCCCCGGCCGCGTCGTCCACGAGCTTCATGATCACGCCACCGTGCACGGTTCCGAGAAGGTTCGTTTCATTCGCCGTCATGATGTGGCTGAGAGTGGTGCGTGAAGCCGAGGTGGGCTTACCCGGAATGACGCCCTCCGGATTCTGGGCCTGGTGTGTCATGTCGTCCACTTTATGTCCACCCTGTGCACGGTCTGTGCCCAGGCCAGGGGCCTTCGCATTGCATCAGCTTCGCTACAGCGGCGGTGCGATTCGTCACCCACCCTGTCGGCGGGCAGGAAGCGGCCTGCACACTGTCCCGCATGAATGATTGGCCCGATGGATACGGACGCGGCGGCCGGGGTGCGGAGCCCGAGGGCCCCCGCGTGATGCGCCATGTGCAGCGACGACCGGTCCCGCAGCAGCAGTCGCAGGGGTATGAGGACAGCTACGGCGCCCCCTACGACAGCGGCTACAACACGGGCCAGGTCTACGGGAACCCTTCCGGTCGGCACACGGGCCACGGCGCATCCGGCTCCCAGGGCCACGGCGGCGGCTACGACGACGGGGGGTACGGCCCGGGGGACGGCTACGCGCCCGGACGCCCGGCGCCCGACTGGCGCCGCCGCTTCAAGGTCGGCTTCATATCCGTGCTCGTCATCGTGCTCGGCGTCTCCATAGGCACGTACTTCTGGGCCGACTCCAAGATGCGCCGCGAGGTGGACCTCTCCAAGGTCATCGAGCGGCCGGAGGAAGGCGAGTGCACGACGTATCTGATCGTCGGCTCGGACAGTCGTGAGGGTCTGAGCGACGAGGACAAGAAGAAGCTGCACACCGGGTCGGCCGAGGGCAAGCGCACCGACTCGATGATGATCCTCGCGGCATGCGGCAGCGGGAACACGATGGTCTCGCTGCCCCGTGACTCGGACGTGGAGATACCGAGCTTCGTCGGCTCCGAGTCCGGAAAGGCGTACAAGGGCACCGGCCGCCATGTGAAGCTCAACGCGGCATACTCCGAAGACGGCCCCGAACTGCTGGTCCGCACCGTGGAGTACAACACGGGACTTCGGATCGACCACTACGCGGAAATCGGCTTCGCCGGTTTCGCGAACATCGTGGACGCCCTCGGCGGCGTCGAGATGGACATCCCGAAGGCCTTCAAGGACAAGAACTCCGGCGCTGACTTCCAGGCGGGCAAGCAGACCCTCAACGGGGAGCAAGCCCTCGCGTTCGTCCGCACCCGCTACGCCTTCGCGGGCAGCGATCTGGACCGGACGAAGAACCAGCAGAAGTTCCTGTCCGCCCTGGCCAACCAGGCGGCGACGCCTGGCACCATCCTCAACCCGTTCTCGCTGTACCCGACGCTGGGCGCGGGCCTGGACACCCTGATCGTCGACAAGGACATGTCGCTGTTCGACCTGGGCGAGATGTTCTTCGCGATGAAGAGCGTCAACGGCGGCGACGGGCAGTCCATGAACATACCGATCTCCGGCAGCCGCGGCGGCAACCTGGTCTGGGACAAGGACAAGGTCAAGCAGCTCGTGGAGCAGATCAAGAACGACGAGCGGGTCACGGTCACATCGGACCGCTGACACCCGGCCGACTTCACCGACTGTCAAAGGGTCCCGCCGTCGGCGGGACCCTTTGACACTGCGGATTGACACTGCGGATGACGCGGACGCCAGCAGTCAGCTTTCACGGCTGCTGTAAGCGTTGTCCTCGCTGTCGCTGCCGCTCTCCCCGCTGCTTCCCCTGTGGTCACCGCGGCTGCCGCTTTCGCGTTCGCTGCCCTCGTACCTGCTGCTCTTCTCGTTCTCGCCGCCTTGGTGCTCACGGCCCGAGTGGTGATCACGGGCCGAGTGGTGCTCGCGGCCCTCTTGCTCCTCGCGAGCCTCGTCGTCCTTGTCGCGACCCTCGTCGGCGTTGCCGCCGTTGTCGTCGGAGCCGCCGTCCGTACCGTCCTCCGGCTCGTCGGCGCCCGTGACGGTACCCACGAACGTCATGTAGACGGAGCCGTTTCCTTCGCTGTTGGCGTTGGAGATGACGGGGACGTCCGAGGCGAAGACGCTGTCCGCGGCGGCCCAGCTTCCGCCGCCGCCGCCACCTCCACCGGTGACGACCTCACCACCGCCGCCACCGCCACCACCGCCGCCCCAGCCACCGCCACCGCCACCGCCGCTGCCGTAGTTGGTTCCGTTCACACGCCACTCGCCCTCGCCGCCCTGTCCGTCGGCGCCGAAGGAGAGTGCGGAAGCGGTGGTCCAGGACGCGCCGGCGTTGGGACCGTTGGAGGTATGGACCGGGCCGCCCAGTCCGCCGATGCCGTCCTGGCCGTCCGTACCGCTCTTGCTGGCGACACCGCGACCGCCGCGACCGCCGTCGCCACCATCACCCTCGGACGCGCCGTCCCCGCCCGCACCGGTGCGGGTGAGCGTGCCGGCGGTGGCGCGACCGTTCTGGCCGTCGGCGCCGGCCGAGATGATCCGACCGGAGACAGCGATGCCTCCGTCGCCGCCCGCGCCACCGTCACCGTTGGCGTTGCCCTCCCCGCCACCGCCACCGCCACCGGCGTCGGCCAGCACGTTCGTCTCCGTGCAGCCCGCGTAGTTGGCGATGCACAGCTCCTCCTCGGTGAGGTCGACAGTGGAGACGAGCGTCGACGCGCCACCGCGGCCGCCCGCGGAGGTACCTCCCAACTCACCTACGTAGTAGTACAGAACGGAGTGTTCACTCACGGTGGTGACGGTCTGGGCCCTGCCACCGAGGCCGCCGGTGCCACCCCGGTAGAGCCCCCCTCCGTTGTCGCCGTAGCGGCCGGCTCCGCCGAAGGCGGTGATGACCATCGGGGTGGAGGTGGTGAAAACGGTCTCCGTCACGGCCTGGGCGTCTCTCATCAACGAGGCCGTGTCGATCTGGGACAGACCGCCGGGGAGCAGGCAGGAGACCACCCCGGATTCGATCTCGGTGCAGATGACGTTCGTGGTCGTTGCGGAAGCCGCGGGCGCGGACAGCGCCAGGAGCGAGCCCAGGCACACACCCGTGCCCAATACTCGTGCGGCGCCCTTGGATCTGGACATGCGAATCCTTTCAGCGGGGGAAGTGCGGGGAACGGCGCCGCGCCGCCGATGGCGCGCGAAGCTGGGGGCAGATCAGGCCCGCGGCTTGCCGTGGCTCTGCTCGGCCTTTTCCTGCTTGTGCGCACCGTTCTTCCTGGGCGCGTCCTGCTTCTTGTGCGCGTCTTCCTTCTTGTCCTCGCCGCGACCGTGCTCGTCGGCGCTCGCCTCGCCACGGTTGTGATCACGCCGGCTGTGCTCACCGCGGCCGTGCTCGTCCCGGCCGTGCCGAGACGGCAGGATCCTCACGCGCACCTGCTGCCAGAGTCCCGACTCACGGCCCGCGAGCTGGAAGAGGTACTCACCCGGAAGGACCTCTTGATTCCTCCGGAAGCGGTCCTCGATGGTGACCGCACCGGACACCACGCCGTCCTCGTCGGCAGCGAAGATCCCGAGCAGCACGATATGACGGTCGCGGCGCGGATCCCCGAAGTCGGCGAACAGGCTGTCCTCGGCTTCCTCGACATCGCGGTTCAGCCGGAACGACGCGGTCGGGATGAGCCGTACGTACACCTCTTCGCCCGGCTCGTATCCAGTCCCCCTGAATTCAACAATCTCCCCGCTGTGGAAGGCGTTGTCATTGACGGAAACGGGCTTGCGATCGCGGACTCCGAAGGACATGGTCAGCTCGGACGCGGACCTCCCTTCCATGGCAGCCAGGATGTCGGCCAACCCGGCCACGTCGGCAGCTTCCGTCACCTCGCCGGCAGCGGTCGTTTCGGTCACGGCTATCTGCTCGGCGGCCACAGCCGGCGCGGCAAGAGCGGCGACGGTGGTGGCCGCCGCCAGGGCGACGAGCCAGCGTGGGTGTCGGAACATGGTGGGGATCTCCTTCGGAAGAGGTGAGCGAGTCGTGATCTCTTGACTCGCGCCGGGATCCGTAGACTCCGGAGATCAACTTCAAACAGGCGCGCCGTGCCGCTGCTCAGGAAGGCTGAACAACTGCACCCGGGCGGCGGTCCCGGCACAGGGGCCGACGGGATGCCACCGGGGCGCGCTCAGTGCACGGAGAACCCGCCGTCGACGAACATCGAGTGCCCGGTGACGTAGTCGGACGCTCGACTCGCCAGAAACACCGCGGCCCCGGCGAAGTCATCGGGCAGCCCGTTCCGCCCGACCATGGTCCGCGCGGCCAGAGCGGCCACCTTCTGCGGGTCGGACGACAGCCGGGCGTTCAGGGGCGTCAGCACGAAGCCCGGTACGAGCGTGTTGCAGGTGACTCCATACGGGGACCATGCCTCGGCCTGCGAACGCGCCAGCGACTCCAGCGCTCCCTTGGACACCCCGTAGGCACCGCTGTGCACAAAGGCGCGGTGCGCCTGCTGCGAGGTGATGTGGATGATCCGCCCGTATCCCCGCTCGGCCATCCGGGGCCCGAAGCGCTCCCCGAGCAGATAGGGCGCCTCCAGGTTCACCGCCATCGTGGCGTCCCACACGGCCTCGCCGACTTCCCCCATGGGCGGCCTGAGGTTGATCCCGGCAGCATTGACGAGGATGTCCGGTTCCCCGAACACACCCACGGCCTCCTCGGCGGCGCTCCGGGCCCCCTCGCGGTTCCCCAGGTCAGCGCTCACCCAGCCCACCCGGCAGCCCTCGGCCGCCAGCGCCTCGGCCTTGGCGGCGAGTCGCTCCTGACCCCGCGCCACGACCACCACGCCCGCCCCCGCTCGTACGAGGGCGTCCGCGACACCGCCGCCGATGCCGGAACTCCCGCCGGTCACCAGGGCCACCAGCCCTTCCAGGGATACGCCGGCCCAGGGCGCGCAGTTCGGCGGTGGGTTCGGCGGCGACGACCCGGTGTCCCTGAGCGGCCAGCGCCGCCGCGTCGCGCCCGCTGCCCGCCCCGACATCCAGCACGGAACTCGGCCGGGAGGGGAACAGGTGCAGCACCTCTCGGTGTACCTCGCTGAAGGTCACGCTCTCGTACTGCTCGGCAAGAGCCTCCGCCGCCTCGCTGTATCCGGCGGTACTGACCATGGCGTGCGACTGGGCGCCGTCTGTCTCGCTGTTCATGGCGAGGCACCCTATGTCTGCTCCGGCCCGGTCACCACGATGAAGATCACTGATCGCGAATGGCGGGCTGCTGAATCATAGAACTCGGCGTGGTCGGCGGTCCACTGCTTCGTCAGCCGGGTCACCGTGGCCGGCCCGCCTACTTCACGGCACTCCCATCGAGGCTGAAGAGACCGCCGAGTAACCTCAAATCTTTCACAGGTTTCTCAGCCGCGTTATGCAGAAACCTGATTCAGCGTAAGGTCTCCGTTCAAACGCAGCGGAGGTCGCCTTCCCCAACAGTAAGGGGGACATGGGCAAGTGGGCCGGACGGCATTTATTCCGCCGCTGTGAGTTTGACGTGGGGACATATCGAAAGGCACCTCTCTGGCTGCCTCGCCGGTGAGGTGCCGACCAGCGGTGTTGTCGGTCGGCACCAGGCAACCGAACCTTTTCGTCTCAACAAGCAAGTCGTTGGCTGCTGTCCCTACGCGACGGAAACAGTGTCTGAGGTCCTGACAGGGACCGGGAAACGGAGAGTACGCTCATGAGCGCGAGGCGAATCGTCCGCAACACCGCTGTAGGCGCTGGCATCATCGCTGGCTGTATGGCCATGGGAACCGCGCCCGCGACGGCAGCCGACGTCTACGCGGTGTCCGCCTCCAGCAGCGAGGCCGCCTCACTGCTGGAGGTATGTCAAGCACTCAAGCCCGTCGGCGGCTGCAAGATGTCCTACGTGGAGAGCGAGTACAGCCTCGGTTACGCGACGCCGATCCAAGTTCACGACAGGGTCTACAACTACGGTGCCCTGAACGAGACATACACGCTGACCTGGTCGCACACGTACTCCGAGAGCGACACGCTCTCCGTGAGCGCCTCGGTGAAGGCGTCCGTGGCGAAGGTCGTTGAGGCCAGCGTGACCACGACCTACAGTCACACCTGGACGACTTCGGATACGGTTTCGAAGTCCACGACCATAACCATTCCGTCGTGCCGCTACGGCTTCATCACCCATTCCGCTCAAATGGGCACCACGACAGGTTCACTCGTACTCAATTTCTCGGGAAAGGTGAAGATTCACGGCACCAAGTACAAGTCGGCCCGCGTGGACGGAGTGCGGTTCGTCGCACCCACAGGAACGGACGGCGTAATATCTTCATACACCGCTCCCATCCCCAGCGATCTGTCCGGTTCGTGCGACACCCTCGCGTCCTAACTCGGCCCGGATACACCGCGCGACAGTCCCTTCAGTTGGAGATCCAGGCGTGATGCGTACTGACGCGGTGAGACCGAGTTCGCGTAGGGCATCGGCGGGGTGGTTGCGGTAGTGATCGTGGGCGGCGGTGCGGTGGTGATACCGAGTTCGGTGTCCGCGTGGATCTTCCCGTCGCCCCAGGTGCAGTACTGCAAGGCTCACTCGCTCCGGCACCACTACGGGTCGCGGCTGCTGTATGCCGGAGTCCCCGAGAACGATGTGGCCGACTGGATGGGCCACAGCAGTACGGACGTACCGAGGGAGCACCACCACTACATCTTCGAAGGGGCCGAGCAGCGCGGCCGGGCCGCCATCGCGACGATGCTGACGCCCGGCGCCGACGACCCTGCGGAGGCGGCAGAGGTCGCCTGATCCAGGATCGAGTAGGAGGGACGGGTCGCCCGTCCCTCCTCTCACACCACCGGACATGCGGGCCCGCATCCGGCGGTTCATCGAGCTGATCTCAGCCGTTGCCAGGTCGGCTTGAGCATGTGCAGACCCAGGTCGTCCCAGTAGGAGGTGGGCAGGGCCCGCTGGAGAACGACCGAGCCCGCGATCCGCCAGTACCCCTTGCTGCTGACCGCCCATTCACGGGCGGACCGCTCAGGGATCCCGAGCGCGCGCAGGTTCCGGCGTCTGGCCGCGTAGCGCTTCCATTCCTTCCAGCGGATCTGCCGCATCCTGCGGTGCAACCACTTGTCCAGCTCCTGGAACACCTTGGGGGTGTCCGCGAGCTGGAAGTAGCCCATCCAGCCAGTGGTGAAGCGGTTGATCTTCGCGATGCGTTCATCCATCGCGATACTCCACCGGCGCGAGCTCAGCTCCTTGATCCGCACCTTCCAGCGCGCGAGCGCCTTCGGATCGGCCCGGACTCTGACCTTCCCGCCCCGGACGAAGTAGAAGCCGAACCCCAGCATCGTCATGACGGAAGCTGGGACCACCTTCGACTTGTCCCGGTTGACCTTCAATTTCAGCCGCTGCTCGACCACGGTCGTGACCGAGTCGAGCACTCTGTGGGCGGCTCGTCTGCTCCGCACGAAGACGCGCACGTCGTCGGCGTAACGCACGAACCGATGACCGCGCTTGAACAACTCCCGGTCGAGGTCGTCGAGCATGATGTTCGACAAGACAGGCGAGAGCGGGGAGCCCTGCGGGGTCCCTTCCTCGCTCGGCTGTCTCACGCCGTCCACCATGATCCCGGCGTCCAGATACCGGCGAATCAGCCTCAAGACCTGGCGGTCACCGACCCTGCGCGCGACCCGTGCCATCAGGACATCGTGCTGAACCCGGTCGAAGAACCGGTCCAGATCAAGGTCCACGACCCACCGGTGACCGTCCTCGATGGCCCGCCGCGCGACCCGCACCGCCTGATGGGCGGACCGGCCGGGACGGAACCCGAAGGACGACCCCGAGAACTCCGGGTCGAAAATGGGCACGAGCACTTGCGCGATGGCCTGCTGGATCAAGCGGTCCAGCACCCGCGGCACCCCCAGCATCCGCTCGCCGCCGCCAGGCTTGCCGATGATCACCTGACGGACCGGCGCCGGCCGGTAGGTGCCCGCGTCGAGTTCACCCCGCACAACGGGCCAGTTGACGAGCAGCCACGGGCGAAGTTCCGCCGTGGTCATCCCGTCCACCCCGGGAGCACCCCGGTTCATCTCGACACGGTTGAGCGCCGCGAGCAGGTTCTCCTTCGAGAGCATCCACTCCCAAAGCGAGGACTCCTGATCGCGGTGAACGTCCTCCGTGGAGTGCGCCGACCGGCCACTGCGCTCCGCCGGGGCACTTCCGGAATGCACCGGTCCCTCCCCGGTCGGCACCGCCGAAGCGGTATTACTGCGGTCCACGTGACCGGCACGAGCAACCACCACATCACCCGTTCCACTCGATGTTCGGCCCTTCCCAGCCCGCCGTCCACGCGGCTCATCCCGGCTGGTACTACGGCCTCTGCTGACTTCTGCCCGGTCAGGCAGCACCTCCCGGCACAACCCGTCGGCGCGGCGACATCTTCAGCACAACCGACACCCGGACAGATCTCCCCAGGTAAGAACGATCAATGTCCCCAGATCCCCGCCGCGTCTACGCACTGGCCCTCTTGGCAGTGACGGGCATCGTCGTCCGTAGCCGACTCACCCAGACCAACACGCCTCATACGCGGTTCGTGTTCCTCGGTACCCAGGTCTCGCCTCGGGCTTCCTCCAGACCCCACCTCACGATGACGCCCTTGCCTCCGGCTCGGGGTTAGCACCACCTCTTCCCCCAGGGGACTTCCACCCCCAATCGATCGCCCATGCTGGGCGCACATCGAGTAGGAGGGACGGGTCGCCCGTCCCTCCTCTCACACCACCGGACATGCGGGCCCGCATCCGGCGGTTCATCGAGCTGATCTCAGCCGTTGCCAGGTCGGCTTGAGCATGTGCAGACCCAGGTCGTCCCAGTAGGAGGTGGGCAGGGCCCGCTGGAGAACGACCGAGCCCGCGATCCGCCAGTACCCCTTGCTGCTGACCGCCCATTCACGGGCGGACCGCTCAGGGATCCCGAGCGCGCGCAGGTTCCGGCGTCTGGCCGCGTAGCGCTTCCATTCCTTCCAGCGGATCTGCCGCATCCTGCGGTGCAACCACTTGTCCAGCTCCTGGAACACCTTGGGGGTGTCCGCGAGCTGGAAGTAGCCCATCCAGCCAGTGGTGAAGCGGTTGATCTTCGCGATGCGTTCATCCATCGCGATACTCCACCGGCGCGAGCTCAGCTCCTTGATCCGCACCTTCCAGCGCGCGAGCGCCTTCGGATCGGCCCGGACTCTGACCTTCCCGCCCCGGACGAAGTAGAAGCCGAACCCCAGCATCGTCATGACGGAAGCTGGGACCACCTTCGACTTGTCCCGGTTGACCTTCAATTTCAGCCGCTGCTCGACCACGGTCGTGACCGAGTCGAGCACTCTGTGGGCGGCTCGTCTGCTCCGCACGAAGACGCGCACGTCGTCGGCGTAACGCACGAACCGATGACCGCGCTTGAACAACTCCCGGTCGAGGTCGTCGAGCATGATGTTCGACAAGACAGGCGAGAGCGGGGAGCCCTGCGGGGTCCCTTCCTCGCTCGGCTGTCTCACGCCGTCCACCATGATCCCGGCGTCCAGATACCGGCGAATCAGCCTCAAGACCTGGCGGTCACCGACCCTGCGCGCGACCCGTGCCATCAGGACATCGTGCTGAACCCGGTCGAAGAACCGGTCCAGATCAAGGTCCACGACCCACCGGTGACCGTCCTCGATGGCCCGCCGCGCGACCCGCACCGCCTGATGGGCGGACCGGCCGGGACGGAACCCGAAGGACGACCCCGAGAACTCCGGGTCGAAAATGGGCACGAGCACTTGCGCGATGGCCTGCTGGATCAAGCGGTCCAGCACCCGCGGCACCCCCAGCATCCGCTCGCCGCCGCCAGGCTTGCCGATGATCACCTGACGGACCGGCGCCGGCCGGTAGGTGCCCGCGTCGAGTTCACCCCGCACAACGGGCCAGTTGACGAGCAGCCACGGGCGAAGTTCCGCCGTGGTCATCCCGTCCACCCCGGGAGCACCCCGGTTCATCTCGACACGGTTGAGCGCCGCGAGCAGGTTCTCCTTCGAGAGCATCCACTCCCAAAGCGAGGACTCCTGATCGCGGTGAACGTCCTCCGTGGAGTGCGCCGACCGGCCACTGCGCTCCGCCGGGGCACTTCCGGAATGCACCGGTCCCTCCCCGGTCGGCACCGCCGAAGCGGTATTACTGCGGTCCACGTGACCGGCACGAGCAACCACCACATCACCCGTTCCACTCGATGTTCGGCCCTTCCCAGCCCGCCGTCCACGCGGCTCATCCCGGCTGGTACTACGGCCTCTGCTGACTTCTGCCCGGTCAGGCAGCACCTCCCGGCACAACCCGTCGGCGCGGCGACATCTTCAGCACAACCGACACCCGGACAGATCTCCCCAGGTAAGAACGATCAATGTCCCCAGATCCCCGCCGCGTCTACGCACTGGCCCTCTTGGCAGTGACGGGCATCGTCGTCCGTAGCCGACTCACCCAGACCAACACGCCTCATACGCGGTTCGTGTTCCTCGGTACCCAGGTCTCGCCTCGGGCTTCCTCCAGACCCCACCTCACGATGACGCCCTTGCCTCCGGCTCGGGGTTAGCACCACCTCTTCCCCCAGGGGACTTCCACCCCCAATCGATCGCCCATGCTGGGCGCACTACGGCAACAGCCCCCGGCGTCACGCCGGGGGCTGTTTTGTCCGTACAGGTCAGTGGTCGTTCTCAGCCCGGCATCTGCCCAGGGCTCCCCCAGCATGACGCCCAGAACAGCCCTGATCGGGCCGCGACGGGCAGAAGGCCAAGGGCGTCCCTCCGGACCTTGAAACAGCCTCCGACCTGCAAAAACCCTGCTAGGGAAGGTTCCTTGCCATCACGATGCGCTGAACTTGGTTCGTGCCTTCATAAATCTGCGTGATCTTGGCGTCGCGCATCATGCGCTCCACCGGGTAGTCACGGGTGTAGCCGTAGCCGCCGAGGAGCTGGACCGCGTCCGTGGTGACCTCCATGGCGACGTCGGAGGCGAAGCACTTCGCCGCGGCGCCGAAGAAGGTCAGGTCGCCGTCGACGCGCTCGGACTTGGCGGCGGCCGAGTACGTGAGCTGGCGGGCGGCCTCGATCTTCATGGCCATGTCGGCGAGCATGAACTGGACGCCCTGGAAGTCGGCGATCGGCTTGCCGAACTGCTTGCGCTCCTGCACGTAGCCCTTGGCGTAGTCGAGCGCGCCCTGGGCGACACCGAGGGCCTGGGCCGCGATGGTGATGCGGGTGTGGTCCAGGGTCTTCATGGCGGTGGCGAAGCCGGTGCCCTCGGCGCCGATCATGCGGTCGGCGGGGATGCGGACGTTGTCGAGGTAGACCTCGCGGGTCGGGGAGCCCTTGATACCGAGCTTCTTCTCGGGTGCGCCGAAGGAGACGCCCTCGTCGCTCTTCTCGACCACGAAGGCGGAGATGCCCTTGGAGCGCTTCTCGGGATCGGTGACGGCCATCACCGTGTAGTACTCGGAGACGCCGGCGTTGGTGATCCAGCGCTTCACACCGTTGAGGACGTAGTGGTCTCCGTCGCGGACGGCCCGGGTCTTCATTCCGGCGGCGTCGGAGCCCGCGTCCGGCTCGGAGAGGCAGTACGAGAACATCGCGTCGCCCTTGGCGAGCGGGGCCATGTACTTCTTCTTCAGCTCCTCGGAGCCGGAGAGGATCACCGGCAGCGAGCCGAGCTTGTTGACAGCGGGAATGAGGGAGGAGGAGACGCACACGCGGGCGACCTCCTCGATGACGATCACGGTGGCAAGCGCGTCGGCACCGGCGCCGCCGTACTCCTCGGGGACGTGGACGGCGTGCAGGTCGGAGGCGACGAGCGCGTCGAGGGCCTCCTGCGGGAAGCGGGCCTCCTCGTCCACCGCCGCCGCGAAGGGGGCGATCTTCGCCTCGGCGAGCGAACGTACCGTCTCGCGGAGCATGTCGTGCTCCTCGGACGGGCGGTACAGGTCGAAGTCAGACACGGTGCTTGTCTCCCTCAGGCGCCTAGGTCTGTCGCTCCCCAGCCGCTGCTAATTACCGTTAAGTAACACAAATTCTAGTGGTCGTCGCGGTCCGGGCGTACGTGAGCTATCTGACAACGGGAAAATGCCCTCGCCCCGGCACGACTATGCTCGGGCCGGATCTCCCCCCGCACCCTTCAGGAGCACCGAATGGCCCTCAAGATCACCGTGATCGGCACCGGATATCTCGGCGCCACGCATGCGGCGGCCATGGCGGAGCTGGGCTTCGAGGTGCTCGGCCTCGATGTCGTGCCCGAGAAGATCGAGATGCTCGCGGCCGGCCGGGTCCCGATGTACGAACCCGGCCTCGAGGAACTTCTGGCGAAGCATGTCGCGGGCATCGAGGGATCGACCGGGCGACTGCGGTTCACCACTTCCTGGGACGAGCTGGCGGAATTCCGCGGCGATGTGCACTTCGTCTGTGTGAACACTCCGCAGAAGCACGGTGAGTACGCCTGCGACATGTCCTACGTCGACGCCGCGTTCCACGCCCTCGCACCCCGTGTCACGGGCGGCTCCCTGATCGTGGGCAAGTCGACCGTGCCGGTCGGCTCCGCCGAGCGGCTCGGCCTGCTGCTCACCGAGCGGGCGCCGGATGACGTGGAGCTGGCATGGAACCCGGAGTTCCTGCGCGAGGGTTTCGCCGTGCGCGACACCCTGCACCCGGACCGGATCGTCGCTGGTGTGCGGAGCGAGCGCGCCGAGAAGCTGCTGCGCGAGGTGTATGCGACCCCGATCGCCGAGGGCTCGCCGTTCGTCGTGACGGACTTCCCGACGGCGGAGCTGGTGAAGACCTCGGCGAATTCCTTCCTGGCCACCAAGATCTCCTTCATCAACGCCATGGCCGAGGTCTGCGAGGCCGCGGGCGGCGACGTGGCGAAGCTCGCGGAGGCGATCGGCCATGACGAGCGGATCGGCGCCAAGTTCCTGCGGGCGGGCATCGGCTTCGGCGGCGGCTGCCTGCCGAAGGACATCCGCGCCTTCATGGCCCGTGCCGGAGAGCTGGGGGCCGACCAGGCGCTGACCTTCCTGCGCGAGGTCGACTCGATCAACATGCGGCGCCGCGGGCACATGGTGGAGCTGGCCAGGGAGGCCGTGGGCGGTGACTCGTTCCTCGGAAAACGGGTCGCGGTGCTCGGCGCGACGTTCAAGCCGGACTCGGACGACGTACGCGACTCACCGGCGCTGAACGTGGCCGGGCAGATCCACCTCCAGGGCGGCCAGGTCACCGTGTACGACCCGAAGGGCATGGCCAACGCGCGGCTGCTGTTCCCCACGCTCGGCTACGCGGACAGCGCCCTGGAGGCGGTGCGCGGCGCCGACGTGGTGCTGCATCTGACCGAGTGGCGTGAGTTCCGCGAGCTCGACCCCGCCGAGCTGGGCGGGGCGGTGTCCCGGCGCATCGTGCTGGACGGCCGCAACGCGCTGGACGGGGCGAAGTGGCGCGAGGCCGGATGGACCTACCGGGCCATGGGGCGGCCCCGCGCCTGAGGCCCACCGCCTGAGGGCGGCGGTGGGCGGTTCGGCTCAGACTGCGTCGAGCGACTCGATGGTCGCGTTCGACGGGCCGCGCACCGCGCTGAGGTCCAGGGCGACCGACTCCGCGTCCCGCAGCACCCGTACTGCGTTCCGCCAGGTCAGCTTGGCCAGGTCGGGCTCGGACCAGCCGCGCCGCAGCAACTCGGCGACCAGGTTGGGGTAGCCTGCGACATCGTCGAGGCCGACCGGGGTGAAGGCCGTGCCGTCGAAGTCTCCGCCGATACCGATGTGGTCGACGCCCGCCACCTCCCGCATATGGTCCAGATGGTCGGCGACCGTCGATGCCGTGGCCATCGGCTGCGGGTTGGCCGCAGCGAACGCCCGCTGGACCTTCATTCCCGCCTCGGTGGTGTCCAGCGGGTGCAGCCCGTGCGCCGTCATGTTCTCGTCCGCCGCGGCGGTCCAGGCGACCGCGGCGGGGAGGATGAACTTCGGCACGAACGTGGCCATCGCCACGCCCCCGTTCGCGGGCAGCCGCTCCAGGATGTCGTCCGGGATGTTCCTCGGGTGGTCGCAGACCGCCCGGGCCGAGGAGTGGGAGAACACGACCGGCGCTGCCGTGGTGTCCAGGGCGTCCCGCATCGTCGTCGCGGCCACGTGCGAGAGGTCCACGAGCATGCCGATACGGTTCATCTCCCGCACGACCTCCCGGCCGAACTCCGAGAGGCCGCCGATGCGCGGCCGGTCGGTCGCTGAGTCCGCCCAGTCGATGTTGTCGTTGTGCGTGAGCGTCATATAGCGCACGCCCAGCGCGTGCAGGACCCGCAGGGTGGCGAGCGAGTTGTTGATGGAGTGCCCGCCCTCCGCTCCCATGAGGGAGGCGATACGCCCATCGGTACGCGCCGCCTCCATGTCGTCGGCGGTCAGGGCGCGGACCAGGTGGTTCGGATAGCGGGCGAGCAGCTGCCCGACGGCGTCGATCTGCTCCAGCGTGGCGCTGACCGCTTCGTCGCCGGTGTAGTCGCTCCGTACGAACACGGACCAGAACTGGGCTCCGACCCCGCCGGCCCGCAGCCGGGGGATGTCGGTGTGCAGCCGGCCGGTCTGGTCGGTGGCGATGTCGAGCCGGTCCAGGTCGTAGCGGACCTGGGCGCGCAGTGCCCAGGGCAGGTCGTTGTGGCCGTCGACCACGGGGTGGGCTGCGAGCAGGGACCGGGCCCGGTCGAGCTGGTTCACGTCCTCCACGGCGGAGTCCACGGGGGCCCCTTACTTGCCGAAGCCGAAGGCGGCGGAACCCTCGACCTTGGCCCGCAGCCGCTTGCCCTTCTCCGTCGCCTGCTCGTTCAGCTCCTGCTGGAAGTCACGCATACGGGACATCAGGTCGCGGTCCTGCGTCGCGAGGATACGGACGGCGAGAAGGCCCGCGTTGCGTGCCCCGCCCACCGAGACGGTGGCCACCGGCACGCCCGCGGGCATCTGCACGATGGACAGCAGGGAGTCCATCCCGTCCAGGTACTTCAACGGCACCGGCACGCCGATGACAGGCAGCGGGGTGACCGAGGCCAGCATGCCCGGCAGGTGGGCGGCCCCGCCGGCGCCCGCGATGATCGCCCTCAGGCCCCTGCCGTCGGCCTGCTCGCCGTACGCGATCATCTCGCGCGGCATCCGGTGCGCGGAGACGACATCGACCTCGTAGGGGATCTCGAACTCGTCCAGCGCCTGCGCCGCGGCCTCCATGACGGGCCAGTCGGAGTCGGAGCCCATGACGATGCCGACGAGCGGGGCCGACGGGTGCGGCGCGGAGCCGGAGAGGCCGGAAGGGTGGGTCATTCGGTGATCGTTCCCCTGAGATAGTCGGCGGCGTGACGCGCGCGTTCCAGCACGTCGTCGAGATCGTCGCCGTAGGTGTTGACGTGCCCCACCTTGCGACCGGGCTTCACGTCCTTGCCGTACATATGAATCTTCAACCGGGGGTCGTGTGCCATGCAATGCAGGTAGCCCGCGTACATGTCGGGATAGTCGCCGCCGAGGACGTTCGCCATCACCGTCCAGGGGGCCCGGGGCCGGGGATCGCCGAGCGGAAGGTCCAGTACGGCCCGCACATGGTTGGCGAACTGGGAGGTGACCGCGCCGTCCTGGGTCCAGTGCCCGGAGTTGTGCGGGCGCATGGCGAGTTCGTTGACGAGGATTCGCCCGTCCGTGGTCTCGAAGAGTTCGACCGCGAGATGCCCGACGACGCAGAGCTCCTTGGCGATGCGCAGCGCGAGCTGCTGGGCCTGCCCGGCCAGCTCGTCGTCCAGGTCGGGGGCGGGTGCGATCACCGTGCCGCAGACTCCGTCGACCTGGCGGGACTCCACGACGGGGTAGGCGACGGCCTGCCCGTGCGGGGAGCGAACGATGTTCGCCGCCAGCTCGCGGCGGTAGTCGACCTTCTCCTCGGCGAGTACCGGGACGCCCGCGCGGAACGGTTCCGCGGCGTCCCGCTCGCTGCGGACCACCCAGACGCCCTTGCCGTCGTAGCCGCCTCGGACGGTCTTGAGGATCACAGGGAAGCCTCCGACCTCGGCGGCGAAGGTCGCCGCGTCCACCGGATCGGCGACGATCCGGTGGCGGGGGCTCGGGACCCCGATCTCGTCCAGGCGGGCCCGCATCACGCCCTTGTCCTGGGCGTGCACCAGCGCGTCGGGGCCGGGGCGTACGGGGATGCCGTCCGCCTCCAGGGCGCGCAGGTGCTCGGTCGGGACATGCTCGTGATCGAAGGTGATCACATCGCAGCCGCGAGCGAAGTCACGCAGCGTGTCCAGGTCGCGATAGTCGCCGATGACGACATCGCCGACCACCTGGGCCGCCGAGTCCTGGGGAGTGTCACTGAGGAGCTTGAATCTGATGCCGAGCGGGATGCCCGCCTCGTGTGTCATACGAGCGAGCTGGCCACCGCCGACCATGCCGACTACCGGGAACGTCACCCTCCCAGGGTATCCGGAGCTCCATACGGTCCCGTCACGGGTAGATTTTCGTACGATGGCACATATCGGGGTGGTGAGCGCGGACACCTTCGCGGTTGTCCACAGGCAGGTGCCAGGGACGCTGGTTAGAGTGGTCGCGTCGACGAGATCGAGACACCTGCTGACACGACCGGGACGCATGGCGTCGATGTCGACGCCAACCGAGACCAGAACACCTGACGGACGGGGCCCCCGATCACCATGAGCGAACGAGCCGCACTACGTGTGCGACTGGACCGGCTCGCGCGAGAGGTCGCCAAGTTCGGCGCGGTCGGCGCGATGGGTCTGCTCGTCAACATGGCCGCGTTCAACCTGCTGCGCCAGACCACCGAGATCCCGGTGGTCCGCGCGAGCCTGCTCGCCACCTTGATCGCGATCCTGTTCAACTACGTCGGCTTCCGGTACTTCACCTACCGGGACCGCGACAAGAGCGGACGCACGAAGGAACTGACCCTGTTCCTGCTGTTCAGCGCGGCCGGCGCGGTGATCGAGAACGGGATCCTTTACACGGCGACATACGGTTTCGGCTGGGACGGACCGCTCCAGAGCAACTTCTTCAAGTTCTTCGGGATCGGCGTCGCCACGCTGTTCCGCTTCTGGTCGTACCGCACATGGGTGTTCCGCGCACTGCCCGCGCGGGAGGCCGTCCAGACCGCGGAATCGTTCCTGGAGCAGCGGCGGGCGGCGGCCCCGGACCGAGTGGGTTCCTGAGGCCACGCCGGCAAGGCGCTAGCGGATCGGGCGGTCGCGCTCCGCGCTCCGCGGGCTCACTTGATGCTCTGCGGGACCGTTCGCCTCACGGCTGAGGAACAGCGCGAAGACCGCAGGCTGCTGCTGGAGGAGTTCCAGGCGCCCCCCGTCGGCCTCCGCCAGATCACGCGCCACCGCCAGCCCGATCCCCGTCGAGTTGCGCCCGCTGATGGTGCGCTCGAAGATACGCGCGCCGAGGTCGGCGGGGACGCCGTGACCCTCGTCCGTCACCTCGATGACCGCCTGGTTGCCGGTGACCCTGGTACGCAGGGCGACCGTGCCGCCGCCGTGCATCAGTGAGTTCTCGATCAGTGCGGCCAGCACCTGCGCCACCGCGCCCGGAGTGCCCACCGCCCGCATTCCGTGCTTGCCCGAGCAGACGATCGCGCGGCCCACGCTGCGGTAGGCGGGCCGCCACTCCTCGATCTGCTGCTTCACCACCTCGTCCACGTCGAAGGCGACGGCGGAGCCGGACCTCGGGTCCCGGGAGTTGGTGAGGAGGCGCTCCACGACATCGGTGAGCCGCTCCACCTGGGTGAGCGCGACGATCGCCTCCTCCTTCACCGTGTCCGGGTCGTCCGTGGCGGAGATCTCCTCCAGCCTCATGGACAGCGCGGTCAGAGGCGTACGCAGCTGGTGGGAGGCATCCGCGGCGAGGCGGCGCTCGGCGGTGAGCATGCGTGCGATCCGCTCCGCGCTGGCGTCGAGCACATCCGCGACACGGTCGAGCTCGGGGACGCCGTAGCGCCGGTGGCGGGGGCGCGGATCGCCCGAACCGAGCCGCTCGGCGGTCTCGGCGAGATCGGTGAGCGGCGAAGCGAGCCGGTTCGCCTGCCGAACGGCGAGCAGCACCGCGGCGACCACCGCGAGCAGGGCCACGGCGGCGATGATCAGCAAAGTGCGCCCGACCTCGCGGGTGACGGTGGAGCGGGACTCCTCGACGGTGACCCGCTCTCCCTCCTCGCCTGTGGCGGTGCCCCGGATCACACCTCCGGAAGGGCGCTCACCGATCACGATCGGGGCGCTCCCGGGGACCGTGATCTCCGCGAAGCGCTCGGGGCCGATCTGCTCGGCGAGCGCCTTGGCGTCGACGGGCTCGTGTCCGGCGACCCTGGACTCGATGACGCTGACCAGCCGCAGCGCCTCCGAGTCCACGCTCTCCTGGGCGCTGTTGCTGATCGTCCGGGTCTCCACGATGACCAGGGAGATTCCGAAGACGGCGATGACGACCAGCACCACTGCGAGCGTGGAACTGATGAGGCGGCGGCGCACGGTGCCCCTTTTCTACCGGTGCTACGGGTTCGGCTCCGCGGAGCCTTCAGCTCTTCTCGAAGCGGAAGCCGACGCCGCGGACCGTCGCGATGTACCGGGGGTTGGCCGCGTCGTCGCCGAGCTTCTTGCGGAGCCAGGAGATGTGCATGTCCAAGGTCTTGGTGGAGGACCACCAGGTGGTGTCCCACACCTCGCGCATCAGCTGGTCGCGGGTGACGACCCGTCCGGCGTCCCGTACCAGCACCCGGAGCAGGTCGAACTCCTTGGCCGTGAGCTGGAGCTCCTCGTCACCCATCCAGGCGCGGTGCGACTCCACGTCGATCCGCACTCCGTGCGTCGACGGCGCCGCGGCCGGCTCCGTGGCTCCGCGCCTGAGCAGCGCCCGGACGCGGGCGAGCAGTTCGGCGAGACGGAACGGCTTGGTGACGTAGTCGTCGGCACCTGCGTCCAGACCGACCACCGTGTCCACCTCGTCGGCGCGCGCGGTCAGTACCAGGATCGGCACGGTGTGCCCTTCGGCACGCAGCCTGCGGGCCACTTCCAGGCCGTCCATTCCGGGCAGCCCGAGGTCGAGCACGACCAGATCGACCCCGCCCTGGAGCCCCGCGTCGAGGGCCGTCGGGCCGTCCTCGCGGACCTCGACCTCGTACCCCTCCCGGCGCAGGGCGCGCGCCAGCGGCTCGGAGATGGATGCGTCGTCCTCGGCGAGCAGTACACGGGTCATGGGCTGATGGTAGTCCGCGAGGGGGACCTGCCGACGCATGATCCACAAGGCCTGTGAGTATGAGAGGTGAACTTGCCTACGACCTTCAATTCCGGGCAGACGGTTCCAGATATACCTGTGATTCCAGTCTCAAGACTCACCCAGGTGCTGCTAATACCCACGTTTCCTGCCGTATGGTGACCTAACGCCTGAAGTACTCGTCAGGGACCTTTGGTCGCCTCTTGCGCCAAGGGTCTCTTTGCTGCCCGGATCCGGCCACCGCCGTGCTGGGCGCGCACGACCCGAGGGCCGGCCTCCATGGGCGTGGGACGACCGGACACCCTCGCCGCCGGTACCGGCGATCCCCCCACCGGACGCGGGCTGCGCTCATGAAGCGGCGCGCCGCGTCCAGAGCAGAAGGAACGACATGGCGTCCAGCCTGACGAAGGACACCCCCGGGTCCCCTTCCGATGAGAAGACCTTCTTCGGTCACCCCCGAGGTATGGCCACTCTGTTCATGACGGAGATGTGGGAGCGCTTCTCCTGGTACGGAATGCGCGCCATCCTCACGCTCTACCTCGTCGCGGGCGTGCTCGACGGCCCCCTTGAGGACCGCGAGGCCCTCGCCGCCTCCATCTACGGCGTCTACAACGCCGTGGTCTACATGGCGGCGATGCCCGGCGGCTGGATCGCCGACCGCCTCTGGGGCGCCCGCAAGGCCGTGCTGATCGGCGGCATCATCATCGCCCTCGGCCACTTCACCCTGGCGGTTCCGTCCGACACGGCCTTCTTCGTCGGCCTCGCGCTGATCGCCGCCGGTACGGGGCTGCTGAAGCCCAACATCTCCGCCATGGTCGGCGGCCTGTACGAGGGCCAGTCGAGCGCCCGCAGGGACGCCGGGTTCTCGCTCTTCTACATGGCGATCAACACGGGCGCCCTGGCGGCCCCGCTGGTGGTGGGCTACCTCGGTGAGAACGTCGACTGGCACCTCGGTTTCTCCGTGGCCGGCGTCGGTATGACGCTGGCCGTCGTCCAGTACGTCCTCGGCAGCCGCCACCTCGGCGACGTCGGCAAGGCGCCCGGCACCCCGGCGACCCCGGAGGAGAAGCGCTCCGCGCTGCGCAAGGTGCTGCTGTGGGGCGGTCTGGCCGTCGTCGCCCTGGCCGCCGACATCGTCCTGGGTACGTACGACATCGAGCACCTCGTGAACGTGCTGGCCGTCCTCGGCATCGTCGTGCCCGTCGTCTACTTCGTCGCGATGTACCGCAACCCGGCGCTGACCACCACGGACAAGCCCAAGATCCAGGCGTTCGCCTGGTTCTTCGCCACGGCCGTGCTGTTCTGGATGATCTACGACCAGTCCGGTTCGCTGTTGACGCTCTTCGCGGACAACAAGACCGACCGCGTGATCCTCGGCTGGGAGTTCCCCGCCTCCTGGTACCAGTCGGTGAACCCGGCGATGGTCATCGTCCTGGCGCCGCTTTTCGCGGCCCTGTGGGTCAGGCTCGCCAAGCGCAACCGCGAGCCCAGCACCGTGACCAAGTTCGCCCTGGCGATGCTGCTCATCGGCGGCTCATTCGCCATCATGGGCCTGGCTGGCGCTGCGGCCGCGAACAGCGAGACCGGCAAGGTCACCGTCTTCTGGCTGCTCAGCGTCTACCTCGTGCAGACTCTCGGCGAGATGTGCCTGTCCCCGGTCGGCCTCTCGCTGTCCACGAAACTCGCGCCGCAGCAGTTCGTCGGGCAGATGCTGGGGCTGTGGTTCCTGGCGACCGCCACGGGCAACGCGCTGAACGGCTGGACCACCAAGCTCAACGAGCCGCTGGGCGACGCCCTGTACTACTCGATGTGGGCGGTCATCGCCGTGGTCGCGGGCCTGGTGTTCATGACGGCGGGCAAGAAGATCCGCGCCCTCATGGGCGACGTGCACTGACGAACGTCCGCACGGTCGCGACTCCGGCCCGGCACGCACACCGCGCGCCGGGCCGGTCCCGTAGCGCCCCGGGAACGGGGCCGGGTCATGTCCGGGCGGACGGACCCGGCGCCGCATCAGGCACTAGGGCGTGTTGCGAAAGGAGCTCCGTCCGCCCGCAGGGCGGGGCCTGCGGCGTCTGGTGCGTGCGATCGCAAGGCGGAGGATCATCCTCGTACTGGACGTACGTGGATGACTCCGACAACGCAGCGAGCGTGCGTGCCAGGCGTCGCGGGCCAGGAGGGACTTTCGCAACACGCCCTAGCGGATTCCCCTCAGCCGCTGCCACGGCGTGAAGGTGAACACCGCGCCGCCCAGCAGGATCACCGTGCCAGCCACCAGGGCGAGAGCGCGCAGCGCGCCGCCGTCCTCGGCGCCGGTGTCGGCGAGGCCGCCACCGGGTGAGCCTGAAGCCGAGCCGGACGCGGTGCCGGAGATGGACCCGCCGGCCGCACCGCCCGGCTGGGCGGTGGTGTCGAGCTCCAAGGAGACCCGGACGTCGGCGGGCGGGGTGCAGGTCGTGGTGGTGCCGAGGGCCATCACGGTGAGCACACCCGGGCTGAGCGTCGAAGTACCGCTCGCTCCCGGCTTGTAGGTGCCGGTGAGGTCGGGGATCGCGATCGGCTCACCGGACTTGATCGGGTCCTTGTTCGCCGGTCCGGCCACGCGGACGAAGCCGGTGTCGGCGCCACCGAGCTTGACCTCCATGGAAGGGGTGACCGAGTTCGCCGGGATGTCGGCGGGGCTGTCCATGACCGATTCGGAGAACTTCACCGTGAGGGCGAAACCGTCGCCGTTCTTCTTGGCGTTGATCCGCACCGGGGATACGGCGTTCTTGTCTCCGATGGGGGTCTTGCAGGCGTAGGCGACCTCGATCTCCTTGCCCTCGAAGTCGGTCTGGCCGCTGTCGTCACCGCCCGTGGTCCCGCCTGAGGCCGTGGTCCCACCGGACGCGGTCGTACCGCCGGACGTCGTGGTCCCACCGGACGCGGTCGTACCGCCCGAGATCGTGGTCCCACCGGACGCGGTCGTACCGCCCGAGGTCGTGGTCCCACCCGAACCGCCGCCGCCCTCCGTCACCTTGATCGTCGCGCCCGGCTGCACCGCGGCTTCCGGCGAGCACTTGGTGTCCGTCGAGATCGGCTTGGAGACGTTGATGTTGTACGCGTCCGGCGTCAGCGTGATCTCGCCGGCCGAGGTCAGCTTGAGCTTCCCCTTCATCTCGGACAGCACCATCGGGCTGTTCTTGGGTATCGGCGGGTTCTCCCGCGGTCCCTCCATCGCCAGGTCCGCGGTCTGCGCCCCGGCCACCTTGACCGTCCCGGTCGGCTTGACCGTGTTCTGTCCCAGGTCGAGGACGTCCGGGTTCTTCGAAGCGGCCTCGACGGTCTTCCAGACCACCTCGATCTCGTCCCCGACCTTCGCCTCGGCCGGTGCGGTGATCCGGGCCTTCGTCGTGCCGTGGACGGGGGGCAGCCCCGAAATCGGCGGCGGTATGCACTCCGTCGCGTACGACACCTCGGCGGCGTGGGCCTGACCCGCGGTCAGCAGGATCCCCGCGCCGCAGAGCATCAGCGCGACCCCTGCCGCGCTCATCCTCCGTTGCAAGCTCACGTGTGTCCTTTCGTCGTGGACCGGTTCTCTGACGGTGCGGAGTCGGGGGTGAACCACGGCAGCGCGTCGGGGCCGCCGTGCGTGGTGGTGGCGGATGAGCTGCCGTTGTCCGCGGCGCGGGCGGTGCGGTGGCGTCCGCCGAGGCGCCGACGGCTCGTCCACGACCGGGTCCGTTGCCGGATGCGGGGCCGTACGCGGTCCACGATCGCCATGCCGATCCGGTACAGCGCCGCCGGGACGACGACCGCGAGCAGCACCCAGAACAACGTCACGCCCCACGGCCTGCCCACGCGCCACGGCTGCTCGGCGATGACCTTCGAGCCGTACTTGACGGAGACCTGGTAGTCGCCGTGCGCGCCGGCCGTGAGCTCGACGGGCAGGCTGATCTGTGCCTTCTTGCCCGGCTCGACGGTTCCCCGCCACTGCCGTTCCTCCCACTGCGGGGCGAACACCCCGTGGGCAGTACCGACCTCGAAGACCGGGTCGCGGATCGGCGTGGAGCCGAGATTGCCGACGGTGAACACGAGTTCACGGCCGGGTGGGGCGCCGAACCACACCAGCAGTCCGCTGGAACCGCGCAGCCGGAGCGTGGCGAGAAGGGCGAGTCTGCCGTCACCGGCCGGCTGGGGCAGCGGGGCGGCGGGATGCCCCGCGACGGTGAACACGGAGTCCACGGCCGCCTGTTCACCGGTGACGGTGGCCACGTGCACCACGCACGGGCAGGGCTTCGGAGGCTCTGCGACCGGCAGCTTCGTACTGAACGCCCCTCTGTCGTCGGTGGTGACCGCGCGTCCGTCGGCGTTGGCGCAGGCGTTGGTACCGCTGATCACGCCGCGGTCAGGACTGGACTGACCGCAGATCAACAGCATCAGCAGGGTCTTCGGCCGCCATCCGGTACCGCTGACGGCGATGTCGCCGCCCTTGCCCGCCTGCGGGGCGGACAATCTGACGGCCGGCTTCCCGTCGTCGGTGACAGAGCCGTCCGCGGCAGAAGCGACGGAAGCAATGGGAGCAATGGGAGCAACGAGGGCCAAGGAGACGGCCGAGGCAGTGGAGGCAGCCGGCGGTGCGGGCGCAAGTACCGACACCGCCGCCAGCGCCCAGACGAGCAGCACCCCGAGCAGCCCGGACCGGATCGTCAGCCTCACCGCACCGCTCCCGCCGTCGCCGCACCGTCGTCATGGCGGCATCGGGTCCGACGGCGCGCACACACCCCCCGTAGCACCGCCGTTCCTCCTCCCACGGCCCCGAGCCCGAGCGCCCCGACCGAAGCAGCGCCGCCGGGCGTGAGGTACAGCGCCTCGGCGCTCCCCTCGGCATGGGCTCCACCTGCCGCGGTCGCCAGGAGGGACACATCGACCGAGTCGAGCGCGGGCGGATCCGGCCAGGGTTCGGTGAGTTCGGCGCGCCCGCCCGGGGGCAGCGTCACGGGCAGCCGACGGGCTGGGCGCGCCATCAGCTGCCCGGTGAGACCGCGGGCGCGCACGGCGAGGCGCGGCTTCAGGACGGTGTTGCCGCGGTTGACCAGGGTGTAGTTGATCCGCTCGCCGTCCAGGCGCACATCCTCGACGCTCAGCGCGGCGAGGCTGGGGCCGCTGATCCGCAGCCGGACGGGCACGGCTGACCGTCTTCCCGCCGCAGCCGCGACGATCGCGGCGGAGTGGTCGCCGGGCACCGCGGCGGCCGGCACGGTCAGGGCGAAGGGGATGTCCGCGCGAGTCCGGGGCGGGATGGTGAGGCGCTCCGACGCGAGCGCGATCCGGGCGGCCGGGCCATCCTCCCGTACGGCCACCCGTACGGTCAGCGGCCGGTCACCCGGGTTGGTCACGGACAGCGTGTCCTGCAGCACGGTCCCGGGCGGCCCTTCCAGATAGACGTACGGCCTGCCACCCGCCGCGGGCTGGGCAGTCCACGGCGCGGAGGGCTCGACGGGCACGGTCGTGGACAGCGCGCAGAGCAGCGCGGCGGTGGCGGCGATCACAGCGGATCAGTTCGTGGACCGGGTGCCGCGGCGGGTGAGCCAGAGCACTCCCGCGGCTCCGGCGAGCAGCACGGTCCCACCGAGCGTGCCGAGCGCGAGCGCCGAGTCGATCGGTCCCGTCCTGGGCAGTTCGTCACCCGAAGCCGTTCCCGAAGCCGACGAGGTGCCCGAGTCCGAGTCCGTGCCCCCGCTCGCCCCCTGTACGTCGAGGGTGAGTGACGGCTTCGGACTGTTCTGCGGCGTGCACGTGGTGGTCGTCCCCAGGGCCTTGATGGTGAGCACACCAGCCGTGAAGGTGACCTGACCGGTCTTCTTCGGGGTGTACGTCCCCGACAAGTCATTGATCTTGATGGGGGTGTTGGCCGGAATGGCCGCGGAGTTGGCCGGGCCCGACACCGTCAGCGTCCCGCTGTCGGCGCCGCCCAGCCTGATCTGCGCGCTCGGGTTCATCGCGCCCTTGCCCAGCTCGACCGGGCTGGACGAGACGCCCTTCTCGAACGACATGGTGAGCCGGTAGCCACTGCCCTTCTCGACGGCCTTGATGTCGATCGGCGACACGGCTCCCTTGGGGCCTATCGGGGTCTGGCACTGGTAGTTCACGTCCACGACGTCGGCATGGGCGGCGGAGGCGGCCGTCAGGACCACCGAGCCCGCCAGAGCCGCTGCGAGCATGAGAGCTGTCCGCTTCCGGTACGACACCTCGAGCCCCCTCAAGGCCGGAACGCCGCCAGAAGTTACTGACGGCACATCAGATCGGGCGCTCAAGGTACGCCTGGGCCCTGATGGAGGGAAGACAAAGAGCACGACGGATCGCCGTGCTCCACAACAGCTTCGAAAACGGCTCGGACAACGCCCACACGCGCCACCGTGACGGGGACCTCGCGATTCGGGGTCGCCGCCGCAGGAGCCACGGCCGTCCGGCCCCGCCCGGGCCGCGCTAGGCAGGCGCGGCGAGCTCCGCCCACACGGTCTTGCCCGGCGCACCGGGGGTCCGCCGTACACCCCAGTCCAGGCAGAGGCGCTGCACGATGAACATCCCGTGCCCTCCGGGCCGTCCGGACCGGTGCGGGGTACGGGGTGCGGGGTGACCGGCGCCGCGGTCGGCGACCTCGAGGCGCAGCACCTTCCCCTGGAAGGACACCCGGAGCTCCTCCGGGCCCTCGGCGTGCAGACAGGCGTTGGTCACCAGCTCCGAGACCACGAGCAGCACATCCTCCGCGGCGGCGCGGCGGTCGGCGGAGGCGGCCGGCAGCCAGCCCCAGTCGTACAGCGCCTGCCGCGTGAAGTCACGGGCGAGCGGCACGATGCCGCTGGCGTTCCCGAGCAGGAGTGTGCGCACCATGCCGTCATGGACGGCGGAGGCGGGCCCAGAGGCCACGGAGGCGTCGGCAGGAGCGCCGTCCGGTTCCGGGCCGCGGTCGCCCGGCGGATGCTGCCGGGTGGTGCTCATCAGCGCTTCACCTCACCGATTCACCAGTTCGCTTTGCTTCAGTGATTACGTCAGTACAGAGCGTGTGGAGGAGACACGCGGGTCTGCGGGGGGTCTTCTGCCCGGCCGAATCGGGACAACACCCGATCAGCCGGACCGGAATGCGGCGGTCAGTCCGCCAGGGCCGCGGCCAGGGAGTCATGGACCGTGAACACGGCCTCCGCGCCCGTGATCTCGAACACCCTGGCGACGATCGGCCGCATACCGGCCAGATGCACCGCACCCCCCGCGGCCTCGGCTTTCAGCCGCGCACCGAGCAGCACGTTGAGGCCCGTGGAGTCACAGAACTCAAGGAGTGAGCAGTCCACGACCAGGCGTGCACGCCCCTGCTCCACCGCGTCCTCCAGTGGCGTACGCAACAGATCGGCCGTGTGGTGATCAAGCTCACCCGCCGGCGTGACGATCTCACTCCGACCTTCGGTCCGGACTTCCACCCGAAGCCGGACCGGATTGGCGTTACTGACCGTCCCGCGGTCCATGCCCACCCTCTTCGCCGATGTCGCCGATGCACTGGGCGTCTTAGACGCCCACAGAACACTACGCCTTCCACGCGGCGAGCGGAGGCCGACGGGCTTCATTCGAGCCCCCAACTCCCCCACAAAAGGGACTTATATGACATACAACACTTGCCATGTCGAGTAAAAACCGGGTAGGCCTAGTAGGGACATCACCGACACGAGACGGCTTCGGAGGCGCCGCAAACCGCAGCGCAGCAATCAGGCATCGGCAGCCTTGTGCCGAGAACGATGGAGGAGACCATGTCACCCCGGCTCGACGAAACGCGGACCCCGCACGCGACGTCGACACGTCCGCACGATCGCCTCGAAGACACCACCCCGCTCGCCAGCCCCACGCAGGCCGAGCGCACAGAGCACACCGGACTCACCGCGCAGCTCGACGAGCTGCTCGACCTCCCGGACATCCCGCCCTTCGAGGAAGTGGGCGCTGTTGACGCCCGGGCCCTGTCCAAGACCCTCTTCGCCCGTCTCGAGGCGCTTGAGGAAGGCACGCACGAGTACGCATACGTGCGCAACACGCTCGTCGAACTGAACCTGGCGCTCGTCAAGTTCGCCGCGTCTCGGTTCCGCTCCCGGAGCGAGCCGATGGAGGACATCATCCAGGTCGGCACGATCGGCCTGATCAAGGCGATCGACCGCTTCCAGCTCAGCCGCGGTGTCGAGTTCCCCACCTTCGCGATGCCGACCATCGTCGGCGAGATCAAGCGCTTCTTCCGTGACACCTCCTGGTCCGTGCGCGTACCGCGCCGCCTCCAGGAACTCCGTCTCGACCTCGCGAAGGCGGGCGACGAGCTCGCCCAGAAGTTCGACCGCGCGCCGACCGTCGGTGAGCTGGCCGAGCGTCTCGGCATCAGCAGGGACGAGGTGGTCGAGGGCATGGCCGCGAGCAACGCGTACACCGCGAGCTCGCTGGACGCCCAGCCCGACGAGGATGACTCGGAGGGCGCGCTGGCCGACCGGATCGGCTACGAGGACCGCAGCCTGGAGGGCATCGAGTACATCGAGTCACTCAAGCCGCTGATCGCCTCGCTGTCGCCGCGTGACCGCAAGATCCTCTCGCTGCGTTTCGTGGTGGGCATGACCCAGTCGGAGATCGGCGACGAGCTGGGCATCTCGCAGATGCATGTGTCCCGGCTGCTCGCGCGCACGCTGAACAAGCTGAGAAAGGGCCTCACGGTCGAGGAGTGACGCCTCGCCCGTAGGGCATGCCGCGGCAGCGCGGCAGCGGCCCCTTCCGAGGGCATCCGAAGGGTCCATTCCGTCAAGGGATGGGCCCTTCCGCCTTATTGACGGTGCGGTCCGGAATGCGCCACATTGAGCCCGGGGTTCAGGGGGGTCATATGGCGATCAACGGGGCATTGGACGCGTGGATGCGCGACCGCACCGGCCGGGAGTGCCTGTATGTGCCGTCGTGCCGCTTCGGCCTGTACCTGGCGCTGCGCCACTGGTGCAGACCCGGCGGGCGGGTGCTGATGTCCCCCGTCAACGATGACGTGATCTTCTTCGTGGTGCTCGCGGCCGGACTACGGCCGGTACAGGCGCCGCTCAACGCCCGGGACGGCTCCATCGACCCGGCAGCCGTTCCGGACGCATCATGGCGGAGCCTCTCCGCCGTGCTCACCACCAATCTGTACGGCAACCCCGACCCCGCACCCGCGCTGCGCGACCGCTGCGACACGCTGGGCATCCCACTGATCGAGGACGCCGCGCACGCCATCGGTTCACAGCTGCCGGACGGGAGGCCGGTCGGCGACTACGGGGACGCGTCGGTGTTCTCGCTCTCCAAGCACGCGGGGGCCAAGGCCGGAGGCTTCCTGACCGTCGCCGACCCTGCGCGACGGTCCGCGCTCGAAGAGGCACGCGACGACCTGCTGCTGCCTTCGCGTGCGTTGTCCGAACTCGCCTACGCCCTGCGGCCGTACGCCGAGGCTTCGGTGCGCGGACTGAGGCTGGTGCGGGCCGCGCGGGCCGTGCAGCGACTGCTCGGGCTGGCAGAGCGCGAGGCGATACGCATGCCGCTGCGGGCCGCCGAGTTGGAACGGGCGGTGACCGGTGCGCCCGCCCTCGGGCTGTTCCACTCCTGGGTGCGGGTCGACATGCACACCTACCGGATGGCGCCCGGGGCGGCCAGACTGCGGCGTTCCGCCCGGCTGCTCGACCGCCTCGACGAACGTCTGGCGGCCCATCTCGACGGTACGCGACGACTGTTGGACAGCCCCTGGGGAGCGCCCGGTCCGGGCTCAGGCGGCAGCCGCGGACCCGGCTTCGTACAACCGCTGTTCCGGGTGCCACTGCTGGTCGCCGACCGGGACGCGGCGATCGCCGCGTTGGCGCGCCGGCGGATCACCACCGGCTATCTCTACGATCCGCCGCTCGACGACTACGCCTCCGCCCTGTTCACGGACCCGTCCCCGGATCCCGCGCCCGCCCGCTGGTTCGCCCGCCATGCCCTGCCGGCCGACCCGCTGAAGGCGAAGCAGGTGCTGGCGGTGCTGCGTACGGACGGCATCCGTCCCGCCGAAGGGGCCGCCGCAGGACTCGTCGGCCCGTACCGGGACGGGACCGGTGGCTGACACCGCACGACTGGGCGGACGGGGACGCGCACCGGCGACGCCAGAGGCAGCCGGTACCTCCCGGGGCGATGGGGACTCCCTGTTCCGCAACGCCTATGCCCTGATGTTGTCGACCGGTGTATCGGCCGCGCTCGGGCTCGGCTTCTGGCTGGTGGCCGCGCGGTACTACACCGAGGAGGCGGTCGGCCAGGGCTCCGCCGCGATCGCCGCCATGCGGTTGCTCGCATCGGTCACCGCCACCACGATGATCGGCGCGGTGGTGCGCTACGTGCCGAGGGCCGGGCGGGCCACCGCAGGACTGGTCTGGCGTGTGTACACGGCCAGTTCCGCCGTGGTGTGCCTGGTGTGCGCGGGCTTCCTGCTCACGCTCGACCTGTGGGGACCCTCGTATGCGCCCCTGCACGGTCCGGCCGCAGGGCTGGTCTTCACCGCCGCATGTGTGGCCTGGGCGCTGCTGACCCTCCAGGACGGGGTGCTCACCGGGCTGCGCAAGGCGGTCTGGGTGCCCGTGGGCAACGCCGTGTTCTCGCTCGGCAAGCTGCTGCTGCTCGTCGCGTTCGCCACCGCCCTGCCGGTGCTCGGGGTCTTCGTGTCCTGGGCGGCGGCCATCGCGCTGTCCGTACTGCCGCTGGGCTGGCTGGTGTTCGGCCGGCTCATTCCGTGCCAGGCGGCTGCCGACCACGACCGCGAGCCGCCTCGGCTGCGGGACATCGGGCGGTTCCTGGCCGGGGACTCGGTCGGTGCGCTGTTCTCGCTGGCGGTGATCAACCTCGTACCGGTGATGGTCGCCGTGCGGTTCGACGCGGCGCACAACGGCTTCTTCTACATCGCCTACACCGTCGGCGGCACCATGGAGTTCATGGCCATCAACATGGCCTCATCGCTGACCGCGCACGCCTCGCACAGCCCGGAGGGCCTGGCCGACGGCGTACGCGGGGCACTGCGCAGAATGACGCTGCTGCTGGTGCCCGTGGTGCTGGTCCTGGTGGTGTTCGCCCCGCGGATCCTCGCACCGTTCGGCCCGGACTACGCCGAGCACGGCACCCTGGTGCTGCGGCTATTGGCCGCAGCCGCGCTGCCGCGGGTCGTGGTCGAGCTCTACATAGGGGTGCTGCGGGTCCAGGGGCGTACGGGCGCCCTGGCGGTGCTCCAGGGAGCGATGTGCGTGTCGGTGCTGGGCAGCACGGCGGTGCTGCTCGGACCGCTGGGCATCTCGGGCGCGGGCCTCGCGGTGCTGCTGTCGATGACAGCCGTGGCCCTGGCCGCGGCGCCGGGCGTCAGAGCCGCCCTGGCGGGCCGCCCACCCCGTCGGCGTGTGTGGCGCTGGCGGTCGGGGGGTCGGCGTACCGGTGCCTCCTGTCCAGGCGGACGGCGGACGGAAGGCGTCAGCGGGTCGGGACGGGCTGTCTGAAGTAGGGGTCGCGCCCGGCGATCCGGTAGCCGTCCAGGCCGGGGCCGCTGTCGACCGTGAGGTCGCAACCCGCTCCCGGCACCGCGCGGTTCCAGTGCACCAGCGCCCGCACCCGGGGCAGGCTCGGAGCGACCTGGGGGATACGGGCGTACCAGTCGCGCTGGCGCTGCGGCAGGACCGGATCGGGCGCGGTGGCGAACTCCGCGAGCATCAGCGGCTTGCGGTCGGAGATGTGCGCACGCAGCCAGTCGTAGGAAGGACGCTGACTGCGTTCGAAGTCCAGCCAGTTCGGGGATCTGTGGCAGAGGTAGTAGTTGTACTGGTCCATGCCGATCCAGTCCACGTAGTCATCACCCGGGTACAGCCGTTTCATCAGCTCGGCGTTGCCGAGGTAGCCGGAGACGGTCCACACCCACACCACGTTGTCGACGCCGAGCCGGCGGAAGCGGTCGTGGATGTGGCGGTAGGCGGCGACGAACTCCTCAGGGCTGCCCGCGCCCTCCTTGATGCGGAAGTCGGCCTCCTGGTCGAAGGAGAAGAACAGGCGCTTCCCGTAGGCCTTCAGGCGGCGCGCCTGGGGGTCGATGATGTCGCGGTCGTACGCGCCCGATGCGATGTTCTTCCAGCCCAGCTGGGTCTCCGTCCAGTTGGCGTGGTGCGGCTCGGTCCAGACCGTGGACTCCCAGGCCAGCATCAGCAACCGGTCGCGGCCCAGTTCCTGTTCGTCGGCGGTGAGCAGTCGGCCGTCCAACGGGGTGCGGGACATGTCGTGGTAGTTGTAGACGAGATCGAGCCTGCGGCCGATCTTCGCTTCGAACGCGTACACCGCCTCGGTGAGGGAGCCGCTGGGCGCGTACGGGATGTAGGCGCCCCACCAAGCCCCGCAGCGCGGCTCCAGCTTCTCGGTGGGCGCGCAGGAGCCATCGGGGAACGCGCCGGATGCCGCGTTGCCGGGCAGCGCATGGCCACCCGGGGAGCCCGGATCGTCCTCCCTTCCGTCGCCATGGGCGATCCACACCCCGAGACCGGCGAGCAGTGCGCCGATGGTGGCGAGGACGACGGCGTAGGCACTCCGCGTCGTCCGCGTGGCCCTCGTGCCCCTGGGGTGTGCGGGGTGGGTTCCCGTCATCCGCCGCTCCCGGGCTCGGGGTCCGACGCGGGACGGGTCCGCTCGACCGCTCCCCGGGTGGCCGCGGGCAGCGGCAGTCCCGGCAGGGCGGCGGCGAGCGTGGCGAAGCAGGCGAGCGACACCAGGAATGCGGTGGCCGAAAAGGCCTGGACGAGCAGCAGCGAGGTGGCCGTGAGCGCACCCAGCGAGAGGCTGACCGGGGCGGCCAGCGCGAGCGCCTCAAGCCGGGCCCCCGGCCGCAGTCCGCCACCGTCCGGCTGCGGGTACAGCAGGGCGAGTCCCGGGCCCATGACCGTGAATGCGAGCACCGGGAGCCAGCGCAGCGGGGACCCGCCGGGCAGCGCGGTCGCTCCGAGGGCGATCCAGCCGGATGCGGCCAGGGCGGTTCTGAACCCGATGTGTCCCGGCTTCATGGTGTGCATGACCCGCATAACCCGCATGACGATCTCCCTGTCACGGTCACCGGCTGCTGTACCGGAGGACGAGCCCGTGCTCGCTCTCCTCCACGATCCGGAAGAGCGGGGACGCCGTGAGCGCCGCCTTCAGCGCCGTGAACCCGCCGGGCGGCAGATATCCCTCACCCGTCACGGCCTTCTCCTGGGTCGGTGTGAGGATCACGTACGCCGACCGCCCCTCGGGTATCCCACGGGCCAGGTAGCCCGCCGGGTCCTTGAGCATCCGCAGATTCTCCGGGATGTCCTGCTCGGTGAAGAACCAGCGCTCATAGTGGTCGTAGCGGTGGTACGCACCGGGGAACGAGCCGGTCGTGGCGAGGATCAGCGCTCCCTCCGGCGCGCGGTCGTAGGCCCGTCGGGTCAGGGCGAGCTCCGCGGGCGGCGCGTAGTGCATGCCTTCCTTGCCGTAGTACGAGGGCAGGAAGCCGGCCGACAGGGCGATGAGCACCACAGGCAGGGCGGGCAGCGCGATCCTCCGGGCCACGGTCAGGGCGCGGCGGCGGCCGGCCGCCGCCGGGACGAGCGCGGCGGCGGCGAAGAACGCGGTGCCGGGAAGCCCGAAGAGATACACCCTGAAGAGCATTTCGCCGCCGTAGTCGTTGACCGCGAACATCGGCACCGGCGCCGCCGCGGCCAGCAGCAGCGGCAGCGCGCTCCGGGTCAACCGGCGGCGCAGCAGCACCGCAGCACCGGCGAGCACGGCCAGCAAGCCCACCATGGCGATATTGGCGGCGCCCACCAGCTCGGGTCCAGGACCGGTCGGCTCCCCCGCGTATCCCGCACGGGAGTTGGACAGCAGATCGCCCGCCGATTCGCGCAGCGTGCCGAGCGTGTCCAGGAACAGCGTCCGCCCCATGGTGAGGTCCCAGACCACCATGATCAGCACGGCGACGGTGAGCAACCCCCAGTTGCGGTAGCGGCGGGTGAGGCACAGCGCGGCCAGGGTCGCGCACAGCATCACCGGGGTGAGCTGGTGCGAGGCGTTGATCGCGGCCATCAGCGGGGCGGCGATCGCGACGGCGACCGCCCGCTGCCGGGTCCCGGTGGGTGGCGGCACCGCGGCGGCGGCCGGGTCGAGTCCGCCGCGCTCGCGCAGCCGACCGGCGGAGCCCGGCCTCACGAAGTGCCGCACGACGAGAGCCAGCACGGTCAGATACAACAGATACGCGAAACCCTGCGGGGAGAGGTAGTCCTGTCCCACCCAGTTGGCGAGCTGGAAGATCCACACCGCCGTCCACACCAACCGCCAGTCGTCGCTGAAGGTGCGGTAGACCAGCACGAGTACCGGCAGCATGAGCGCACCGAGTGCGACCGGCGCCCAGTTGGTGTACGCCGCGGCGGCGTCCACGCCGAAGGCACGCACCAGGGCCGCGTTGAGCGCGAAGAACCCGGGCCACTGGTCGTACGCGGACATCCCGCCCGAGAGCTCGGCGGTCGGATGGACCGCGCCTTCGGCCAGGATCCGGGTGATGACGGCGTCGTGTTTCGACGCCCAGGCGTAACGCACGGAGTCATAGAGCAGCGCAGGCGGCGCCTTCAGCGCGACGAGCATCGCGAGGCAGTATGCGGCCGGCCACCACGGGGCGGTCCCGGCGCGCCGCAGGGTGACCAGGAATCCTGCCGTGAGCACGGCGAGGGCGGCGTAGTACGCCGGGGGGAAGCGGTCCAGCAGCCCGAAGTCGCCGATGTCGCGGAAGTCCGTGCGGGGCACGGCGTACAGCCAGAGGCCTGCCGCGAGCAGGAGCGGCAGCCGGCTGAACAGCGTCTGGGGGCGGCCGGTCAGTCGGGCGAGGTGCCCTCGACGGCGTCGGGCGGGGGGCGGCGCCGACTCAGGGCCGCCCGTGACCGCCGTTGCGGGCACGCGTTGCTGCTGCACGGTGCGACTCCCCCCACGGATGTGGTCGCGGCTCGTCACGCCGCTGCCCCTTCAGCGAATTATAGGAACCTGGTGCGGATTTGAACCCCTCTCACCCGAAATGCAGACGAACGGGCAACCGGCACGCAATCACAGAGGTCACGTTTCGTTCGGCTCATCCCGCGAACTCCGGCCCTCTCACCGCTGCCCGAGCGCGCCGCCACAGCCGCCACCCCATAGTCGGCAGCGAGTCCGGATACGGTGCGACCCGCACTCCCGTGCCCGCCATCCATGTCCCGACGTCGGCCACACTGTGCCCGCGCCGCACGATCAGCCGGGCGATGCGGTAGGCCTCGTCCCGATCCGAGCTGAGCGCATGGCGTACGGCGACGGCCGACTCGTATCCGGCGGCACGCGCGGCACGGCGTACGGCACGGCTGTTGTAGCCGTGCGGATAGGCGAGGTGTCGCACCTCGTGGCCCAGGGTGTCCTCCAGCGCGGCTTTGGAGTGCCGTAGTTCGTGCCGCAGGCGCCGGGGTCCGAGGGTGTCGAGCTGGGGGTGGGTGACCGTGTGCGCGCCGACCTCCAGGCCGTACCGCTCCAGCAGCGGTGCCTGGGCCAGCGTCATCATCGGCGCGGGTGGCAGCAGGCTGCGCAGTCCCGGGGTGATGGCACCGGTGGTGAGGTAGGCGGTGGCGGGCAGCCCGCGGGACGCGAGCGCCTCAGCCGTGGGCCCCGGCAGATCGGCGAAGCCGTCGTCGAAGGTGAGCAGCACGGGCCGGGGCGGGAGTTCGCCACGGCCGAGTAGGTGGTCGGTGAGAGCGCTGATGGTCACCGGGGTACGCCCACTGGCCCGGACGGCGTCGAGCTGGGCGGAGAAGCCCCTCGGCGTGACGCTGAACTCGGCGATCCAGCCGGGCGGGTCGTCCATCACGGCGTGGTAGAGCAGCACGGGTATGCGGACGGGCACGGGTGTACGGGCGGACACCCGGGCACTCCGGTCGCTACCGCTGCTACCGCTGCTGCCGCTTGCACTGCCGCCGCCGCTCATCGCGCCGCCTCCCCAGGCCGCACCGCGGGCTTCTCGCCGGTCTTCTCCCCCGGCTTCCAGGGCAGCGGCATCCCCCGCACCCTTCGCCGGGCCTTGAGGTACCCGACGGGCCCGTACCACATCCCCCGGCGCTCCAGTCGGGACAGCTCCCGTGGCCAGGCGTACCGCTGGACGCCGTGCTCTCCCGGCACCCCGTCCTGTCCCTCTCCCCGCTCGGCGGTCATCGCGCGGGCGTGGGCGAGACCGCGCGGCAGCCGGGCCAGCAGCGCCGGCACGAGCGCGGGGCGGCGGGCGACGAGGGCGGTGAGATAGGCCGTGAGCCCGGCGCCGTAGCCGTACGCCTGGTCGCGCAGGTCCTGCGGAGTCTCACGGTGGTGGTGCCAGACCAGCGCGTCCGGGGTGTAGTGCAGCCGGTGCCCGGCGGCGAGTATCCGCACGAAGGCATAGAGGTCGTCCCCGCCGCGTGCGGCGGTTCCGGTGCCGGTGGCCGGGTCGAAGCCGCCGACGGCGCGCAGCGCACGGGTCCTGAAGGCCATGTTGGCGCCCGATCCGAAGCGCCCGGCCGTGAACGGGAAGAGCGGCTCGGCGGCGGCGGGCGGACGGGCCGGATCCCAGGTGCGGGCGGTGAAGCCCTTGGCGAAGCCGCCGTGGCTTTCGAGCAGGATCTGCGCGGGTGTGCCGAGCCGCGCGGGCAGGATCAGCCCCGTCACACAGCCGATGCGCGGATCGCGCGCGAACGGTGCGCTGAGCGCGCTGAGCCAGTGCGGGTCGGCGATCACGTCGTCGTCCGTGAACGCGAGCACCGGTCCGTGCGCTGTGGCGATGCCCCTGTTGTGCGCGGCGGCCAGACCCGGGACGGGCTCGTACGCGTAACGGACCCGGTCGACGTACTTGTAGGTGATGAGCTCGCGGGTGGTGTCGGTGACGGGCGCGTTGTCGACGACGACGATCTCGAAGTCGGGGTGGTCCTGGGCGAGCAGCGAGTCGAGGGCCGCGGTGAGCCGGTCGGGGCGCTCGCGGGTGGCGACGACCACGGTGGCCGGCGGCAGTCCGCTGCTCACCGGCCGTGCGGACGCCGCCGCGCCCAGCCGCTGCCGGGCCCGCTCGACGACTGCCACGGCCTGTTCGGCGAGTACGGTGGCCGGGTCGGCACCGTCGGGCACGGTCCCGGTGAAGCCTGCGGCGGGCCGTCCATGCAGCCGTACGAGCACGAACACCTCGCCGGGCACGATGGGCGGCGCCCCCGGGGCCGGTCGCAGCTCGGGTTCGGCGCCGTCGAGATCGAGGTCGAGTTCGGCGACCTGGTACATGTGCTTCCCCCTCCGTGCTCACTGGCCCCGCAGCCGTCCGAGCAGCCTGAGCGTCCGCTGGGCGTGCCGGGCGAGCCGTGGCCGGTTGCGTACGTAGCTGTGGGCGCGGCGCGCGGGCTCCCGGCTCAGCCGGTGCAACGCCGCCCGAGCCCCCGGGCGGGTCGCCGAGCCCTCGTGGACGCGTAGTTCACCGGTCTTGAGCGAGTCCTTGTACTCGGCCGCGCCCCGGCCCAGATCGAGCAGCCCGATGCCGTCAGCCGCCGCCGCCTCCGCCATCCTGAGGTGCAGGACAAGACCTGGCGAGTACTTGGCGAATTCGGTGTCATAGGCGGGAAACCAGCAGGACAGCACGGTGCGCGAGCGCAACCCGAAATGCGCGGCGATCGGCCGGTCCGCCGTGTACAGCACGGACAGCACGCCGGAGCAGCCGGGTGCGCGGGTTCCGTGCAGCCTCCGCACGAGGGTGCTGATCCAGTCCTGGGCGAAGCGGTCGCGGCGGCCTGTCCTTCGGTACTGAGCCGACTTCCACTCCATGAGGGTGCGCAGTGCGGCGGGATCCCGCTCGTCGAAGACGAACCGCACCGCGCCGCGGTCCGTCTCCGTCTGCCGGGCGAGCCTTCGCTCCTTCGCGGCCGTGGTCCGGTGGAACTTGGGGGCGTGGCGCCGCAGATGCTCCTCGTAGGCGGCGTACCCCGCGCCGATGTCGATCACCGGAGAGGCGAACTCCTCGGCGCCGCCCGTAAGGAACAGCGCCTGCCCGGACTCCAGGTTGTCGTACTCCCAGGTGGCCAGGGAGCAGCCGCGCAGCAGTTCCCGCGCCGACATCCGCAGTCCGGGCCGCAGCACGGCTCCCTGGCAGTCGGACACCCCGAGGCCGACGGCCCGGCCCTGTCCCAAGGGGCCTTTCTCGTAGGGGAAGAACCCGGCCTGGTCCCCGGCGTCCTCGATCACCGCGACCCGCGCACCGGGCCGCACTGCCGCGACGGCAAGGGTGAACTCGGGCTCCATGAACGGGTTGGCGGGAGCATCGGACTTGGCCCGCAGCTCGCGCCAGGACTCGCACTCGGATTCGGTCAGTTCCCCCGGCTTGACGACATGTATGCGCAGACCGCTCAACTCGACCCCCCGGCTCACCCGGAACTCTCCCGGATCTCCCCCTGAGCTTCCCCGGACAGGACGGTACCGGCCGAAAACGTCCCGGGACAGGGTGAGACGGTCAACCCGTGACCAGAGGTACGAATGAGCCGTTCAGCGACTCGCGTGGAGCAGCGGGGAGTGGGTCCTTCCCGGTCCAGGGCCCGGCATACGCACGCACGTTCGATAATCGCCTGGCCGAGTGTCGCACAGGGCAGGAGCGCACGGGACCACGAGCACGCTGGACGTACTTCGGGCGGGTGAAGGCGCCGCACATTCATGGCAAGCGCCGCACACGGCATCTAGCTTTGCCGTATGACCACACGCGTTCCCATCCGGCAGCTGCAGCAGCATGCCAGTGAGCTGATCGACAGAGTGGCGGCGGGCGAGCGGGTCGAGATCACTCGCAATGGCCGTCTCATCGCCGTGCTCGGCCCGCCCGACCCGGAGCAGCGGGTCTTGGAGGACCTGGTCCGCACGGGCACGGTGGATCCTGACAACGCAGCGTCGGCGCGGGGCCTCGCCGACTGGGAGCCGCTGACCGCGCGGTCCGCCGAACCGTCGAAGCTCTCCGAGGTGCTGCTGCGCATGCGCGAGGAAGAAGACCGTTGATCTACCTGGACTCATGCGCGCTGCTGAAGCTCGTCATCCCCGAGCCCGAGACCGCTTCACTGCGCACGTTCCTGAGCGCACGCGCAGCCGAAGGGCACGTCACATCCGCGCTGTCTCAAACCGAGGTGGCTCGCGCGCTGGTACGAGCCGGCGCCGATCCCGAAGTCGGGGATGCCGCCGAAGAGCTTCTCGACCGGATGCTGCGGATCAGAATCACCGACCCTGTTCTCAGGGCCGCCGGAATGTTCCCCATTCGCCACCTGCGCACGCTCGACGCCGTCCACCTCGCGAGTGCGGAGTACCTCGAACAGGCACTCACCGCTTTCGTCACCTATGACAAGCGGTTGGCATCGGCGGCGATGGAGCGGGGCCTGCCGGTCGAATCCCCCGGCGCCTGACCGTCGGGTCCCGGCGGAGCGCCGAGCCCGGACGGGCGTGGCGCGGTGGGCGCTCGGACGCCGTCAGGCCACCCGGGCGCCTCGCCGCCAGACCTCACCGACCAGGGGCACCCCCGGTCGGTACGCCAGGTGGACGTGCGACGGAGCGTCCAGCAGTGCGAGGTCCGCGCGGGCGCCCGGGACGAGACGACCGATGTCGGTGCGGCGCAGGGCCGCTGCACCGCCTGCCGTGGCGGACCACAGGGCCTCGTCGGGGGTCATGCCCATGTCGCGTACGGCCAGGGCGATACAGAACGGCACGGACGAGGTGAACGAAGAGCCCGGGTTGCAGTCCGTGGACAGCGCCACCGTCACCCCGGCGTCGATCAGCCTGCGGGCGTTCGGCCACTCGGCACGCGTGGAGAACTCAGCACCGGGGAGCAGCGTCGCCACGGTGTCGCCGTTCGCGAGCGCGTCCACGTCCTCGTCCGTGAGGTGGGTGCAGTGGTCGGCCGACGCCGCGCCGAGCTCGACCGCGAGCCGCACGCCCGGGCCGTACGTCAGCTGGTTGGCGTGCACACGCGGGACGAGGCCCTTGGCCATGCTCGCCGTCAGCACGGCACGCGCCTGGTCACCGTCGAAGGCGCCCTTCTCGCAGAACACATCCACCCAGCGGGCGTGCGGAGCGCAGGCGTCCAGCATCTCGCCGGTGACGAGGGCGACATACGCGGCGGGGTCGTCGGCATAGTCCGGGGACACCACATGGGCGCCGAGGTAGGTGACCTCGTCGGTGTGCCGGGCGGCGATCCGGAGGGCCCGCTCCTCGTCGTGGGTGGTCAGTCCGTACCCGGACTTCGTCTCGAAGGTCGTGGTCCCCTGCCGCAGCGCCTCGCCCAGATAGCGGGTGAGGTTGGCCTCCAGCTCCGCGTCGCTCGCGGAGCGGGTGGCGGCGACGGTGGTGCGGATCCCGCCCGCCGAGTAGGCCCGACCGGACATCCGGGCGTTGAACTCCTGGGTGCGGTCACCGGCGAACACCAGGTGCGAGTGCGAGTCGACGAACCCGGGGATCACCGCCCGGCCGCCCGCGTCACACGCCGCGTCGGCGGCGGGCGCGTCGGCGCCGGGTCCGGTCCAGGCGACGGTGTCACCGTCGATGACCAGCGCGGCGTTCTCGATCAGCCCGAGGGGGCCGTCGCCGGCGGCGGGATCGTTGGTGACGAGGGCGCCGATGTTGGTGATGACGGTGCTGGTCATGCTTCCCATGCTTCCACAGGGCCCCGAGCCCCCGACGCGGGGAGTGGATAGGGTCGGGGCGCATGACGGGGGTGCCTGTCCGCTTCGGTGGTCACGGCGGGCGCGGCCCAGGCCCACGGCGACGCGCCACTCGCGGAAGGCCTCACCAACCTCAGCGAACTGCTGGGCGCACCGGTGGAGACCCCGTGGACCAAGCGCTACGCCTTCGGCCTGATGCCCATAGGCGACGCGTTCCTCGCGTGGTCGAAGACCGCACGTCCATGGGTGTCCGACACCCCCGCGGCACCATCCGCACCGAGCCCCACCTGGTGGTGGCGGCTCCCGCTGCTGGTGCTGCTGCTCGCGGCGGGCGCAGCGCCATGGATACCGGCGCTGGTGCGTCGCCACCGGGGGCGGCGGAGTCAGACCGAGGTCTCGCCCGCGAACGAGACGAAGCCGGACCAGGCGGCCGAGCCGAAGTCGAGCTGAGGCCCGCCGGGGTTCTTGGAATCACGGACATGGACGCAGGGGCAGGCGGCGGTGGCGGCGACCTCGACACACTCGTTGCTGTCGCTGCTGTCGCTGTAGCTGCTCTTGAACCAGGCGACCTCGACGCAGTCGTCGCCTTCGCTGCTGTCGCTGTAACTGCTCTTGAACCACTGGAGCCGAGGGCCGTCCCCGATGGAGGGCTTGAGGGTCATGTCTCTCCCAGCACTTGCTCGATGAACGCCAGTGACTCCCGTGGGCTGAGAGCCTGAGCCTGGATGATGCCACAGCGCAACTCGATGATCCGGAGCTGTTTCGGCTCGGAGACCGGGCGGCTGTTGAACACTCCTTCCGCACGCCCCACTGCCGTGCCGTCCCTGAACTTCAGCACCTGCATCGCACCGGCCATTCCCGCGTGGTCGTCCCGGTCCGTCGGCATCACCTGGATCTCGACATTCCGCAACCGGCCGAGCTCCAGCAGATGTTCGAGCTGACGCCGCAGGACCATTCTGCCCCCGATAGGACGCCGGAGGGTCACCTCTTCCTGGACAAAGCTCAGGGCCGGAGCGGGCAGGCGCTCGAAGATCGAATGCCGCGCCATACGCGCCTCCACCAACCGCTGCACCTCGTCCGGCGCATGCCCGGGGCGCCTCGTACCGATCAGCGCCGACGCATACTCCTTTGTCTGGAGCAGGCCATGGAAGTTGTGACTGCCGTACGACTGGACCTCGACCGCCTTCGCCTCCAGCTTCGCCAACTCCCTCACTCGCTTCGGATACCGCGCCTCCGCCAGCCCCTCCTTCATCGCGGAGATCTTCCCCTCCGCGCCCACCTCCCGGTCCATACCGTCCAGATACTCCGGACGCGGAATCCGCGCTCCCCGCTCGACCTTGCGGATCTGGTCCTCGCTGTACCCCAGACGCAGCGCCAGCTCCGGCACCCTCAGCCCCGCGCCCTCCCGCCAGATCCTGAGCTGCCTGCCCGCCATCTCCACCACCGGTGCGATCTCGTCTTCCGGATCGACGTCCCAACCCGGCTCGTCCACACCGCCGTTCACTTCCGGCCCACTGCTCATCCGCACCCACCGCCCCTTCGTCGCGCCGCGCGCTGACCGTGTCCAACGCCCGGCGTACCCACCCGTCACCCAAGACAGCCGAGACAAGACAGGACAGCACCAAGACAGTCACGGTACGTATCGGCCACATCACTGTTCCGAGCATGCGCACGCCGCCACGCTGAGTCACATGAACCAGCGAACTCGGCGACCTCTCGCCACCGCCTTGCAATTCAGCGTCCGGCTGTCCTCGACCCGTCGCGGCGCCCGCCTCGCCCGGCTGCTCGCCACCGAGCAACTCCGCTCGTGGGGCCTGGTCTCGGACTCCACGGTCCATGTGATCGCCGAGTTGGCCACGAACGCCGCACTGCACGGGCGGGTGTCCGGACGGGACTTCCGACTGCGTCTGGAGGCGACGCCGGACACCCTCCGTATCGAGGTGACCGACACACGCGGTGACCGCCTGCCCGCTCCCCAACCACCTTCCCCCGACGTGGAGTCGGGCCGGGGGCTGCTTCTCGTCGAGGCGCTCGCCGACCGGTGGGGTGTCCACCCAGGGCCGGTGCCGTGCAAGACCGTATGGGCGGAGATCGATCTCGCGCCCCCGCTCTGACGGCGGCCACGCGCGCCACGCGGCCGATCGGCGGCCACGCGCACGCCCTGAGGACGCCGTACCCCCGGACACGACCGTGGGCTTGGGTGACGTCAGCGCTGACGCCCGGATCGCCGGGACGGGTCAGGGGCGAGGCAAGGGGGTGTCCGGGAGGGTCGTCGGCCCGGCTGGCGGCGCGGTGACGGGCGTGGGCGGCGGCGAGCCGTCCGCGATCCGGCCCGCGCCCCGTGCGGCCGGTTCTTGCGCCGGTGTCCTGCGGCGCTTGCGCGGCTGCGCCATGACAACGGCCCCCACCACGGCCACCGCACCGAGTAGTTGCAGCGGGCTCAGGCTCTGGTCGAGGAAGAGATAACCGAGCACGGTCGCGCACAGCGGCGAGGCGAAGGAAAGGAACGAGGCCGCGAGAGCCGGGAGTTTCGACAGACCGCGGAACCACAGGACGTAGGCGATCAGTGCGCCGACGATGCCGAGATACGTGAATCCGCCGACGTTCCTCCAGGTGATGTGGTCCGGCAACCCTTCCCCCACCAGCGTGATGGGCAGCAGGACCAACCCCCCGACGGTGAGCTGCCAGCCCGTGAACGCCAGCAGGCTCACCCCGTCGGGACGCCCCCACTTCTTGGTGAGGACGATTCCGGATGCCATGGACAGCGCGGCGAGGAGCCCTGCCAGCACACCCGTGGCGTCCAGACCCGCGTGCGGCTGCAGAACCAGCGTCGCGACCCCGCCTGCGGCCAGGACACAGGCTCCGACGTGCGACGACCGGATTCGGGCCTTGAGAAGGAGCGCCCCGAGCAGCAACACGACCATCGGCTGGATGGACATCACCAACGCGGCCACTCCACCGGGCAGGTGGTAGGCGGCGAGGAAGAGGAGGTAGAAGAAGGCCCCGATGTTCAACACACCGAGGACCGCGGCCCGCCACCACCAGATACCCCGGGGCGGCATCCGTGTCACCAGCAGCAGGATGAGTCCTGCGGGCAGAGCCCGCAGCGTGGACGCCAGCAAGGGAGTGCCGGGCGGCAGGAATTCGGTGGTGACCAGGTACGTCGAGCCCCATACGGCGGGGGCGACTGCGGTCAGCGCGGAGGTGGCCGCGATGCGTTGGCCGCTCATGTGACCGATCCGGAGTCGGGCGTGCCCTGGCATCGGCCACCGAAGTCGCCGGTTCCACCCGCGACGTGCACCCGCATGGCGCGCTCCTCTCCGAGGGCGCTGCCGGACCGCGCGGCGCCTCCAGCGCCTGATCGGCCGGCGGCCTGATCGGCCGCTGATGACTGCATGCACACACCTTGGCCCTTCGATATCGAACTATCCGACGTCGAGACGTTAGAGGCCGGCGCGCGTCAATGTCAAACAGTTCGATGTCTAACTAACGCAGATGAAACAATCCTTGCAGCCAACCCGAGAAGGTGAACAGATGCGCGACGCCGTGGACGACTTCCTCGACCAGTGGGCCAGCCAACGCACGGACCTGGACCTCGACACCATGGGTACCGTCGGCCGCATCCAGCGGTTGTCACGGCTGGTCGGCGCGCGAGTGCGGGACTACTTCGCCGAGCACGGCCTGGAGTCATGGGAGTTCGACGTCCTCGCCACGCTGCGGCGCAGCGGCGAGCCGCTGACGGCCAAAGCGCTGGCGGCCGGGGTCATGATCGGCTCGGCCGCCCTCACCAATCGCGTCGACCGGCTCGTCTCCCGCGGCCTCGTCACCCGCGAACCCGTCCCCGGGGACCGACGCAGCCTCCACATCAGCCTCACCGACGAGGGACGTGAACTGGTGGACCGCACGGTGGAAGGCCATGTGCGCAACGAGCAGCAGATCCTCGCCGGTCTGGAGCACGAGGACCGCGAATCGCTGACCCGCATCCTGCGCACTCTGCTGATCTCGCTGGGAGACACCCGCTGACACCGGTCGGCGGCGCCGGCGGGGGCACCCGACCGGCGGTGGAGGCACCCGCACCCCGACGGGGGCGCGAGCTCGATGTGCGGGCTCGCCCCGCCCCACCCCCGTGGGGGCAGAGCGAGCCCGGTTCATGGGCGCCCGGTCACGCGCCGGGCAGGGCGCGGGCGTGGGCGTCACGCCGGTTGTCGCAACCGTGCGGGCCGGTCGCACCGGTCAGGCGACGGGCCAGCCGGGTTGCGGCGGCGGTCACGGTGCGGTCGGCGAGGTACGGGCCGATGAGCTGGACGGCCAGTGGCAGGCCGTCGGCGGTCCTGCCCGCGGGCATCACGACGGACGGAAGACCGGCCAGGCCGGCCAGGTTCAGCCAGGCGGTCTGGTCGAAGTACGGACGATTCTCGCCATCGACGGTGATCGACCGCTGCGGGACGGGCACGGACGCCTGGTCGGCGACGGAAGCGGCGGGGACGGCCGGTGCGATGAGGATGTCGTGGGTGGCGAAGTAGTCGGCCCACCGGCCGCGCAACCGCTCGCGGTCCTCGTTGGCACGCAGCCAGTCCCGGTGTCGCATGGTGCGTGAGTGCAGGAAGAGGCCACTGGGGTCACCGACGGGGATCTTCTCGGCAGCCGCGACATCGGCGGCGAATGCGTCGTCTGCGGCGGTGGCGCTCGCCGTGGCGAACATCAGACGCTGGAACAGCCGGTCGCTTTCGGCGAAGTCCACCGGTCGCGCGCTGTCGTCGACGCTGGCGCCCGCTGCCCGCAGGAGTGCGGCGACCTGGTCCAGCAGGGTGCGGGTGTCCTCGTCGACGTGGCAGTACGGGTCGTCCTGCCAGAGTCCGAAGCGGTGGTCCGCCAGCCGTCCGTGCCGTGGCTCGGGCAGGTCGATCCGCCAGGCGGCGGCATCGGCCGGGGCGGGGGCGGCCAATACGTCCAGCGCGAGATCGAGGTCCTCGGCGTTGCGGGCGAGCGGGCCGATGGTGAGCATGTCGGAGCTGGTGACCCAGTCCGGGGGCCTCGGGATATGGCCCCGAGTGGGCACCACACCGCCGCTGGGACGCAACGCGTACACCCCGCAGTAGGCGGCCGGGAGGCGCAGGGAACCCGCGAGGTCGGAGCAGAGCTCCACACTGGTCATGCCCGTGGCGACGGCGACAGCCGCACCACCGGATGAGCCGCCGGGGGTCCTCGTCACGTCATACGGGTGCCTGGTCGTGCCGAAGACCGGGTTGGAGGTCTGGAGATCCTGGCACATCACCGGGACGTTGGTCTTGCCGACGATGACGGCCCCGGCGGCGCGCAGCAGCGCGACGGCGTCCGCGTCCCGCTCGGGGACATGGCCGCTGAGGTCGGGCGAACCGGAGGTGGTTCGCAGGCCCTTGGTCTCCAGGGCGTCCTTCACCGTGAGGGGCAGACCATGGAGCGCGCCGAGCGGCTTGCCGGTCTTCGCCAGATGCCGATCGGCGGCGTCGGCCGCCGCGCGTGCGGCCTCGGCGTCCAGAGTGACGACGGCGTTGAGCCCGGGGTCGGTCGCCTCGATATGACGCAGGTACTGCTCCAGCAGGGCACGGCTGGTGATCACCCGCTGCTTCAGGGCGGCGATTTGCTCGCGGGCGGGCGCCAGGTGCAGGTCCTCGGTGCGCGAAGGCTCGGCATCTCCGCCATGGCCCTTGCCACCCCCCTCGCCCTTGCCGCCCTCGCCACGGAAACGCGGGGCAGCCACGGACATCGCGGCCATGGACGCTGTCGCGGCGATGGCCGTGCAGGCGATGAGCAGGGTACGACGGAGGATCACGGGCGGGCTCCTGAACCTGAGGTGGCGCTCGTAACGGACGGTGCGGATGGGGCAGACGGGTCGAACGGGTCAGGGGTGGCGGCGGACGCGAAGTACGCGGCCACGCGCTGAAGGTGCAGCAATTCGTCGTCGATCGTGTCGAGGAGCAACTCGGAGTCGGCGAACTCTGCCGGCTCCGGGGCGGGTTCGCCCGCGGTGTGCCATACGAGGGCGGCGTGGATCTGGTCGGCGGTGACGGCCGCGGCGAACTCGGGTCCGGAGAGGCCTTCGGCCGCACGGCGCTGCTCCGCCCGCGTCCTTACCGCGGGGTCGAGGTAGCGGCGCATCAGCTTCTGGCCCTGGCGGATCTCGACTCGGCGGCGCAGCAACGGGAAGTGGGCGCTGCGGCCCCGGATCACGTCCCGGCCCTGACGGGACGGGCGGCGCAGTGTGATGCCCGGGTCGGCCTGGTCGAGCGCGGACCACAGCGGCCCGAGACGCCGGTAGCGGAGATGCGCGGTGGCCCAGCGGCGTACACCTGCCGCGCGCAGGGCGACCGTCGGAATGAGATAGCCGATCTGGGTGAGTGTGGCGCCGATGTCTCCGCAGGCCCAGGCGAGGTCGTTGAGGTGGCTGACGCTGAAGCCGGTCTCGGCTCCGATGATCGCGGCAATCCGGATTCCGCTGTAGACGAGGGTGATGGCCGCGCCCACGGTGACGAGCCGCAGGCTGAACGCGATCGACCGGTTCACCGCGTTGCGCGCGTACCTCCAGCAGGACACCGCGAGGTAGGTCTCGGCGACGCTGTACGTGCCGAAGTACAGCAGCACGTAGGTCTGGAAGACCGGATCGTGCGCGTAGTAGAGGGAGAAGTCGGTGGGCCTGGTGGTGGCCGGGGTGAGCAGGGTGAACAGCACGGCCATCGCCGTGATCACCGCCACGGCGGCGACGAGCAGCATCCGGGTGCGGCGGCGGGCCCTGTCGGGCGGCCTCGACCAGTACGCGAGGACGGCCGCCTGGAGGGCGAGTACGACGATCACAAAGCCCTGGGCGATCGGTACGACGATATTGGGCACACCGAAGAAACCGTCGATGCGTACCCAGACCCAGGTGAGGGACACGGCGTAGCTGAGCGCGGAGAAACCGTAGGTGAAGGCCAAGGCGATGAGTGCCGGGTCGCGGCGGCTCCGGTTCCCGTCCTGGCCCGGGTCGCGGACCAGGAGGTCGCGGAGCAGGAACAGGAAGCCGGTGCCCGCGATGGCGAGGCACAGCGGATGGAGTACGTCTTTCACGGGTTCTGTCGGTCGGCTTTCGCTCAGCGCAGCAGGGTGCGGGCTATGGGGTCGGCGTCGGCTTCCCGTCCTGCCCGGACATCCGGTGCACGGGACGCGCTCACATGCTCTTGCAGCAGGGACCCCAGCATCTCGGCCTCGAACTCCTCCGGTTCGTGGAACCGGGTACGTCCCAGGACGAGTTGCACGGTGGCGGGGTCGATGTCGGTGATGAGTCCGCCGAGGCTGCCCGCGTCGATCGGGGCACTGCCCCGGTGGCGCTTGAGCATATGGCCGAACTCATGGCCCACGACGATCTCGGCATGTGCCCGGCCGACAGCGGTGTCGTAGAACACATAGTCGGTTTCGTGCGTGGCCAGCCACATTCCGCACGGGGAAGAGGCGTCGAGTGAGTCGGGATCGGCCGGGTCCGACGCGAACGGCATGAGCCGGATCGACCGGTCGAGGCGCTCCTCCATGAACGGCACCAGATCGAGGACGCTGTCGACGGCGGGCAGCCCGAGCTTCCGGACGAAATCCCTGCTGCGGCGTTCGACCTCGTCGGGTTCGGCGACTCCATCAGGGATGCGACGGCCGATCCGGCCGACTCGCTCGGGCCCGTCCGGTCGACCGGCTCCGGCAGCCTCGCGGCCGGTTCGGCGGTTACGACGGCTGAGCCACATCGGGGTTCCTCCTCTCGTCCCGGCAGCAGTCACCGGTCACGGCAGGTCCTTCGCGGGGTCGTCGGGCAGTCCTTCCTCTCTCCGTACGGCTTCGAGTGCCGCCAGTACCTTGCGCTGCCCCGCGGCGGACACGCCCATCGACCGGAGAGCGATCTGCTCCACTCCGCCCTCCCTCAGCTTCCGGAGGATCTCGAACTGTGTCGCGATCTTCCGGGTGACCTCGTCCTCGACGAAGTAGGCGGCCTCCACGCCGAAGAAGCGGGCGAGGAGCGGAACGATGGTGATGGTCGGGGTCCGCTTGCCGGCGCGGAGCAGGCTGATGTGGGAACGCGTGTAGCCGTCCTCGCCGTAAGCCGAGATCGTGCGGGCCACATGGGCGTTCGTGTACTCCTCGGCCCCGGGCGGGCGCACCCGGTCGAAGAGGAAGTTGAGGCGGTCGCTGAACGATGCCCCAGGACCCGGGACGGGTACCGGTCGAACCGGCTGAGGGTCAATCCCTCGATCCTCCACCGCACCCCCCCATCCCTCAAGCGTGACTATAGTTGACGAGCTTGCGCGTAACTATAGTTGACGCATCGACGGCTGAATCTCGACCATCACCGTGAGGCGGCAGACGCCACCCCGGCAGCCGTCGGGACGTACGCCGATGGCCCGTCGATCACTTCCTCATTTCGGGCGATCAACGCGGAGACCGGCGCCGGGCCTGCGTCATGTGGCGCGAAGTGCTCCGTAAGCTCGCGCGGCATGACCAGTCGCGCCCAGAGGCGTCCACGCAGCGCCCTCCTCACCACCGTCGCCGTTGCCGTGGGGGTGTCCCTCACTGGGCCCACGACGTACGCCGCGCCGGCTCCCCCGCCCACAGCCGAACCAACCCCCTCCCCCGAGACCCGTGCGGCCGGTGGCGTCCGCAGCGTCCCCCTGCCGGCCGGTGGTGATCCTGAGCTGCGCACGCTGCCCGCCCGCGCCACCGAGCCGTTCAGCCTGCTCGGTCTGACCTGGGACGACCCCGGGGCGGCGCTGGACGGCACGGTCGAGGTGCGCACCCGGGACAGCCGTACGGGTGCCTGGTCCGCGTGGCAGGCACTCGAAGCCGGTGTCCGGGCGCCGGACCCCGTTCCCGAGCGGGCGGGCACGGCACTGCGCGGGGGAACCGCGCCACTGTGGACCGGGCCCGCCGACGGCGTACAACTGCGGGCGCGGGGGGACGCCCTGCCGCGTGGACTACGCCTGGAGCTGGTCGATCCCGGCCAGGCGGGCGGTGGACGGGACGTCGCCGGGGCGCCGCCGTCGGCCCCCGGGTCGCCGCCGTCGGCGGACGCCCGTATCCGGGCCGCGGTCCCGAGGCCCGCCGTCGTCAGCCGCTCCGGCTGGGGCGCCGACGAGTCGCTCGTCAAGGAACCGCCGAAGTACAACCGCACCACCAAGGCGGTCTTCGTCCACCACACGGCGGGGACGAACAACTACACCTGCGCCCAGTCGCCCTCGATCATCCGTGCCATCTTCCGCTACCACGTGGTCAGTCAGGGCTGGAACGACATCGGCTACCAGTTCCTCGTGGACAAGTGCGGCAAGATCTTCGAAGGCCGGGCCGGCGGTATCGACCGCCCCGTCCAGGGCGCGCACACCCTCGGCCTCAACGTCGACACGAGCAGCGTCTCGGTGCTCGGCAACTACATGACCGCCACCAGCAGCGCGGCGGCGCGCAGGGCGGTCGCCTGGGTCGCCGCCTGGAAGCTGGGGCTCTACAAGCAGGACCCTTCGGGAAGCGTCACGCTCACCGTGTCCACCGACAACGGCAAGTACCGGGCGGGGCAGCGGGTCAGCCTGCGCCGCATCTCAGGTCACCGCGACGGCTCCGCGACCGACTGCCCCGGTGACAGGCTGTACGCCAATCTGCCCGAGATCCGGGCACTGGCCACGGCCATGGCGGCAGGCCTCACTCCGGGGAGCATCCCCTGGATCTCCGGCCTGTCCGGCCTCCAGGTGACGACCGGGGACTTCAACGGGGACGGCTACGAGGACGCCGCGCTGTCCTTCCGTACGCCGCTGGGTGACCTTCCCCTCTTCATCATGAACGGCACGGCGAACGGTTTTGACACCGCGTTCCCCACGACGCTGTTCGGCGCGGGCGGGCAGGCCCTGGCCGCGGGCGATCTGAACGGCGACGGCTACGCCGACCTGGCCGCGCTCACGGGTCGGGGCATCGCCACCTTCCACGGCTCGGCCAACGGACTGACCACCACCGGGGCACCGGTACTCGACGGCCGGTGGGCCGCTGCGGCCGGTGAGCCGGCCTCGGCCTCAGCGGCGGCGGCATTCGCCGCTCGGGACACCGACGGCGACGGCTACGACGAACTGCTCAGCGGCGGCGTGGTCGTGGCGAAGGGCGGAGCGGACGGGGCCGTCGCCGTCGTGGATGCCGCCGCGAAGGCTCCTGCGAACTGACAGCCGCTCGGGGTCGGACGGTTCTCAGGCCCGCGCCGCCCTCGCCCTGCGGGAGAGGGCGGCGCGCAGCACACGCTGCCCCTCCGTTGAGAGGTCGAGCGCGGCGCGCAGCCCGGCGCCGCCAGGGATCGCCGACAGCGCTTCCAGAATCTGCACCTGTCGGCGCTGCTCGCCCGCGGCGAGCGGCCCTTCGGCACCGCCCGACGGGTCGATCTCCTGGTGGAGTTCGAGCGCGAGCGCCGAGCAGGCCGTGGCCCACGCGCAGAGCTTCCCGGAAGACCATTCGGCGGGAGCCTCGCGGATCATCTTCCGCACCGGAGCCGCGGCCTCACCGATCGCCGATGTGTCGTCCAGCGCCGCCCTGGCGGAACGGAGCTGCCCGGCCCAGCCGTCCTCACCGTCCGCGATGCCCGCCCAGAGTGGGCGCAGCACATCGGTCTCCTCCACGAGGAGGGGCAGGCAGCGGTCGAGGCAGGCCACACCACTGGCGGCCAGGCTCCTCTCATCCGCTCCTGCGATCAGTTCCACCAGGCCCATCGACGCCTCCCGAACGATGCGGACGCTGCGTGCTCCCCGTAGTCTCCGCATCATTCTGCGTCGCGTGGCGCAAAATCGTCACCCCGTCGGCTGAAAAGTGTCGAACTCGTGGCGTCTCAGACCTGCTGCCCGGACTGGGGCAGCGCCACGCTCGGCACGGCTCCGCTGATCTTCCGGTGCTGCATGACCGTCAACCTGTGAACGACGGCGATCGCCAGCAGGGCGGCCACGATGTCGATCAGATTGCCGACCATCACCACAGCAGCGGCGGTACTGATCGCGTCGGGGGTGTCGGCACCGTCGTATGAGCTGCCCGCGATCCGGCCGGCCAACGCCGAGACCAGCCACAGCGCCCACCAGGAGTTGAGCAGGGCGTGCGACGAGCCCTTCCCGCCCTGCCCGTAGTCGGGCAGGGACGCGTCCCAGATGTCACCGGCAACCGAGCGCGGTAGCCAGAGGTTGCCGATCGGGATGATCCAGCCGCCGATCGCCCAGCCGGAACCGCGGCGCTGCAGATCGGGGCGCAGCGCCCCGGCGTTGACGCGCGTGCGGTGGAACCAGATGACGAAGAAGACACCCGTCGTGAGCAGAGCGATCACATAGGCCGTCAAGGAGCCGGCCATGAACAGTTCACCGCTGTACAGCTCGTCCTCGGTGTGCGCACCCACGTCCTCCATGAGCCCGCGGATGTGCGCGGCCGCCGCGGTCCGCGCCAGGTCGGTCAGCGCCACGACCGCGAGCATGGTGATGACGACGTACGAGAGCACGACGGGCGCACGGAGCACCGGCCCGGGTGCGGGTACGGGGGGCGGAGTCAGGGTCGAGACCGGGGCCGGGGCCGCCGCCGGGGTCGAGACGGGGGCCGGAGCCTCCGGAGCCGCCTGGGTCGCGGCCGGGGCCGGGGCGGAGGACCCGGCAGGAGCGGGCGTGGGCGTGGACCCGGGTGCCGAGTCCAGCGCCGCGGTGCAGTCCTCGCAGAGACCCTCGCTCGTCACGGCCGGATGCGTGGTGCAGTTGGAACATTGCACGGCTGAGAGTCCCCCTGTGGTGGTGCGGATGATCCGGCGCCCCTCTCCCCAAAGGTGCCAGGGCGGTCTGGTCGGACCGCCCGCGGACCCTATGCGTCACGGGCGTGCGTCGTCCAGCGCGACAGGGGCGCCCCGCCCCCACCCGCCCTATCGGCGCGCCGCCCCGCCTACCCCAGTCGGTCCGCCAGCCCGCCGAACGCCGCCCAGTCCAACGGCGGCTGACCGGGCGTCCAGAGCTTCTGGGAGACCGCCCGCAGCGGCATCCTGATCCCCGCCGCCACCTGCTCCTCGGTCTGGGAGTCGGCCAGGTCGCTCCAGACGGCCAGGCGCCCGCCCAGGATCTGGTTGGAATAGCGGGCCGGGACCGCCGCGCTGCCGCGCAGGACGAGCGGGGTCCACTGCTCGTAGATGCGGCGGCCGGTCGGGTAGGTGAAGTCGTTGGGCTCGCCGAGTACGTAGTAGAGGTACTCGTCGTTGAGGTTGACCACCTTGCGGCCCTCGGCCAGATACTCCTGCGGCGACCTGGCGCCGATCTCCTTGCCGGTCCAGTACTCGACCTCGATGTCCTCGGCGGGGCTGATCACGCCTCCGTCGAAGAACCCGTCGTTCCACGCCTTCGGCTGCTTGCCCGCGGCTCGCACGACGGCGGCACGGTCGTTCAGCCAGCCGGTGGCCAGGTCCTTCACACCGGCGTCCGGCCCGTACTCGCGCACCGCCGCCCGGGCGAGCTGCGGATACGAGGCGGCCGGGTCGCGCACGGTAAGCGCCTGGTACTCGTCGGCGCCGACGTGGAACGAGCCGGCCGGGAAGAGGCCCGCGTACTCGCGCAGCAGCTCGTCGACGAGCCTGGCGGCGCCGGGCTTGGATATGTCGATCGCGCCCTGCCTCGGCACGCCGTCGGTATTGAGCAGCCGCAGGTCCGGATGCGCCCGCAGCACCGCGCCCAGATGCCCGGGCGAATCGACCTCGGGGACGACTTCGATGTGCAGACTGCGGGCGAGGGCGATGATCCGGCGCACCTCGGCCTTGCTGAGGTGCTGTGCGGAGACCACCTCGGGATGGGAGTCGGAGGCTATTCGGAAGCCCTGGTCGTCGGAGAAGTGCAGGCCCAGCGTGTTCAGCTTGAGGTCGGCCATCTCACGCAGCCGCGCCTCTATCCAGGCCGCGCTGTAGTACTTGCGGGCGATGTCGACGTTCAGCCCGCGCTGCGGACGGTCGGGCCGGTCACGGACCACGCCCTCGGGCATGGTGCCACCCGAGCGCAACGCCTGCTTGAGGGTGCGGGTGCCGTAGAAGACGCCCGCTTCGTCGGGGCCGGTGATCCGGACCCGGTCGCCGCGGGTGGTGAGGGCGTACGACTCGGGGGCGCCGGAGCCCTTGGAGCCCAGCGCCAGTTCCACATCGCCTGCCCGGACCTGGCCGCCGTTGCGTACTCCGGTCTTCAGCTCCTCGGCCAGCAGCCGTGCCTCGTCGGCGAGTGCCTCGCTGCCCTTGGCGACGACGATCGCGCTGCCGGGGGCCGGGCGCCAGCCGGGGCCGCGGGCCGGCTCGTGGGAGCGGACCGAGGGGATGGTGCGGGGGGCGGTGGAGAGCGGATGACTCTTCGTCGGTGCAGGAGTGGGGCTTGTGGCCTCTCCGGCGGCGTCGGTGGCGGCGCCCGGCGGATGCCGTTCGCCCGGCTCGCCTGCCGCGGTGTCGCGGGACGCCTCGGACGCTCCCGATGAGCAGGACACCAGCGCCGTCAGGGCAGCCGTCACCACGGCTATCGAGCCCGCGAGCGGTCGTCCGCCCTTGGACTGCCAGATCATCTGATCAGCCTCCTCGTCACGAAGAAGTATGACCAATCAAGATGAATCGGGCGAAGTCAGGCGCATTCGTCTACAATGCGCCCCGAAACTCTCTCGTCCGGGTGAAGTTCATGCAACATCCGGACGGCTTCCACTCCAGGATCGATAACGTCGAGACTCACACGCCCCACTGTTCGCAAGGCGTCCGACACGCCCGGCCACGGCAGCTGGAGGGGGAAGCAAGCCACGGAGCCGAGGAGCACACGCTGTCCAGGTCCAGCGAATCGCACGGCGGCCTCCCACGGGTCCCCGCCCCCGCCGGACGGCCTCGCGGCTCGGTGGGCGCACCTCCCCGTCCCCGCCTGCCCGGTCTGGAGCGGTTCAACACCGCACCCGTCGCCTCCGCCGAAGCGACCCTGCTCGGCTGCTGCGGCAGCAGCCGCTGGAGCCGCCGCATCGCCGCCCATCGGCCCTACCCCGACCTGCACGCGCTCCTCGCCGCCGCCGACGAGGCCGGCTACGACCTCTCGGCCGCGGACGTGCACGAGGCCCTCGCCGGCGAGACCCCCGTCCTGCCACCGGACGCGCCGCCTGCCGCCCTGATGGCGTTGGACGCCGCACACACCGCCTACCGGAGCAGATTCGGCCATGCCTTCGTGATCTGCCTGGAGGGCTACCGTCCGGACGAGCAGCTCGACCAGACGCTGGCGGCGATCCGCTCACGACTCGGCAACGATCCGGACGACGAGCGCGTGATCGCGGCCGACGAACTGCGCCGGCTCACCCGCGCCCGGCTCACCCGCCTGATGGCCGCCACGGCCGCCACTCCGCCCGTCGTGCCCGTACAGAGCCGCCAGGGCCATTCCGGTTGTCCGGGAGGCCGACCTGATAGCCCGTCCGTGCCTGTTTGATCACACAACACGACCCCGCGCGAGGGAACCGACAACTCGTCGCTACCATGGCCGGGGCCGGTGGACCGTACCCGGCCGGGCCAGACCGACAGAGCTGTCACCTTTGGGAGAACGCTGGCGGCCGGCTCCAATCCCCGCTCCCGGAGGGTTTTTCCGTGCCGGCTGGAACGCTGTACCGCGGCCGGGAAGGTATGTGGTCCTGGGTGGCTCACCGAGTCACCGGCGTCCTCATCTTCTTCTTCCTGTTCGTACACGTGCTGGACACCGCGCTCGTCCGCGTCTCACCCGAGGCCTACGACGAGGTCGTGGCGACGTACAAGACACCGCTCGTCGCGTTGCTGGAGTACGGCCTCGTGGCCGCCATCCTCTTCCACGCGCTCAACGGCCTTCGCGTCATCGCCGTCGATTTCTGGTCAAAGGGCCCGCGCTACCAGAAGCAGATGCTCTGGACCGTCATGGGCATCTGGGTCGTGCTGATGGCAGGCGCCATCTACCCCGTCCTCGGCCACGCCGCACGTGAACTGTTCGGGAGCTGACGCCAGACATGTCCGCTGAGACCCCTTCCGCGATCGGGGACGTCGAGGGCTCCGCCCTCTACGACTCCGAGCACCCCGCCCCTGTCATCGAGGCGCCGCGCAAGCGCACCTCCAAGACCGCGAGGACCACACGCGGCAACTTCGAGATGGCCGCATGGCTCTTCATGCGCCTGTCCGGTGTCGTCCTCGTCGTCCTCGTCATCGGCCACCTGCTGATCCAGCTCGTGCTGGACGGCGGCGTCTCCAAGATCGGCTTCGCCTTCGTGGCCGGCCGCTGGGCGTCCCCGTTCTGGCAGGTCTGGGACCTGCTGATGCTGTGGCTGGCCATGCTGCACGGCGCCAACGGCCTGCGTACCGTCATCAACGACTACGCGGAGCGGGCGAACACGCGCCTGTGGCTCAAGGGCCTGCTGTACACCGCCACGGTGTTCACCATCCTTCTGGGCACGCTGGTGATCTTCACCTTCGACCCGAACATCCGCTAGGCACGGGGCTGAGGCGAAACACTGATGAAGATCCACAAGTACGACACCGTCATCGTCGGCGCCGGTGGCGCCGGTATGCGCGCCGCCATCGAGTCGACGAAGCGCAGCCGCACCGCCGTGCTGACGAAGCTCTACCCCACCCGCTCCCACACGGGCGCCGCGCAGGGCGGTATGGCCGCCGCGCTGGCCAACGTGGAGGAGGACAACTGGGAGTGGCACACCTTCGACACCGTCAAGGGCGGTGACTACCTGGTCGACCAGGACGCCGCCGAGATCCTGGCGAAGGAGGCCATCGACGCCGTCCTCGACCTGGAGAAGATGGGCCTTCCGTTCAACCGGACCCCGGACGGCACCATCGACCAGCGCCGCTTCGGCGGCCACTCCCGCAACCACGGCGAGGCCCCGGTGCGCCGGTCCTGCTACGCCGCGGACCGCACCGGTCACATGATCCTCCAGACGCTTTACCAGAACTGCGTCAAGGAGGGCGTGGAGTTCTTCAACGAGTTCTACGTCCTGGACCAGCTGATCACCGAGGTCGACGGGGTCAAGAAGTCGGCCGGCGTCGTCGCGTACGAACTGGCCACCGGCGAGATCCACGTCTTCCAGGCGAAGGCGGTCATCTACGCGTCCGGCGGCACCGGCAAGTTCTTCAAGGTGACCTCCAACGCGCACACCCTGACCGGTGACGGCCAGGCCGCCTGCTACCGGCGCGGTCTGCCGCTGGAGGACATGGAGTTCTTCCAGTTCCACCCGACGGGCATCTGGCGCATGGGCATCCTGCTGACGGAGGGCGCCCGCGGTGAGGGCGGCATTCTCCGCAACAAGGACGGCGAGCGCTTCATGGAGAAGTACGCGCCCGTCATGAAGGACCTCGCCTCGCGTGACGTCGTCTCGCGCTCCATCTACACGGAGATCCGCGAGGGTCGCGGTTGCGGTCCGGAGGGCGACCACGTCTACCTGGACCTGACCCACCTGCCGCCGGAGCAGCTGGACGCCAAGCTCCCGGACATCACCGAGTTCGCGCGTACGTACCTCGGCATCGAGCCCTACACGGACCCGATCCCGATCCAGCCGACCGCGCACTACGCGATGGGCGGCATCCCGACCAACGTCGAGGGTGAAGTCCTCAGCGACAACGCCACCGTCGTCCCGGGTCTGTACGCCGCGGGTGAGGTCGCCTGCGTGTCGGTGCACGGCGCCAACCGCCTGGGCACCAACTCGCTGCTCGACATCAACGTCTTCGGACGCCGCGCCGGTATCGCCGCCGCCGAGTACTCGGCGAAGGCGGACTACGTGGAGCTTCCCGAGAACCCCGCCTCCCTCGTGGAGGCGATGGTCGAGGGGCTGCGCGCCTCCACCGGCAGCGAGCGGGTCGCCCAGATCCGCAAGGAGCTCCAGGAGACGATGGACGCCAACGTGATGGTGTTCCGTACCGAGCAGACCATCAAGACGGCCGTCGAGAAGATCGCCGAGCTGCGCGAGCGCTACAAGAACGTGTCCATCCAGGACAAGGGCAAGCGCTTCAACACGGACCTGCTGGAAGCCATCGAGCTGGGCAACCTGCTCGACCTGGCCGAGGTCATGGCCGTCTCGGCGCTGGCTCGCAAGGAGTCCCGCGGCGGTCACTACCGCGAGGACTTCCCGAACCGCGACGACGTCAACTTCATGCGCCACACCATGGCGTACCGCGAGGTCGGCGCCGACGGCTCCGAGACCGTGCGTCTCGACTACAAGCCCGTCGTCCAGACCCGCTACCAGCCGATGGAGCGTAAGTACTGATGGCAACCCCCGTACTCGAGAAGTCGGACGCGATCCCGGCCAGCCCCGCGTCCCCGTACATCACGGTCACGTTCCGGATCCGCCGCTTCAACCCCGAGGTCTCGGCCGAGGCGGAGTGGCAGGACTTCCAGATCGAGATCGACCCCAAGGAGCGGGTGCTCGACGGCCTCCACAAGATCAAGTGGGACGTCGACGGCACGCTGACCTTCCGGCGCTCCTGCGCGCACGGCATCTGCGGCTCCGACGCGATGCGGATCAACGGCAAGAACAGGCTCGCCTGCAAGACGCTGATCAAGGACATCAACCCGGAGAAGCCCATCACGGTCGAGGCCATCAAGGGCCTCACGGTCCTCAAGGACCTGGTCGTGGACATGGAGCCGTTCTTCCAGGCGTACCGGGACGTCATGCCGTTCCTGGTCACGACCGGCAACGAGCCGACGCGTGAGCGCCTGCAGTCCGCCGAGGAACGCGAGCGCTTCGACGACACCACCAAGTGCATCCTCTGCGCGGCGTGCACGTCGTCCTGCCCGGTGTTCTGGAACGACGGGCAGTACTTCGGCCCCGCCGCGATCGTCAACGCGCACCGCTTCATCTTCGACTCGCGTGACGAGGCCGGGGAGCAGCGCCTGGAGATCCTCAACGACCGTGACGGTGTGTGGCGCTGCCGTACGACCTTCAACTGCACGGACGCCTGCCCCCGTGGCATCGAGGTCACCAAGGCGATCCAGGAGGTCAAGCGGGCGCTGATCACGCGCCGCTTCTGATTCCCGAGCCGACCGCGTCGGCGACCGGGAACTCCCGAGCAGGGCAGCGCGCAAGGGCCCGCTTCTGTACGCTCACCGTACGGAAACGGGCCCTTCGCCATTGCCGTTTGCCATTGATCGATGTTGCGTGAGAGCGGGGAGCAGATGAGCGCGCCGAACCCCTACCAGGACAGCGGCGACTACCAGTGGGGACCGCCGCAGCCGCCGGGCACGCCCGAGTACGCCGGTCCCGCGTACGGCTACCCCCACACCGTGCCGGGCTACGGCTACCCGCATACGCTGCCCGCGGTTCCCGGTGTACACGCCGGCACGCCGGGGATGCCACTCCTGTCACTCGGGGACATCACCGTGCTCCAGGACTCGATCGTCACCCCGGCGGGCACCCTCCCCCTCAAGGGAGCGGTGTGGAACGTCACCGACATGTCCCGCACCGAGGAGAAGATCCCCACCGTCGCGATCGTGCTGGCGGTGGTCTTCGCGGTCTTCTGCCTGCTCGGCCTGTTCTTCCTGCTGATGAAGGAGAAGGTGACGACGGGCTTCATCCAGGTGAGCGTCAGCAGCGGTGGCCGCCACCACACCACGATGATCCCCGCGGCGAACCCGGGGGCCATCCAGTGGGTCATGGGGCAGGTCAACTACGCACGCACGCTGAGCGTCTGAGCCTCACGGGGCGATACGCCCGGCGCTGTGACCGGATGGGTTCACCGGCTCGCGACTCCCCCAGAGCTTCGCCTGGGAGGTGCCCTCTCAGCCGTGCTCCAGGAGCCCCGCCAGGCCCCGGCGTGGAGGGGCACCGCTTTCTCAGCGGCCGGGCAGTCCGCTGAGAAAGCCGGTGAGCAGAGCGCTGACCTCGTCGGGCCGTTCCAGTGAGGGGAGATGGCCGGCCCAGGGCAGCTCGACGCGATGCGCCCCGGAGATGCCGTCGGCGATAAGGGTGCCCATGGTGCGGAAGTCGTCCACGTCATGCGCTCCCGTGACGACAAGGGTGCGGGCCTCGACGGCGGTGAGGTCGAAGGGCCGCTCGGGCGCCGCCTCCGCAGCCTCCACCGGCGCGGCTGCCGCGGCCTGGGCCGCGTAGTGGGCGGCGAGTTGGACCTCGAACGCGTGCCGCTGCATGGCGCGTACGCGCTCACGCGTCGGCTCGTCCGCCTCGGGGCCAAGCCATGTGGCCACATTGAGCTCGACAGCGCCATCGAGGTCGTCCGCCTCGAGCAGGGCGTCCTCGCGCGCGCCGAAGTCCTTGAGCGCCGGGCCCGGTTCATACCCGGGAAGCCCCGCGCAGAGCAGCACCAGCCCGTTCACCCGCTCGGGATGGCGGGCGGCGAATTCCACGGCGACCTCACCGCCGTGGGACGCCCCGACCAGGGTGGCGCGCTTGACACCGAGGCCGTCCAGCAGGGCCAGCACGTCATCCGCGTCCTCGTACGCCCGCACCTCCTCGGCGGGGGTCTCGCCGTAGCCCCGGAAGTCACAGCGCACCACGTGGTGTCCGGCTTCGGCCAGTACCTTCCACTGGGCATCCCACATCCGCCGGTCACAGACGGATGAATGGAGGAGTACCACTGCAGGGCCGCGCCCCGTCACATCATGCACAAGAGTCATCGACGCGATTCAACCGCAACTCGCCTCGCACCGCACCCACTTATCCGATCGTTTCAGACCGAGGCGTGGCGGAGGCAGCCGAGGTTCCTGTCGGCGCGCCAAGGCGGCCTCATGAACGGATCGTGAAAAGGTCGTCCGCATGAACGGTCGTGAGCTACCCGTTTCCAGAAGAGTGGCGATCGGAGGGTTGGCGTGGGCTGCTGTTGCACAACTTTTCGTCGTCGATTCGATCGTGGCCTTCCGGTGGTGGCCTAGTTACCGCTTGAGGCACGACCCCATTTCCGCTCTGGGAATCACACACTGCGGACGCATCGACGGAGTGTGGGCTTGCTCATCGTGGCACAGTGCGAGCGACATCTCCTGGGTCATTGCCGGAATCTGCCTCATCGTGGGCGCATGGTGCAATGTCGACTTCTTTCGCCCCACGCTATGGAGGAATGCCGGACTATTCGTCGCCGCCATCAGCGGTGCGGCCTTGATCTCCACAGGCTTGAATCCCCTGAACGAGCGAGTGGACGTTCACCTGACGTCCGCGGGGATCACCATCATCTTCGGGGGGCTGGGAGCCCTCTTCCTGGGTCTGGCATTTCACCGCATGGGCAATCACCGGTGGGGAACAACAGGGGTCGTATGCGGAGTCGTCTCCCTCATCGCCGGAGTGGCCACCCGCTTGGAGGCTGTCCGTCCGGTGCAGGGCGCGTTCGAACGCGTGGCCGTCTGGCCGATGGCCGCCTGGCTCGTCTGCACAGGCGTGGCCATCACGCAAGCGGCGCGGAAAGGACGCATCGCCACCTCGCGACCCGCACCACAGGGCTGACGCCTGCCGAGACAGCCGCGTGAGACGACACCTCGGCTGCGGCTTGGGGGCGCAGCGGCGCCGAGCCGGGTCCGGCCCGCGCTGAACGCGCGGACCGGCAGAGGCGCCCCCGCAGCCCGGACGTGTCCGATCAGAACGACGGGCGACCTGACTTGAACGCGTTCAGCAAGAGGTCTACAGTCCATGACGACAGCCTTTTGAACGTGTTCAAGGGAGGGTGGGGCATGGACCTCACTGTGCTCGCGTATGCCGTCTACCTGCTGATCAGCGTGGCGCTCACCGTCTGGGTGGCCCGCACGCTCAGCCGCAACGGGCGGATATTCCTCGCTGATGTGCTGAAGGGGAACGAGGATCTCGCCGACGCCGTCAATCACCTGCTGGTGGTCGGCTTCTACCTGGTCAACCTCGGCTTCGTCGCGCTCTATCTGAACCAGGACAGCACCGTCACGACCGCCCGTGGGGTCTTCGAAGCACTCTCGGTCAAGCTCGGCGTCGTGCTGCTGGTCCTCGGGATGATGCACCTGGGCAACGTCTACGTCCTCAACAAGATCCGCCGTCGCGGGATGATGGAGCGTGAGCAGATCCCGCCCGTGCCGCCCCAGGGCTGGACCGGCGCACGCGGCGACGGCCACTGGGCCCCGCCCGCACCCGCCACGGGCGTGTGAGCGGCTCATGGGGACACCGGTGAAGCGGCTGACGGTCCTCTACGACGCGCAGTGCTCGCTCTGCGTCCATCTGCGGCACTGGCTGATGCGACAGCGGCAATTGGTCCCGCTGGACCTGGTGCCCGCGGCATCGGACGAGGCCAGACGCCGCTTCCCCGGTCTCGACCACGCGAGCACCCTGCGGGAGATCACCGTGGTCGGGGACCGCGGCCAGGTGTACCGGTCGACCGCCGCCTGGATCGTCTGCCTCTGGGCCCTGGCCGATTACCGGCCGAAGGCCCACTGGCTTGCGACCCCGGCCGGCGCGCCCTTCGCCAGGGTCACCGTGCTGGCCGCCGCGAAGTACCGGGAGGCCACCGCGGCTTCCTGCGTGGACGGGCGGTGCGAGGCGCCGGTCCCGCCCGGTTAGGCTCGGGCACCGTGACCCACGAGAACGACCTCCAGGACGAGAAGCGCGGCAGGCCGGCGGCGAAGCCGGGCAAGAGCGAGCAGACCCGGACGCTCATCCTCGAGACAGCCATGCGGCTCTTCCAGGAGCGTGGATACGAGAAGACCACCATGCGGGCCATCGCCACGGAAGCCGGAGTCTCGGTCGGCAACGCCTACTACTACTTCGACTCGAAGGCGTCGTTGATCACCGGCTTCTACGACCGCATGACCCGGGAACACGCCGCCATGACCCAGGAGCGCCTCCGAGGAATCGAGGACTTCGAGGAGCGGCTGGAGATCGCGGTGGCGGCCTGGGTGGACTGCGCCCGCCCTTATCACGAGTTCGCGGCCCAGTTCTTCAGCACGGCGGCTGACCCGGACAGCCCGTTGAGCCCCTTCTCCGACGAGTCCCACCCGGCCCGCGCCCAGGCGGTGCAGATCTTCCGCGATGTGCTGGGCGACTCGAAGGTGGGAGCGAAGCTGGACACGGAGCTGAGCGGCCTGCTGCCTGATCTGCTGTGGCTGTATCTCATGGGCGTGGTCCTCTACTGGGTGTTCGACCGCAGCGAGGACACGGAGCGCACCCGGGCCTTCGTGCACAAGTGCACCCCGCTGGTGGCACGCACGGTCCGGCTCTCCCGTTTCAAGATCGTCCGCCCGCTGGTGCGGGACGCCGTGGACCTGATGCAGGAGTTCGTGGTGCCGAAGGTGCGAAGCGGCGTGGCTGAGTAGCCAAGCCGGGGGAATCCCGGCCTGGCGGCGTACGCTCGGTGCCCATGGTTGAGCATCGGATGATCGACGTGAACGGGATCCGGCTGCACATCGCCGAGCAGGGCGAAGGCCCGCTGGTGGTGCTCCTGCACGGGTTCCCCGAATCCTGGCACTCGTGGCGCCACCAGTTCGACCCGCTGGCCGAGGCGGGCTTCCGGGTGGTCGCACCGGACCAGCGTGGGTACGGGAGCAGCGACCATCCCGCCGATGTCGGCGCGTACAGCATCTTCCATCTGGTCGGTGATGTCGTCGGGCTGATCCAGGCACTGGGAGAGCGCCGGGCCTACGTCGTCGGGCACGACTGGGGAGCGCCGGTCGCCTGGCACACCGCGCTGTTGCGACCGGACATGGTGCTCGGCGTGGCCGGCCTGAGCGTGGCACCCTCGTTCCGCGGGCCGGTGCCGCCGCTGGCCGCCATGGACAAGCAGTTCGGCGGCCGTTTCTACTGGAACTACTTCAACCGCCCGGGTGTCGCTGACGCCGAGTTCGCGCGGGACACGCGTACCACGCTGCGCAAGTTCCTCTGTTCGGCGTCCGGCGACCACCCCGAGGTCAGGCAGCCACTGGTCGACCTCGAACGGGGCTGGCTCGCGGACATGTCCGACCCCGAGGTGCTGCCGCCCTGGCTCACCGAGGAGGATCTCGACTCTCTCACCGGTAGTTTCTCGCAGGGCTTCACCGGAGCCCTGAACTGGTACCGCAACCTCGACCGCAACTGGGAGCTCACCGCCCCATGGCAGGGAGCCCTGGTCACCAGGCCCGCGCTCTACGTCTACGGCGACCGCGACCCCGTCCCGGCGTTCCCGGGTATGCCCGAACTCATCGAACGCCTGCCCGCCCTCATGCCGAACCTGCACCGCAAGCCCGTCAAGCTCGCCGGGTGCGGCCACTGGACGCAGCAGGAACGCCCGGCCGAGGTGACCGAGGCTCTCGTCGACTTCCTCCGAGCCTGCTCCGGTTCCTGAGACGTCCTGGCTGTCAGGTCCGGTGGGCAGCTACCCGGCCGCGCCACCGGACCGCGTGCTTGACCGGGAACGTCAGCAGCCACGTGTACAGAGCCGCTTGCGGGGCGACGGTGAACGCCACCACCACAGACGCCGCGCAGACCAAGGCGACCGCGCCCTGCTCCGTGACGACGGTCCTGCCCAACCGGGCGGGAATGGGACGGGCCTGGAGGTGTGAGCGCCGCCAGATGCTGGTGAACAGCGCAAGGTGCAGCAGGCTGAGCAGGGCGACAGTGGCCGCGTAGGCGGACACCGCGAGGGGCTCCTCGCTGCCGTACTCGGAGAGCAGCGAGGTGGGGAACGGCAGCAGCGCCGCCGCGCCGAGGCCTGCCAGGGTCAGCCGGATGGTGAAGGTGTCGACCCGCCGTACCCGGTGCAGGATCTGGCGCTGGTCGCGCCAGAAGGCGCCCAGTACGCCGAAACTGAGCGCGTAGGCGGCGAGCTTCGGCCATACCTCGCTCATCTCGTGCCGAAAGCCCGCCGTATCCAGGCCCTCGGGCACCGAGACATCCAGCACCAGGAGCGTCATGGCGATCGCGTAGATCCCGTCGGACAGCGCGATGAGCCGCGCCGGGCTCTCCACATACGCGGACCCCGCACCGTCCGCAGTACCGTCCGTGCCACCGCTCACGCCCATGACCGCACGGTAGACCGCCGGCCAGTCCGGACGCCGCGCTGGAACGTCCTGCTGAGGGCCGTGTCCTGCGGCCCGACCCGTCGTGGCGGTGGCGGTGGCGGTCCGGACGGCGTTCAGGCCTGGCGGGATGCCAGCTCCACGACGGTGATGTCGGACGGTGCGCCGACCCGGACCGGGGGACCCCAGGCGCCCGCGCCGCGCGAGACGTAGAGCTGGGTGTCGCCGTAGCGCTCCAGACCGGCAAGGGTCGGATTGGCGGCGTCGGCGATCAGGTTGCCGGGCCACAGCTGGCCGCCGTGGGTGTGACCGGAGAGCTGGAGGTCCACTCCATGGCGTACGGCGTCGTGGATCACGACGGGCTGATGGGCGAGCAGCACCGAGGCGCGGCTGCGGTCGCGGTCCCCGAGCGCACGGACGAAGTCGGGCCCCTTGCCCTCGCTCTCGCCCGCGACGTCGTCCACGCCCGCGAGATCGAAGCCGGCCAGCTCGACACGGTCGTTGCGCAGCGGGGTGAGGCCGAGCTCACGGACATGGTCGACCCATGCGTCGGCGCCGGAGAAGTACTCGTGGTTGCCGGTGACGAAGAAGGCTCCGTCGGGTGCCTCGATCTGCGCCAGGGGCTCGGCGGCCCGTCCGAGGTCGGCCACGCTGCCGTCGACCAGATCGCCGACGACGGCGACCAGATCGGGCTGGGTGGCGTTGATCGTGTCCACGATCCGCTGGGCATGGGCGCGGCCGAGCACCGGCCCGAGGTGGACATCGCTGACGACCGCGATCCGGTAGCCGTGCGCCCCGCGCGCCAGCTTGGCGAGCGGCACGGTGACCCTCTTCACCCGGGGCCCACGCAGCACCCCGTACGTCCCGTAGCCGACGGTCCCGGCGGCGACCGCCGCGGCCGCGCCGCCCGCGACCCGGGCGACGAACAGCCGTCGTGTCACACCCCCGGAGGAGGGGAAAGGGGAGAACCCGGACGAACCCGCGGGGTCGGCGGGGTCGGCGGGGTCGGTGGGGTCGGCCGCGGGAGGGGTCTTCGGGGCCGTACCGGCGTCGAGAGGCTCAAGAGGTGCTGCGACCGAGGCTCCGCCGCCGTGGGCGACCACCGCGACGGACGGGGCCTCGGCTGCCGTCGGCAGAGCCACCCGGCCTGCATCCGCTGACCCCATGTCAGCCCTGTGCGCGAGCCAGCGCCGCAGCAGCGGCCGTACGCCCTCGGCCACCACCAGGGCGAGCGTCAGGTAGAGCAGCACCGCGAGCCACAGATAGCCCGGCCAGGCGAGCACCTGCTGGAGCCAGAACGGCACACCCGCCCGCCCCGAGGTCATCGCCCCCACGGAGAGCAGCGGCAGCAGTACCACGGCGACGGTGCCGATGTGGCGTACGGCACTTCCGGGCATGGTCGTGTCGCGGACCAACCGCCGCCACACGTACCAGTGCACGCCGCCGAACAGCGCGAGGACCAAGACGATCACCAGCAGAACCACCGGCATGGCAGCGCTCCCTCTTACCCGTGGTTCTCGTGGTTCGCAGCGGTCTCGTGGTCGTGGCGCAAGGCCCGCAGACCACGCAACCCGATGGCCCCGATCACCGTCCCCAGGAGAAAGGACGTGATGGCGAGCAGCAGATGGACCCAGAAGTAGGCAGTCGGGTCACCCGCGGCGTCGAAGGCGAGCCCGCCGGCGTCCTGCCACAGGTTCTTGATGAAAGTGACCCAGATGACCCAGCTCCATACCCCGAACACGAGCAGGAACCAGGAGACGGGGCGGCTGAGCTTCATGGACCCAGTATCACCGCTGTCCACCACTCCGGTACGGCGGGGTCCGGCGGATGGGCTGTCCCGGGGGAGCTCGCGGCGGGTCCTCCGTCCGGTGTCAGATTCGATGACAAGTCCATGTACTTTCTCGATCGTGTCTGCTTTGAAAAAGACCGCATTGACGGTCATCGCCGCCGTACTGCTGCCTTCGATCGCCGCCTCCCCCGCGCTCGCGGCCACCACGGCGCCCAAGGCAGCGGCCGGTGCCACCAAGGCGGACCCCAAGGCTCCGAATCCGCCCGCGCAGATGTCGACAGTCGGCGGTACTCAGCTCGGTGTCCCGGGCACCCAGGTCAACCTCGGCGCCAGCGCCCCGGTGCTGCCCAAGGACCTGTCGGCCCGCTCCTGGATCGTCGCGGACGCGGAGAGCGGCGACGTGCTCGCGTCCCACAACGCGCACTGGCGGCTCGCCCCCGCCTCCACGCTGAAGATGCTGTTCGCGGACACCCTGCTGCCCAGGATGAACAAGGACGACGTGCACACGGTCACCCGTGAAGAGCTGATGGGGGTGGGCGAGGGCAGCAGCCTCGTCGGGGTCAAGGAGAAGCAGTCCTACACCGTCCACGACCTCTGGCTCGGCGTCTTCCTGCGTTCGGGCAACGACGCCGTCCATGTCCTCTCCGCGATGAACGGCGGGATCGACCAGACCGTACGGGACATGCAGGACCACGCGGAGGAACTGCAGGCCCTCGACACCCAGGTGGTCACCCCGGACGGCTACGACGAGACGGGCCAGGTGTCGAGCGCGTACGACCTGACGCTGATCGCCCGCAGCGGTCTCCAGAAGAAGGACTTCCGCGAGTACTGTTCGACCGTACGCGCCCGGTTCCCCGGCGAGAAGAAACCGGGGAAGGCGCGGCCGACCTTCGAGATCCAGAACACCAACAGGCTGCTCACCGGCGCATCCGGCGTCAACGCCTACCAGGGCATCGCGGGCGTCAAGAACGGCAACACCACCCACGCGGGCGCGACCTTCACCGGAGTGGCCGAGCGGAACGGCAGGGTGCTCCTCGTCACGGTGATGAACCCGTCGTCGAAGGAGAGCCAGGCGGTCTACAAGGAGACCGAGCGCCTGCTCGACTGGGGCTTCGCCGCCGCCGGCAAGGTGGAGCCGGTCGGCGAACTGGTCCCGCCCAGGTCCGCGGTGACCGGCCCATCGGGCGGCTCGCAGTCGACCTCCGGTGGTGGCGGTGGCGACAGCGAAGGCAGCGGCGACGGAGACGCGAACGGGGAGGGCGTGAAGAACGGCGCCGAGCCCGAGCACGCCTCCGCAGCGGCACACGAGGGCTCCAGCGGAGTCGGAGTCGCGCTCGCCATCACCGGCGGCGTGCTGGTGCTGCTGGCCGGCGGGGGGCTCCTGGTCAACCGGCGCTGGCCGCTGCCCGATCTGGTCCGCCGCCTCCCTCGCCGCTAGGACCGGTCCGAGCGGGTTCCTGGGCGTCGGCGTCGGTGCTCGCGCTTCCGGTCGCCGTCCAGGACGCGCAGTACAGCAGCAGTTTCGCGGTGAAGTTCATCCACAGCAGCAGGGCCACCGGTACCCCGAAGGCGCCGTACATCGACCTGGCCGCGATGCCCGAGATGTACCCGCTGAGCAGCAGTTTGAGCAGTTCGAAGCCGACGGCGCCGAGCAGCGCGGCGACGATCAGCCTGCGGCGCGGCGGCTGCACCGCGGGCAGCAGGGTCAGGGCGTAGAGCAGCATCAGAAAGTCGGCGAGCACGGCGATGGCGAGGGCGCAGACGCGGAGCAGAACGCCCCCCGCGCCGGTGCGGTCGATGCCCAGCTGTTCGGCGCTCCAGCCCAGCGCGGTGGAGCCGAGGGCGGACGCGGCGAACGAGGCGAGCACCACCGCGCCGAAGCCGAGCAGCACCAGGGCGTCCTTGCCCTTGCGCACGATCGGGTTGCCCTCGTCGGTGTCGTCCAGCTCCCAGACCGCGCGCAGGCAGTCGCGCATCGAGCCGATCCAGCTGATGCCGGTGAGCAGCAGAAGGGCACCCGCGATCAGCCCGATCGTCCCGGCGTTGGAGACGAGGCCCTCGATGTCGAGCTGGTCGGAGATCCCCGGGACCTGGTCGGCGAGCCGGTTCTCCAGGTCCTTCAGCTGACCGTCGCTGAGCAGTGCCGCGCCGACCGCGGCGGCCACGGTGATCAGCGGGAAGAGCGCCAGGAAACTGATGAATGTGATCGCGGCGGCCAACCGGGTCCAGTGCACCCGGTCGAGCCGCTCATAGGTGCGCCAGGCGTGGGTCTTCATCAGGCGCCGCGCGAGCGGTCCGATGACGGGAATTCGGGTCAGCCAGTCCATGCCGTACGCCTGCCCTTCCGAGCCGAGATCGATCCGCACATCGAGCACGATCCACACATCGGCGCGGTATGGACCCGATCGTCAGACGCCCGCCACGGCCATGCCGTACATCGCCAGCCACACCAGCCCGATGACAGCCAGCGGCCGGTCCCGCAGGACGACCTCCTCGGGGGCACCGGCCGCGCCCCGGTCCGCGAAGACCGCGTAACGCAGCACGCCCAGGGTGAAGGCGATCATCGAGAGCTGGCGCCAGGGCAGCAGCGAACCGTTCACGGTGGCGGCGTCCCCGGACTCCAGCGCCCAGAGGCAGTAGCCGAGTACGGCGACCCCGGCCGCGAGCTGCCAGACGAAGCGCAGATATCCGGTGGTGTACGAGGTGAGCAGCGCCCGGGTCGCGCCACCCGCGTCCGCCATCCGCACGGCCTCCGAATAGCGCTTGGCCGCGACCATGAACAGCGCGCCGAACCCCGCGGTGATCAGGAACCACCGGGACAGCGGGATGGACAGCGCCACCCCGCCGGTCATGGCCCGCATCAGGAATCCGGTGGTGACCACGGCCAGGTCCACCACGAGGACGTGCTTGAGCCGTACGCAGTAGGCAAGCTGCATCGCGACGTAGGCGCTGAGCAGCGCGGCGGTCAGCGCGTTGCACAGCGCCACGGAGGCGCCGATCGTCGCCAGCGAGAGCAACGCGCCCGTGGTGTAGGCGGCGGATACGGGGACCTCGCCCGCGGCCACCGGGCGGCGGCACTTCACCGGATGGGCGCGGTCGGCTTCGGCATCGCGCGCATCATTGATCAGATAGACCGATGAAGCGGCCGTCGTGAAGAGTACGAAGACCAGGCCCAGTTGGGCGGCCGTGTCCCAGGAGGCGAGCTCGCCGGCCGCCACGGGGGCCGCAGCCACCAGGACGTTCTTGATCCACTGGTGCGGGCGGGCAGTCCTGAGCAGTCCGGTGAGCACGCCGCCCGTACGGCGGCGGGCGGGGGCGGTCGCGGTGGTACCGAGGCCGTCCGGGCGCCGCTCCGGCTGGTCCAGGACGACCGTACCGGGCTCAGCCATGACCGCCTCCTCCGCCGTCCCTGGCGTCACCCCTGCCCCTGCCGCGCGCTCTGCCTCCGGCGACCGGCGCGGACCGCAGCCAGCCCGCACCCAGACGTGCCGTCAGCCCGCCCAGCAGCGCACCCGCGGCCACATCGGTCGGGTAGTGGACCCCGACGACCAGCCGGGAGACGCACACCGCGGCGGCCAACGGCGGCACCAGCCGTCCCCCCGCCGGGCGCAGGGCGCCGAAGGCGACCGTCGCCGCGGCCGCGGCAGTGGCGTGCGAGCTGGGGAACGAGTGCCGGCTCAGGGTCTTCACCAGCGGTTCGAGACAGGGAAGGCGGGGGCGCGGACGCCGGACAAGGCGTTTGACGCCCATGCTCGCCAAGTGGGCCGCGCCCACCAGCGCGGTGCCGCGCAGCCAACCCTGGCGGCGTTCCCGGTCCGCAGCAGCGCACACCAGGCCCGCCGCAAGCCACACCGCGCCGTGCTCGCCGCCGTGCGAGAAGGCACGGGCCACGGCGGCCACGCGCTGATCCCGCCCGCAGTCGCGCAGGGCCGTCAGCAGACGCTGGTCGGCGTGCACCCAGTACGGCAAGGACGCCAAGCCCGGCATGGACGTCAGGTGCGGCCAATGCGTCCAGTCGACGTGTCGCATACGGGCGACTCTTCTCAACCAGAGGCCGTCATTCACGGCACATCTTTAATGACACCCGTTTAATCACCCATTTCGGCGAGTCAGGCGAGTCGGTGGAGCCCAGGGAAGAGATACCGGCAATTCACATATAAGGGGCGCTAGCGTCCGGGTATGCCCGCCGACTGCTCCGCCGAGTCCCGTGCCGCCGAATCCGGTGACGCCGCCACTGCCCCCCCTGCGAGCCCCGTCACCGTGACCGGCTGGGGCCGCACCGCCCCGTCCGCCGCGCGACTGGTCATCCGCCCCCGCACCCACGAGGAGGCGGTGGAAGCCGTACGCCACTGCGGCGGACGCGGTTCCATCGCACGCGGTCTGGGACGGGCGTACGGTGACGCAGCGCAGAACGCGGGCGGCGCCGTGGTCGACATGACCGGCCTCGCCCGCATCAGGACCGTTGACGCCGAAGCGGGCATCGTGGTGTGCGACGCGGGTGTCAGCCTGCACCAGTTGACGGAGGTGCTGCTGCCACTCGGCTGGTTCGTCCCGGTCACCCCCGGGACCCGCTATGTGACCGTCGGCGGGGCCATCGGCGCCGACATCCACGGCAAGAACCACCATGTCTGCGGCTCCTTCACCCGCCATGTCCGCTCGCTGGAACTGCTCACCGCCGACGGCGAAGTCCGTGTCGCCGTGCCCGGCACCGACCTGTTCGACGCGACGGCGGGCGGTATGGGCCTGACCGGGGTCATCCTGTCCGCCACGCTCGGGCTGCACCCCGTCGAGACGTCCCTGATGTCCGTCGACACGGAACGGACCCTGGACCTGGACGATCTGATGGTCCGGCTCACCGCCGGCGACAACCGCTACCGCTACTCGGTCGCCTGGATCGACCTGCTCGCGCGCGGCGGATCGACCGGCCGCGCGATCCTCACCCGCGGGGACCACGCGCCGCTCGACGCCCTTCCGCCGCACACCCTGCGGCAGCCTCTGGAGTTCCGGCCGCGACGGCTGCCCGCCGCCCCCGGATTCACCGGCCTCGCGCCGGACTTCGTACCGCGGGGGCTCATCGGCCGCACATCGGTGTCCTGGTTCAACGAGCTCTGGTACCGCAGGGCTCCTCGTTCACGTACGGGTGAACTCCAGCCGGTCTCGACGTTCTTCCACCCACTGGACGGCGTACCGCACTGGAACCGGATCTACGGGCGCAGTGGCTTCGTGCAGTACCAGTTCGTGGTCGGGTTCGGTCAGGAGGAGGCACTGCACCGGATCGTGCGGCGGATCGCACGGCACCGCTGTCCGGCGTTCCTCGCGGTGCTGAAGCGATTCGGCGAAGCCGACGCGGGCTGGCTGTCGTTCCCCCGGCCCGGCTGGACACTCGCCCTGGACGTCCCGGCATGGCTGCCCGGTCTCGACACGCTGCTCGACGCGTTGGACGAGGACGTGGCGGACGCCGGTGGACGGGTGTACCTGGCGAAGGACTCCCGGTTGCGGCCCGAACTGCTGGCGGCGATGTACCCGGAGGCGGAGCGCTTCCGGACGCTGCGCGCGGAGCTCGATCCGCGCGGGGTGTTCGTCTCGGACCTGTCCCGCCGCCTGTCCCTGTAGACGTCCACCGCCATCGCTCGAAGAAGGAGCACCTCATGAAGGACGCATTCGGCGCACCGCAGTCCCTGCTCGTCCTCGGAGGCACATCCGAGATCGGCCTGGCCACCGCCCGCCGGCTGCTGGCGCGGCGTACGCGCACGGTCTGGCTGGCCGGGCGGCCGTCCCCCGCCATGGACGAGGCCGCGGACTCGCTCCGGACCCTGGGCGCGGATGTGCGCACCGTGCCGTTCGACGCCCTCGAACCCGCACGGCACGAGGAGGTGCTGGGCAAGGTCTTCACCGAAGGCGACATCGACATGGTGCTGCTCGCCTTCGGTGTACTCGGCGACCAGGCGCGGGACGAGGCCCAACCGCTCTCGGCGGTACAGGTAGCCCAGACCAACTACACCGGCGCGGTCTCAGCCGGTCTGGTCTGCGCAGCGGCACTCCAGGCCCAGGGGCACGGCTCGCTGGTCGTGCTCTCGTCGGTGGCGGGCGAGCGGGCCCGCCGGGCCAACTTCATCTACGGGTCGTCCAAGGCGGGTCTGGACGCCTTCGCGCAGGGTCTCGGCGACGCGCTGCACGGGACCGGTGTGCATGTGATGGTGGTCAGGCCCGGGTTCGTACGGTCCAAGATGACGGCCGGGCTGCCCGAGGCACCGCTGGCGACGACTCCGGAGACGGTCGCCCTGGCCATCGAGACGGGGTTGCGGCGGCGTACCGAGACGGTGTGGGTGCCGGGGCGGCTGCGGGTGGTGATGTCGGCGTTGAGGCATGTACCGCGCGCGGTGTTCCGGCGGCTGCCCGTGTGAGGGCCGGGCGTCGGTCAGGAGTTGCCGCACCCGGGCCAGGGGCTCCACCGGACCGACCCCATGAGGACGAGCGCGAGAGACGCGATCGCGCCGCCGGTCTGCCGTGCGCCCCGACGGTGTCCACCACGGTGTTGCTGGTGGTGTCGATCACGGACACGTTGTCCGCGCCCTGGTTGGCCACGAAGGCATAGGTGCCGGATTGCGCCGCGGCGGGAGCGGCCAGGGCGAGCGGGGTCGCCAGCCCCGCGAGCACGGCGAGTCCCGCCCATCCCTACCTGGGCGCGGGCGCCGGGGCGTCGGAATCGACGGCGGTGCCCTGCGGAGGCACATTGTGCAGTCCGGATCCGCCGCCCCCGAAGTCGTACTCCCGCAGCTTGCGCCACACGGCGTCCGAACCCTGCTCGTACAACGCGAAGGAGGCGCAGGTCCACACCGCCTCGTAGCCCGCGAGCTCTTCGTACGCCAGGTCCATGGCCTCATCGGCGATGCCGTGGGCGATGGTCACATGCGGGTGGTACGGGAAGTGGAGCTCCCTGGCCAGCGGGCCGGACGGCTCCCTGACCTGCTGCTGGAGCCGGGTGCAGTCCGTCGCTCCCTCGACGACCTTGACGAAGACGACGGGCGACAGCGGGCGGAACGTGCCGGTGCCGCGCAGCCGCATCGGGAAGGACCGCCCCACGGCGGCCACCCTGCTCAAATGCCCCTCGACGGAGGGCAGCGCCGAGGCGTCGACCTCGGTGGGCGGGAGCAGGGTGACATGTGTGGGAATGCCGTACGCGGCGGCGTCACCGAAGCCCGCGCGCCGCTGCTGGAGCAGGCTGCCGAACGGCTCCGGGACCGCGATCGAAACGCCGAGCGTTACGGTCCCCACGTCGTACTCCCCTCCGGGTCTCCGGCCGCGTGTCCGGAACCCGGGTCGATGCTCTCTCCGGTGGTCGTCGTGAAGCCGGTCCGCAGCCGGTCCCCACAGCCGCCAGTGTGACGGCTGCGGCGGGCCTCCCGCCAGGGCCCTTGGTCTGCCCCCGGCCCCGATGCCTGTGTCCTTGGACTCACTGCTTCCGCTGCCTTTGCTCGGTGCCCTGGACCAGTGCCTGGACTCAGGACCGGACTCAGTGCTTGGCCGGCAGGAAACCCACCCGCTCATAGGCCTGGGAAAGGGTCTCGGCGGCGACCGCGCGGGCCTTCTCCGCACCCTTGGCCAGGATCGCGTCCAAAGTCTCCGGGTCTCCCAGGTACTCCTGGGTGCGGTCCCGGAACGGCGTCACGAAGTCCACCATGATCTCGGCGAGGTCGGTCTTCAGCGCGCCGTAGCCCTTGCCCTCGTAGCTCTGTTCAAGATCGGCGATGGCCGTACCGGTGAGGGTGGACATGATGGTGAGCAGGTTGCTGACACCCGGCTTGCGCTCGGCGTCGAAGCGGATCACGGTCTCCGTGTCGGTGACCGCGCTCTTGACCTTCTTGGCCGTCGCCTTCGGCTCGTCGAGCAGGTTGATCAGGCCCTTGGGGTTGGCCGCCGACTTGCTCATCTTGCCGGACGGGTCCTGAAGGTCGTAGATCTTCGCCGTCTCCTTCAGGATGTACGCCGACGGGACCTTGAACGTCTGTCCGAAGCGGCCGTTGAAACGCTCGGCGAGATCGCGCGTGAGCTCGATGTGCTGACGCTGGTCCTCGCCGACCGGTACCTCGTTGGCCTGGTAGAGCAGGATGTCCGCGACCTGGAGGATCGGATAGGTGAAGAGCCCGACCGTGGCACGGTCGGCGCCCTGCTTGGCGGACTTGTCCTTGAACTGGGTCATCCGGGACGCCTCGCCGAAGCCGGTGAGGCAGTTCATCACCCAGCCGAGCTGGGCGTGCTCGGGCACGTGGCTCTGGATGAACAGCGTGCAGCGCTCGGGGTCGAGACCCGCCGCGAGCAGCTGGGCTGCAGCGAGCCGCGTGTTGGCTCGCAGCTCCGCCGGGTCCTGGGGAACCGTGATCGCGTGGAGGTCCACGACCATGTAGAAGGCGTCGTGGGTCTCCTGCAACGCCACCCACTGGCGGACCGCGCCCAGGTAGTTGCCCAGGTGGAACGAACCTGAGGTGGGCTGGATTCCGGAAAGCACGCGAGGACTGTCAGAGGCCATGTGCAGCATTCTCTCAGGTGCCGCGGACAGTCCGGGAACGGTTTCCGGGCAGGTGCCGCGACTTCCCCGCCGCCGCTCTGCCCCGGGCATGTGCCCGGGGCAGAGCGGGGCAGTCCGACTGCGATCGGGCCGCACGGTTCCGGGAACCGCCGGGGGGCCGGAGCCGCGACGGGGCGCCCGGCGTGACACTCCGGGCCTGACGAGGATCGCCGGTGAGACGAGGAACACACGACCCCATGGCCTGGGCGGCATGACGCCGTCGTCGTCCCGCCGCCGTGCGTTCCGCCCACCCCACTCACCGGTGCGGACACCCCACGGCCCGGGTTGCGCCACTCAGGTTTCTTCCCGCTCCGCGCGAGCGACGATAGAAAGAGGCCGGAGAAAGGGGCCGGCGAAAGGGCCACCATCCCGGCCCGGGTTCGGCAGGCCATCGGCCCACACACCCACGCCGCAGGACGAACGGAGACCCCGTGTCTGCTACGGAGAAGGCGACGCCCACGGACAAGGCAATCGCCTCCGCGGAGGCGCACAGCGCCCACAACTACCACCCGCTGCCGATCGTCGTCGCGTCCGCGGACGGCGCGTGGATGACCGATGTCGAGGGCCGCCGCTACCTCGACATGCTGGCCGGCTATTCGGCGCTCAACTTCGGCCATGGCAACCGGCGGCTGATCGACGCGGCGAAGGCCCAGCTGGAGCGGGTGACGCTGACCTCGCGGGCGTTCCACCACGACCGGTTCGCCGACTTCTGCGGCCGGCTCGCCGAGCTGTGCGGCATGGAGATGGTGCTTCCGATGAACACCGGTGCCGAGGCGATCGAGACCGCCGTCAAGACGGCCCGTAAGTGGGGCTACCAGGTCAAGGGAGTGCCGCAGGGCCAGGCGAAGATCATCGTCGCGGCCAACAACTTCCACGGGCGCACGACGACGATCATCAGCTTCTCCACCGACCCGGAGGCCCGTGCCGACTTCGGCCCGTACACCCCCGGATTCGAGATCGTCCCGTACGGCGACCTCACCGCGCTGGAGCGCGCGCTCAGTGACAACACGGTGGCCGTGCTGCTCGAACCGATCCAGGGCGAGGCCGGGGTCCTGGTGCCCCCGGCCGGATACCTGACCGGGGTGCGGGAGCTGACCCGCGAGCGCGGTGTGCTGTTCATCGCCGACGAGATCCAGTCGGGTCTGGGCCGTACCGGCCGTACCTTCGCCTGCGAGCACGAGGGCGTGGTCCCGGACATGTACGTGCTCGGCAAGGCACTGGGCGGCGGTGTCGTCCCGGTCTCGGCTGTCGTGTCGTCCAGCGACGTCCTCGGGATCTATCGCCCGGGTGAGCACGGTTCGACGTTCGGCGGGAACCCACTGGCCTGCGCGGTCGCGCTTGAGGTCATCGGGATGCTGCGTACGGGCGAGTTCCAGCAGCGCGCGGCCGAGCTGGGTGAGCATCTGCATCACGAGCTGGGGCTGCTGGTCGGCGGCGGCGCGGTCGACGCGGTGCGCGGGCGCGGGCTGTGGGCGGGAGTCGACATGGCGCCGTCGCACGGTACGGGCCGGGAGATCTCCGAGAAGCTGATGGACCGGGGCGTGCTGGTCAAGGACACCCATGGGTCCACGATCCGGATCGCTCCCCCACTGGTGATCAGCAAGGAGGATCTGGACTGGGGTCTGGACCAGCTCCGCGCGGTGCTGGCCGGGGAGTGACCGAGCGCCGGGGCCTCGCGGCGGCGTGCCTCCGCGAGGCCCCGGCGACTCAGAGGATCACATGCGGGATGAAGCGGGCGTACTCGTCCGTGATCAGCCCCGCCGATTCGCGGATGCCGAGCCCCGCCGCCTCGTCCTCCACGACCCAGGCGCCGAGCACGACACGATTGCCGTCGAATTCGGCAAGCGGCGCGAGCTCCTGGTAGCAGCAGGGCTCGTCGCGTATGACGGGGTCCGCGTCGCCGGGCTCGTGGATGGTGACGCCCGCGCCCTCCCGGCCCAGCAGCGGCTTGGCCACGTAGCCGGTGGTCGTGGCGAGCTCGCGCGGACCGTCGAGATAGGACGGGAGCAGGTTCGGATGCCCCGGGTACAGCTCCCACAGCACCGCCATCAGGGCCTTGTTGGAGAGCAGCATCTTCCAGGCGGGCTCGATCCAACAGGTGGTCCCGGTGCCGCCGCCGTTGTCCAGGGTGTCCAGGACGTGCGGGCCGAAGGGGTCGGTGGCCAGCCACTCCCACGGATACAGCTTGAAGCAGCTGCGGATGAAGCGGAGCCGGTCGTCCACGAACCGCCCGGAGATCCGGTCCCAGCCGATCCGCTCGACCGACAGCGCCTCGGTGGCCAGCCCGGCCTGCTGCGCGGTCTCACGGAGGTACGCGACCGTCATCAGGTCCTCGCCGAGCTCGTCGCCGTCCGAGTGCGCGAAGTGCACCGGGCCGGGCGGCAACAGCGGTGCCTGCCGCTTCCAGGCGTCCACCAGACGCTCGTGCAGGGAATTCCACTGGTCGGCGCCCGGGAAGAGCTCCTCCATCCAGAACCACTGCGGACTCGCGGCCTCCACCAGCGAGGTGGGGGTGTCGGCGTTGTACTCCAGCAGCTTCGCCGGTCCCGTGCCGTCGTAGCGCAGGTCGAAGCGCCCGTAGAGGGAGGGCAGCTCGGCGCGGCGGCGCCAGGACTCGGTGACCCGCCGGGCCAGCCTGCGGTCGGTGATGCCGAGGTCGGCGAACCGGTCCTGCTCCACGATGTGCCCGGCCGCTGCCAGGCACATGACGTGAAGTTCCTCGACGACCTCCTCCAGCGCCTCGACCTCGGGCAGGGAGAACTCGTAGTACGCGCTCTCGTCCCAGTACGGACGCAGTGAACCGTCCGGGTAGCGGGTGAGCGGGTAGATGACGCCCTGCTCCTCGACGGTCTGCTGCCAGCCGGGGCGGGGCTCGATGGTGTGGCGTCTCATCGCTGCTCGGTCGTTCCCTGTGCCTGCGTCTCGCGCTCAGCCGCCGCTGGAGCCGGATGAGCCGAAACCGCCGGTCTTGACAGCCGACTTGTCGTAGCTTCCGCCGGAGGCCTTCCCGTTGCTGATGCTGCCTCCGTAGTAGTGGCGACCGCTGCCGCCGTCGTCATCGCACTCGTAGTCGGGCAGCACCTCGTACGTCACGGGGTCCACGCACCGCTCGTCCGGCTCCGAGCCGCAGGAGGTGAGCGTCGCCGCGAGCACCCCCATACCGCCGAGCACGACCGTCCCCGACCTCAGCCTGCGCCGTGCCATTCCCCGGCCCCCCGTTCTCGTCCTCGCGCACATGTATGCACATATCAAGCCAGCCCATGGAACGCCGCACACACTAGAGGGACGTGCCGTGCCGCCGTAAGCCCGGTCCACGAAGCCTCCCCATCTAGAGTCGGTTTGTGCACTTCGGGATGCTCTGCGCGATTGCCTCGGCGGTCTGCTACGGCCTGGCGACGGTCTTCCAGGCGATCGCGGCCCGCTCCGTCGCCGGCCCGGACGCGACCTCCGGGCTGGACACCGCGCTGCTGCTGCGTGCGGTGCGGCAGTGGCGGTACATCGCAGGGCTCGCCCTGGACGGCGCCGGCTTCGGTCTCCAGATCGTCGCCCTTCGCCTGATCCCGATCTACGCGGTGAGTGCGGCGCTCGCCGCGAGCCTGGCGGTGACGGCCGTCGCGGCGACCCGGCTGCTGTCGGTGCGGCTTACCCGGGTCGAGTGGGGCGCGGTGGGCATGGTCTGCGCCGGGCTCGCCATGCTGGGCATCGCCTCGGGCCCGGAAGGCAGCGCCACCCCGCCGCCCGCCCTGAAGTGGGTGCTGCTCGGTACGGCTGTCGTGGTGCTGCTGATCGGCGCGGCGGCCGGGCGCCTCCCAGGCCGCGCTCGGGCGCTGGTCCTGGGCCTCGGCGCGGGCATCGGCTTCGGAGTGCCCGAGGTGGCGGTGCGGCTCCTCGACTCGCTCGACTTCGGCAACCCGGCGCTGTACGCCATCGTGCTCGGCGGTGCCTGCGCCTTCCTGCTGCTCACCTCGGCGTTCGCGCACGGCTCGGTGACCACGGCTACCGCGGGCCTGGTTCTGACGGAGACCCTGCTGCCCTCCGCCGTCGGCGTCGTCTGGCTCGGCGACAGCCCCCGCGAAGGCCTCACCTGGCTGGCCGTCACCGGCTTCGCCATCGCGGTGGCGGGGGCGCTGGCCCTGGCCCGTTTCGGGGAACTGCCGGGACCGGCACGGGAGGGCCCGGGGGTCCCGGCGCCGCCCTGACACGGCCGGTCGTGAGGCCGGGTAGCCGAGGAGATCGAGGAGGTCCAGGTGGCCGAGGAGGCCAAGGAGGCCGAGGAGACCGAGGGGACCGAGGGGAACGGACAGCCCGCTCAGGGCAGCACCCGGCACAGCGCGTCGAGCGCGCCCGACCAGGCGCTGTCGGACGGAGTGCCGTAACCGACCACGAGGGCGTCACGCGTGGGCGGGGTGGCGGGGTGGCGGTAGTGCGACAGGCCCTGGAGGGCCAGGCCCTGCCAGGCAGCCGCCTGGAGGACGGACGCCTCGGTGCCCGGCGGCAGTTCGAGCACCGCGTGCATGCCCGCCGCGATACCGCTCACCGTGACCTCCGGGGCGCGCTCGGCGAGTGCCGCCACCAACTGGTCGCGGCGTCGGCGGTAGCGCAGCCGCATTCCGCGTACATGCCGGTCGTATGCCCCCGACACGAGGAACTCGGCGAGCGTGAGCTGGTCCAGCGCGCTCGTCGCCCAGTCCATCGGCCCTTTCGCCGCGGCCACCTCGCCCGCCAGCCCCGGCGGCAGCACCAGCCAGCCGATCCGCAAGCCCGGGGCCAGGGACTTGCTGGCGGTGCCGAGATACACCACCCGGTCCGGATCGAGTCCCTGAAGCGCGCCGACGGGCTGCCGGTCGTATCTGAACTCCCCGTCGTAGTCGTCCTCCAGCACCAGCCCGCCCGAACGCCGCGCCCAGTCGACGGCCTCCGCCCGCCGGTCGGGATGCAGCGCGACCCCCATCGGGAACTGGTGCGCGGGTGTGAGCAGCACGGCGCCGACGTCCTTCATGGCGGCGAGCTCGCCGGTACGGCTGCCCAGCGTGTCGAAGGACAGCGCGGGCAGCCGAAGGCCGGTATCGCTCAGCCGCTTGCGGTGCACGGCGTACCCGTACGCCTCCACCGCCACCTCCCGCACCTTCCGCTGCCGCCGCAGCACGGTGCCGAGCAGCGTCAGCCCGTGGACGAAACCGGAACAGATCACGATGCGCTCGGGCTCGGCGTACACCCCGCGCGCCCGCGCCAGATAGCCCGCGAGGGCGGTACGCAACTCGATGCGCCCGTAGGGATCCCCGTACCCGAACGCCTCATGCGGAGCGGCTGTCAACGCCCGCCGCGCCGCCTTGAGCCACTCGGCACGCGGGAAGGAGGCCAGATCGGGTGCGCCGGCCACGAGGCGGTGCGCGGGGCGCTGGGTGACCCGTTCGACGCGAGGCGAAGCCGCCTTCTGGTGCGCGGTCCTGCGCGGGGCCGCACGCTGGGCGACCCGAGTTCCGGAGCCCTGGCGGGCGGTGAGCCAGCCCTCGGCGACGAGTTCGGCGTAGGCCTCGGCGACGGTGTTGCGGGCGATGCCCAGATCGGCGGCGAGCGTACGGGACGACGGCAACCGCGTCCCAGGCGCGAGCCGCCCGGTGCGCGCGGCCTCCCGCAACGCCTCCACGAGCCCGGCGCGCAGCCCCTGTCCACGCAGTTCGAGGTGCAGGTCAGCCCCGAAGCCCGCCCATTCGTCCGCCATGGACGTGGACCCTACTCGCCCACGCGAAACGCCCGGCCGGGAAGCCCGGCCGGGCGTGAACGGGAGCGGGTCAGACGGTGCCGAACCCGCCCGTCCTGACACCGGCCACGAAGGTGCGGAAGGAGTCGGCGGCGAAGTCCAGAACGGGGCCCGCCGCGTCCTTCGAGTCACGGACCGGGACCACACCACGTGAGGCGACGAGGTTCGCGGCTACCTCGATGCAGGCGCCGCCGTTGCTGCTGTAGGAGGACTTGAACCAGCGGGGGGAATCGGTCGTCGTCACGAGGTGCCCTTCCGTAGCCGGGACTTGCGGAGGAATGAAGGGTCAGCGGGAGTCGAACTCACCCGTCCTGACACCCGTCACGAACGCGCGGAAGGACTCAGCGGCGAAGTCCAGAACCGGGCCCGCCGCATCCTTGGAGTCACGGACAGGGACCACACCGCGCGAGGCGACGAGGTTCGCGGCGACCTCGACGCAGGCGCCGCCATTTTCGCTGTAGGAGGACTTGAACCAGCGGGGGGAATCGGTCGTCGTCACGAGGTGCCCTTTCGTATCTGACTGATCAAGGCCACGGTCCCATCCTGCGAGAGGGCGTGGGCCTGAAGCTGATGGTAGGCCGTCAGCAAGGGCAGGACGAAAGTGCTTTCACGCTCCAGATGCCCTCGATGGGAGGACTCCGCGTACGACATCAGCGAGCGATCCGCCATCGTGAGCAGGTAGAGCGGCAGACTGAGCGGGCGCCGCTCCCCCATGGCGAATGGCGCGAGCTGGAGCACGCTGTTCGGCAGCTCGGCGAACTCCAGCAGCCGAGCCAACTGAGCGTCCATGACGCCTGATCCACCAACGGTGCGGCGAATACAGCCTTCGTCCAGCACCACGAACACCAGCGGCGGATTCGTCCGCAGCAGCACGGACTGACGCTCCGCGATGAGCGCGACGCGCTCATCCGCCTGCTCGCTGGTGATCGCGCCCCGCTTCACGACGCTGTGCGCAAGCGCCTTGGCGTATTCCGGCGTCTGGAGCAGACCCGGTATGACCCCCACCTCATACAGCCGGATCTCGGCGGCCCGGCCCTCATACCCGAGGAACTCCGGAAAGCCTTCCAGCAGACTCCCGTTCCGGAGCTCACGCCACTGGCGTTCGAATGTGTCGGCCGTTCCGACCAGACCGAAGGCTATGTCCGCCTTGCGCGCGAACCGAAGAGTCGGCATCTTGCGACCAGTTTCGACGGCCGAAACATGCGTGCCGGAATAACCCATCTCGAAGCCGAGGTCTTCTTGGCGCCAGCCGCGCACCTCGCGCAGCTGCCGCAGACGTGCACCGAAGGCTTCCGACGGGCAGCCCTCCGGGTTCAGTTCCTTGAGATTGACCAACTCGCCACCAACTCTCCGTTTCGAGTTGACACGTTGAGCGGCAGCCAACTCTAAAGCACCCTGGTGTCACTTGGTAGTGGAATCACTACAGAGAGGAGCGGCCTGTGCATGACACGAGCAATCCCGCTGAGCCGCAGGACCCCCCACACGTTCCGACCCGTGGCACGCTCCTGGTGGACGCGCAGGACAAGATCGGTGAGTTTCGCGGTGAGGCGCACGGGCTCTGGTACCTGCGTCCGATCACCGGAGGGTGCGAGTGGAGCGTGCGCCCGGAGGACGCCCGGCCGGCCGGCCCCGAGCAGCGGCTGCGCGCCGAGACTACGCGGGCGAACGCGCGCAGCAGGGATGAGTACCTTTGAGGCGCCGGCTCGCGTTCGTCGACTGGACGTTGCGGCCGGACCGGGATGACGACGCCCCGCCGACCACGTACGCGCTGCGGTGCCTCGCACTCACCGACGACGACAACGAATGCGCCGCCACCTCGCCCCCCGGCGACGACCCCACCGCACCGCAGACCTGGGCGTTCACACACCTCCGCGAGCACCCCGAACACACCAGCTAAGCCGAGGTGATCGAGCGTCCCTGGGTCATGTGGCGGGAAGGCGCAGCATGAAGCCCCGGTACGGCGAGCACCCCCGTCATCGGCTCCGAGCACCTCGAGATGCTCAAGACGATCAAGGTCTTCGCCTCCGGCGCACAGAAGGCCCCGCCAACGCGGGGCCTTCCCATGCCATCGGAGTGCAGAGGTGAGCTAACTTCCGGCGCTACGGCGGTTCTTCCACCACACCAGGGCCGCGCCGGAGCAGAGGAGGGCCGCGGCCAGTGCGGAGAGGAGCTTGACCGGGAGGCTGGATCCGGTGCCGGCGAGGTCGCCGTCCGGATCGCTCGGCCCCTGGGTAGGTTCACCTCCAGGCGTGCTGGTCGACGGATCGGGGGCCGGGGGCGAGGAGGGACCGTCACTCGGAGTGGGGGCGTCCGGCCCGGTCGGGGTCGGAGTCGGGGTGGGCTTCCCGCCTCCAGCCGTACCGGAGTTGTCGCCACCGAGCAGCGTGGTCCCTGTGTCCTGGTAGCCGAGTACCTCGTTCCGGGCACCCTTGGTCACTGACGGCAGGTTCGGCTTCTCGGCCTGGAAGTCGGCCTTGCTGATGGGCTGCTGGGGCTGCTGGGTCATATCGACGCCGCCTACGGTGTACGTCCACACCTGGCCGCCGACAGGGATCTCGTACTTGAAGTCACCTTCGGTGTACGACTTCCTCATCTCGCGCCAGACGGTCATCTTGTCCCAGTCGGCGTTCTTCCCGCGCAGCGGCCAGCGCTTGACGTTGTCGCTGTTGACGATCTCGGCGAACGAGCCGCCGAACGCATCAGGGTTTTTGGTGACGGTCTGGCGCACGTACTCGGCCGCGATGCGTGCCTTGTAGACGCGCCGCAGGTCGGCGTACTTGGCATCCTGGTTGACCAGCTTGGTCACCACCGGCACCAGCGTGTCCCGGTAGACGCGGATGTTGTGCCGCTTCTGTGCCTCGGTCAGCTCACAGGGCATCGCGCCGCCGGGGCCGGGGGTGCTGTAGTCCTCGTTCACCGCCTTGACATCCAACGGCGCGTCCAGGATGTAGAGGCCGTCGTCCTCCTGGCGCACCTTGGCCTTCTTCGGCGTGATCCAGTTCCGGGTCGAGCCCATGCAGGGGGCGCCGTCGACCTTGGAGATCTCGTTCCAGAAGCGACGGCCGGATTCGGTCTCGGGGTCCTGGGCACGACCGAAGTCGCGCTTCATCTCCATGTCGGCTTCAAGGAGGATGCGCCCAGCGTCGGTCTTGTCGAACGGCGCCTTCATGATGGTGTCGGGGTCGTCGGGGTTGAGGTTGACCCAGAAGTGATCCGGGGTGAGGGCGAGCCAGGTGAAGAACGCGTCATTGATGAGCTGCGCCTTCTCCTTGCCTCCCCAGCCGCCTTCGCCTTCCTCGGTGTTCTTCGCGCTGAAGGCGTAGGAAACGTTTCCCCCGGCCGTCTGCCCGATGTAGGAGATGTCGAGCGTCGAGAAGTCGATACCGCCGTAAGAGCGCATGTTCTGACCGGGGTCGGTAACCCTGCCGGCCGCGCGTTCCTGCATGCGCCGGACATCTGCCGGGGTGGGCGGCGACTGCCTGACGGTGTTGGCGCCGGCACCGAACGACGGCCTGTTCGGGTCCGGGGTCAGCAGCGTGGTGCTACGAGGGGTCCAACGGCCGGTCTCGAACCGCGGATTGGGGGTGGCGCCGTGCCGGTAGTACTGAACGCCGGCAGCCTTGTACTTGCCGACGGTGGTGGGGTCGGGGTGCTGGCCGTTGATGTAGACCACGCGCCATCCGCGCTTGACGAGTTCGGCGTCGATCTTGAGCTGACCGGGGCGGGACTGGTCGATCCCGGACTTCATCTCATAGATGGTCCTGGTGCGCGGATTGACCGCGTCGAAGGTACGACCGTCCTTCATCACGTTCTTGCCGAGGACGCGTTCGAGTTCCTTGTGCAGCTTGGGGTCCATGTCCTTGAGCCGCTTTTGGCACAGCCAGTCGACGCCGCCGAGGTTGAAGTGCCGGACGACTTCGCGTTCGAACCCGGCGCCACGCTTGTTGTTTCCCTCGTTGCGGGCGTAGACGTTGTTCAGCCACTCGTTGTAAGAACCCTCGTACTTCTTACTGGTGGCCTGGTTCTCCTTCCAGGACAGCACCGAGTGCTCAGGGCTTCCCCATGCGAAGTCCTTCTTCGTCTTGCCCGGGGGAATGGTGATCTTGTCGGGGTCGTCCAGGTCGCCGTACCCGAGAGCGAGATGATCGTAGTCATAGAACTTGTCTGCCGCGTTCGGGGTCTGCCACCTGTCGGGACCCGCGGGCTTATAGCCGGGAAGTGTGGAGCGGGGCGGCGGGGTCGGGCCGGTGCCGTACTTGTCCTGGCAGCGGTCCGGCCCGGGGGCTGCCTCAGCGGCCCCACCCAGGCCCGGTAACGGCCCGGCAGCCAAAGTGGCGGCGCCGAGCACGACAGCCACCGCACGCAGCCAGGAGCGGCCGCGCACACGTATCGCGGAGTGCATGAATCGGTCCCCTTACGGGGGCAGGGAAACAACGATCCGAGGGCAGGACCCCCGAATGGCGTGGCGCACGCCCCCCGTTGATGCGACCACGAATCGCCACCCTAATTCGCATCAACCCATTGGCAACAGGCGATAGATCGCCACACTCCGACCCAACACGTCACGTTTGCAGTTCACTTACTCCTTCGTCACACCTGACCCCTACGCTCAATCCATGCCCCTCAGCGAATATCCCCACAGCTCCAGCCAAGCCCAGACCGTATGGCTGGACGAGATCGCCATCGAAATCAGCAAACTCATCGCACACGACGGCCTGCCATTGCCCGGTGACTTCGTCTGCGACTACAGCCCCGCGAGCCTGCCCGCCCTGGAAGCCGCCGCCCTCGCCTACCAGGATCAGCCAGGCAACGCAGCCGGAATCAACCTCTACATCCGCGGGCTGGGCGCCTACCTCGGGGAAACCATCCTTTTCACCGCCGGAGGCCACTGGGACCGGTCCGGTCATGAGGACGACGATCCTGTCGTGATCGTCGATCCCGTCCACAAGGCGGGACCGGTCCACGTGTGCGAAATCGTCCGACGGGCCCTGGGTGAAGGAACCGGCGAAGTGTTCGCCGAGGAGCACGGATGGATGCAGATCGCCGCCGATGCGCAGCGGGAGAAGGATCCCACCTGGTGTCCGGTGAAGGAGGAAGACGGCGTACAGCGGCCCAAGACAGGGTGACATGACCAGCCTTCAGCGGATGGTGCGCGTCCCCCTCCTCCGCTGCCGGGCGTCATCGAGACGGTCGAGGCGGTCGAGGTGGTCGAGGTGGTCGAGAACCTCGACCAGTCGGGGCACCAGGGCCGTCGCCCCTGCGAGCCTGCTCGCGGGCGTAAGGGCCGTATAGCCGATGACAGGCATACGGGCGGCTCTCGCGGCGAGGATTCCGTTGGGACTGTCCTCGATGACCACGCATTCGGAGGGGCCCATGCCGAATGACGCGGCGCCCAGCAGGGAGGTGGCGGTCCAGCCGCCGACCGCGTAGAGGAGCGGTCCGGTGGCCGCGCCGATTGCGCCGCCGAGCGTGTAGAGGGTCATATAGGCCGAGGCGAGGCGGCCCCGGGCGTCTTCGATTCCGTAGACGACGCGCATGTTGAGCAGGTGGGTGGCGTTGGCGGCGGTGTCCAGGACCAGAAGCCCGACGATCAGCCAGCCGAGATGGCGGCCTCCTGCCCACAGTGCGGCGAAGGACGCGACACCGGAGATGAGCGCTACCCGGGTGGCCTGGTCTCCGGCCGCCCGGTCCCCGTCCGCACGGTCGGCAGCGGCGCCGAGCCGGCGGGCGGCGAGCGCTCCGGCGGCGCCGGCCAGGGCCGGCAGGCCGATCTGCGCGGGGCCGTACGCATAGGGCGGCTCGGCGAGGTGGAGGGCGACGGTCGACCAGAACACGGCGAACGCTCCGAACGAGCACGCCCCGATGAGCGAGCGCCGCCGCAGTCGGCGGTGGGTGGCGGCCAGGCGCACGGTGGCGCGCATCTGGTCCCGGTACGGGACGGCCAGGTCGGAAGGCGCCTGCGGCATCACGCGGGTCAGCACGGCGGCCAGCAGCACGGTGACGGCCGCCGCTCCCGCGAACAGAGCCCGCCAGCCGATGGCTTGCGCCACCAGGCCGCCGACCGTCCGGGACAGCAGCAGTCCGGCGAGGCCGCCGGTGAGCATCGTCCCTATGGCGCGCCCGCGTTCGGCGGGCGCGGCCAGTGCGGCGGCGTACGGGACGAGGGTGTTGACGACGGCTGCGGAGGTGAGTCCGATGACGGCCCCGGCCGTGAGGAGGAAAGCCGCGCTGCGGGCGGCGGCGGTCAGCGCCAGGGCTGCGGCACCGAAGCCGAGCAGGACCGTCACGAGGGGGCGGCGGGGGACGATGTCGCCGAGTGGGACGACGAGGACCAGGGCGAGGACGTAGCCCGACTGCCCGACGGCAACGAGGTGGTCGGCGGCATGCGGGCCGAGGGAGCGAGGGAGCGAGGCGGTCACCGTGCTGACCGACGGTTTCGTACCGGACGAGGTGTACGAGAGGGCGGCTGAGCACTTCGAGGAGGCGGAGCTGGCGCAGTTGATCGCCGCGATCACGGTGATCAACGCCTGGAACCGGTTCGGTGTCACCACGCGGGCTGTGCCGGGGCACTACACACCGGGGCAGTTCGCGCACTGAGCGGCCTGAGCGGACTGCGGGCACGGGGCCGAGGACAAGCCGGGGACACGGGGGTGCTCCGGCCTATCCTGGCGTCGTGGCCGACGACCGTCTCACAGCGGAGAGCACCTCATGAAGATCCATCTGACCAGTGTCTTCGTCGATGACCAGGCCAGGGCGCTGAGCTTCTACACCGAGATCCTGGGCTTCGTGAAGAAGCACGACGTCCTGGTGGGCGCGCAGGACCGGTGGCTGACCGTCGTATCGCCCGACGAGCCGGGCGGCACCGAACTCCTTCTGGAACCGGCACGCCACCCGGCCGCCAGGACCTACCGCGACGCACTGGTCAAGGACGGCATCCCGCTCGCACAGTTCGCCGTTGACGATGTCCGGGCGGAGTACGAGCGCCTGTGCGGCCTCGGCGTGCGGTTCACCCAGGAGCCCGCGGAGATGGGACCCGTCACCGTCGCCGTGTTCGACGACACCTGCGGAAACCTGATCCAGCTCGCTACCAAGCCGCAGTAGCCGTCCTCGTGCGGGCGGGCGAGCCCGGGACAGTGGGAGTTGGCCCAGGTCCGCCCGCTCGCACGCAGACGGCCGCTACTTCTTCGGGAGCCATGCCTTCCAAGTGGCCTCGTTCTCCTTGACCCACTTCTCAGCCGCCGCCTCCGGCGCCATCTTCTGGTCCGCGATCATCAGCGCGACCGCGTTCTGCTGCTCTGTCGTCCACTTGAAGTTCTTCAGGAACTGGGCCGCGTCGCCGCCCTTCTCGGCGAAGTCGGCGTTGAGCCACTTCTGGAGCGGGGTGTGCGGGTAGGCGCAGGCGACCTTCTCCGGGTCGGCGTCGCAACCCTCCTTGTACTCGGGCAGCTTGACCTCGACCATGTCGATCTCGGCGTTCAGCCACTGCGGCGTCCACCAGTACGTCAGGAAGGGCTTCTGCTCCTTCGCGTACTTCTTCATCGCCGTGATCTGGGCCGCCTCGGAACCGGCGTAGTTGGTCTTCAGATCCAGCTTCAGGTTCTTGATGATCGCGTCATCGTTGGTGACGTAGTCCGGCGAGCCCTCCAGCAGTTCGCCCTTGTCGCCGCTCTCCGCCGTCCTGAACTCCTTGGCGTACTTGTTGAGGTTCTTCCAGTCGGTGACATCGGGGTGCTTGTCGGCGAAGTACTTGGGGACGTACCAGCCGATGTGGCCGGTGACGCCCATGTCACCACCGCTGACGACGGTCTTCTTCGTCTCGACGTACTGCTTCTCCTCCTTGGGGTGGCCCCAGTCCTCCAGCACGGCGTCGATGTCGCCCTTGGACATTGCGTCCCAGGCGAGCACCTCGCCCATCTGCTGGGTCTTGACCTTGTAGCCGAGCTCCTTCTCCAGGATGTGCTTGGCCACGGCCACGTTGGCCTGGGCGCCGACCCACGAGGGGACGGTCAGCTTCACCGTCTTGTCGCCGCCGACGTCACTGCTCTTGCCGGTCTCGGCGGCGCTGCAGGCGGAGAGGGAAAGGACACCGAGGGCGCCGACGAGTGCAATGGCGGTGCGGGTGGTGCGTGAGTTTCGAACAGTACGCATGGGACTTGATACTCCTGTCGTTCAGGCAAAGAGGAACGGCTGTGCGGGGGTCAGTTGTGCTTGCGCGCGCCGCGCGCCGCAGGCTGGGTGATCCGGTCCAGGACGAGCCCCAGGCAGACGATGGCGATACCGGCCGTCATACCGAGGCCCATCTCGCCCCGGGACAGGCCCTTCACGACGTCGTACCCGAGCGCACCGCCACCGACGAGACCGCCGACGACGACCACGGCCAGCACCAGCACCACGCCCTGATTGACGGCGAGTTGCAGCGCCGGGCGAGCCAGCGGCAGCTGAACGCCGAAGAGCTGTTGGCGTGCGGACGAGCCGAGCGAACGCGCGGCCTCCATCGCGCCAGGGTCGACCTCGCGCAGGCCCTGGGTGGTGATCCGTACGACAGCGGGCAGCGCGTACACGACCGCGGCGACGATCGCCGATGTGCGGGTGGCGCCGAACAGCGCGACCACCGGGATCAGATACACGAACTGCGGCATCGTCTGCATCGCGTCCAGCAGCGGACGCAGCAACCGTTCCACCCATCCGGCGCGTGCGCTGAGCACACCGATGAGGATGCCCAGCACCAGCGTGACCACGAGCGCGGCCAGTACCTGGGACAGCGTGTCCAGGGACCTGCTCCAGACACCGAGCGCGCCGATGGCGCCCATCGCCGCGGTCGCCGTGAGCGCGGAGACCCAGTTGCCCACCAGCCAGGCCGCAGCCGCCACAAGCAGCAGCACCGACCACCATGGCAGCCACATCAGCGTGTCCCGCAGCGGGTTCAGGATCCACAGTGTGAACTCGCGTGCCCAGACCTCCACAAAGGCCAGATTGCCGGTGATCCACTCCTGCACCTGGTTCACCGGCGTGGAGATCTCGTACGTCCACGCCTCGGGCCAGGTGCTGGTGCGTACGGCGGCGGCGGCGCCGGCACCCAGGGCGACCAGCGCCCAGGCCCGCCCGCCGTGCAGCCAGCCGCCGCCCGGTTCCGTGGCGGCCAGGCGGTCACCCGCGGCGGCCGTCGTACGGTCCAGCCAGATCGCGATCAGCACGATCGGGACACCCGCGGCGAAGGCCTTGCCGACGTCTGTCGTGGACAGCGCCGAGTAGACCTCTTCGCCGAGGCCTCCGGCGCCGACCAGGGCGGCGATGACGACCATCGACAGCGCCATCATGATCGTCTGGTTGAGACCGAGCAGCATCTGCTTGCGGGCCAGCGGCAGCCGGGCCGTCCACAGCCGCTGCCAGCCGCTGGCGCCCAGCGACTGCGCGGCCTCCAGGGCGCCCGCGTCGGCGCCGCGCAGGCCCAACGCGGTGAGCCTCGCCATCGGCGGAGCCGCGTAGATCACCGTGCAGAACAGCGCGGCGGGCGTCCCGGTGCCGAAGACCAGCACGAACGGCAGCAGGTAAGCGAACGCCGGGAGCACCTGCATGGTGTCCAGCACCGGGCGCAGCGCCCGGTCGAAGCGGTCGAAGACTCCGGCGAGCAGTCCGATCAGCGCGCCGAGCAAGGCCGCCACCGCCACGGCCACCACCATGAGCGCGATGGTGATCAGGGTGGCGTCCCACATGCCGAGCAGTCCGCACACGGCGAACGCGCCGAGCGCGGTGAGCGCCACACGGGCGCCGCGCGCGCCGAGTCCGGCGGCACGCCAGGCGACCAGCACTCCGGCGGCGACCACGCCCAGCCAGCCGAGCGCGTCAAGGCCCTGGTACACGCCGTTGACCGCCTCGGTCGCCGTGTTGGACAGGTGCAGCAGGAAGTAGAGGAAGAGGGGGTGGGTGTCTCGGTTGTCGATCACCCAGTCGTTGGCGCCGTCGAGCGGCGCCGAGATGTCCACGGTCAGCGCCGTCGGCCAGGCCCCCCCGCCGAGCAGCAGTGCGCCGAGCACGATGAGCGCGGCGAGGGCGCCGCCGCCCGCGAGCAGTCCGCGCCGACGGCGTACGAAGTCGCCGAGTCCGCCGGCCTGCCCGGGTGCCGCGTCCGCGGCTCCAGGCCTGTCGGCCTTCGTCACTGAGTCCACTGTGATGCCGCTCATCCGCACCACCTCGCCTTCTGAGCCTGCCAGGTCATGGCCGTTCGTCCCGGTCCGTCCTTGCCTGTCATGCCGCCACCGCCTTCGGGTCGACACCGGCGACCACGGCGAGCAGCGCGGCGTGGTCGACCACACCGACGCAGCGGCCCTCGTCCATCACCCGGGCGGGCACGCCCACACGGGCGACCGCCTCGATGGCCTCGGAGACGGTGGCGTCGGGAGACACCGCGGGACCGGCCTCGGTCTCCTTGGCGTCGTCGACCGGGCGCATCGCCGTACGGACGGTCAGTACCTGCTCGCGCGGCACATCGCGGACGAAGTCCCGTACGTAGTCGTCGGCGGGCGAGCCCACTATCTCCTCGGGCGTGCCGAGCTGCACGATCCGGCCGTCGCGCATCAGCGCGATCCGGTCGCCGAGGCGCAGCGCCTCGCTCAGGTCATGGGTGATGAAGACCATCGTGCGGCCTTCCTCGCGGTGCAGCCGGACGACCTCATCCTGCATGTCGCGCCGGATCAGCGGGTCGAGCGCGCTGAACGGCTCGTCGAAGAGCAGCACCTCGGGGTCGACGGCGAGGGCGCGGGCGAGGCCGACGCGCTGCTGCTGACCGCCCGAGAGCTGGCCGGGGCGACGGTGCTCCATGCCCTCGAGCCCGACCTTGGCGACGAACTCGGCAGCCTTGGCGCGGCGGGCCGAGCGGCCGACGCCCTGGATCTCCAGGCCGTAGGCCACGTTGTCGAGCACGGAGCGGTGCGGCAGCAGGCCGAAGTGCTGGAACACCATCGACGCCCGGTGCCGGCGCAGTTCACGCAGCCGCGCCTTGTCCATGGACAGCACGTCCTCGCCGTCGATGGCGATCGAACCGGAGGTCGGTTCGATCAGCCGGGTCAGGCAGCGGACGAGTGTCGACTTTCCGGAGCCCGACAGACCCATGACGACGAACACCTCGCCCCGGCGCACGTCGAAGCTCACATCGCGCACAGCCGCGGTGCAGCCGGTGCGTTCGCGCAGCTCGGCGGGGTCGAGAGCGGCGAGTTCGGCCGACTGCGGGACACGGTCGGCCTTGGGTCCGAAGACCTTCCACAGGTCGCGTACGGCGAACACCGGTGAGTCGTCAGCGGCGGTCGGGGCATCGGCCGCGGTCGCCTCGGCGGCCTTGTCGGCCGCGGTGGCTTCGGCAGCCGCAGTGGCCTCAGTGGCTTTGGTCGTTTCGGTCATCGGGTCTCACTCCCCGCTTCCTTCAGCAGTTCGGCACACTTCTCGCCCACCATCAGGACGCCGATCATCGGGTTCACGGCCGGCATCGTCGGGAAGACGGACGCGTCCGCGATACGGATTCCGTCCATGCCCCTGACCTTCAGGTCGGGAGCGACCACCGCGAGTTCATCGGCCGCGGCACCCATGCGGCAGGTGCCGGCCGGGTGGTAGACGGTGTGCGCGACCTTGCGCGCGTACTCGTTGAGCTCCTCGTCGCCCGTCACCTCAGGGCCGGGGCAGACCTCCCGCTTCAGCCAGCCCGCGAGCGGCTCGGCCTGGGCGATCTCACGGGCGATGCGGATGCCGTCCACGAGGGTGCGGCCGTCGTAGTCGTCCTCGTCCGTGAAGTAGCGGAAGTCGAGCGCGGGCTTGACCTCCGGGTCGGGGCTGGTGAGGTAGACCCGGCCGCGGCTGCGCGGCTTGGGGATGTTCGGCGTCATCGACACACCGTGCGGCGGGCGTTCGTAGCCGAGCCGCTCCGGATTGTCGGTGAACGGGATCTGGTAGAAGTGGAACATCAGGTCAGGGCCCTGGTGTTCGGGGTCCCGGCGGACGAACAGACCGGCGTCGGAGTCCATCGCCGAGTTCTCCGGAATCGGCCCGTGGGTCTCCCAGACGATCACCGACTCGGGGTGGTCGAGCAGGTTCTCGCCGACACCCGGCAGGTCGTGGACGGCGGGGATGCCCAGCGCCTCCAGGTCGGACTTGGGCCCGATTCCGGAGTGCATCAGCAGCCGCGGAGTGTCGACCGCGCCGGCGCAGACGATGACCTCGCGCCGCGCGGTGATCAGCCGCTCCTCGCCGTCCTTGCCGCGCACATGGACGCCGGTGGCGCGGGTGCCGTCCAGCTCCAGCCGGTAGGCCCAGGTCTCCAGCAGGATGGTGAGGTTGGGCCGCTCGTCCATGACCGGATGGAGATAGGCCACCGAAGCCGACGAGCGCTTGTTGTTCCCGGGGTGGTAGGCGAGGTCGAAGAAGCCGACACCGTCGTCGAACGGCTTCTTGTTGAAGCCCTCGACGCGAGGGACCCCGAGCGCGGACTGGGCGGCGTCCACGAAGTCGCGTGCGATCGCGTTACGGTCCGCCTCATCCACCGGCACGATGTTGTTGAGCAGCCGGTCGAAGTACGGGTCCATCGCCGCCGCGTTCCAGCCCTCGGCTCCGGACTCCGCCCATTCGTCCCAGTCGGACGGCAGCGGCTTGAAGGCGATGAGGGTGTTGTGCGACGAGCAGCCGCCGAGCACCCGGGCGCGGCTGTGCCGGATGTGCGAGTTGCCGCGTGGCTGCTCGGTGGTGGGGTAGTCGTAGTCCAGCTCCCCGCCGAGCAGACCCATCCAGCGGCGCAGGGTCAGCACGTCATCGCGGCCGACGTCGCTCGGACCGCCCTCGATGACGGCGACGGTGGTGTCCGGGTTCTCGGTGAGGCGGGAGGCGATCACCGAACCCGCGGTACCGCCCCCGACCACGACATAGTCGTACTCGGGTATGTGCTTGGCCTTGTTCATGGTGTGTTTTCCGCTCCGCGTCTGTCTCAGCCTGCGAACCAGCGCACGGGGCGCGGGGCGAGGTTCTGGTAGATGTGCTTGGTCTCGCGGTACTCGGCGAGCCCTGCCGGGCCCAGTTCCCGGCCGATGCCGGACTTGCCGAAACCGCCCCACTCCGCCTGCGGGAGGTAGGGGTGGAAGTCGTTGATCCAGACCGTGCCGTGGCGCAGCCGCCCGGCGACCCGCCTGGCACGCCCGGGGTCGCCGCTCCACACGGCGCCCGCGAGGCCGTACTCGGTGTCGTTGGCGAGGGCGACGGCCTCGTCCTCGGTGCGGAAGGTCTCCACGGTCAGGACCGGACCGAAGACCTCCTCGCGGATCACCCGCATGCCGCGATGGCAGCGGTCGAGGACGGTGGGCCGGTAGAAGTAGCCGGGGCCTTCGGGCCGGATGCCGCCCGCGCGCAGCACGGCGCCTTCGGTCAGGGCGGACGCCACGTAGTCCTCGGTCCTGGCGAGCTGCTGCGCGGAGACGAGGGGGCCGCACTCGACGCCCTCGTCCGTGCCGCGGCCGATACGGATCTTCTCGGCGCGGCGGGCGAGCTCGTCGACGAAACGCTCGCGCAGGGACTCCTCGATGATCAGCCGGGAACCGGCCGAGCAGACCTGGCCGCTGTGGATGAAGGCGGCGTTGAGGGCCTGGTCCACGGCGGTGTCGAAGCCCGCGGCGGTGGCGCAGGCGTCGGCGAAGACCACGTTCGGGTTCTTGCCGCCGAGTTCCAGGGCGACCTTCTTGACGGTGTCGGCGGCGGCGCGCATGACCTTGGTGCCGCTGACGATGCCGCCGGTGAAGGACACGAGGTCGACATCCGGGTGCTCGGCGAGGCGCGCGCCGACGGTGTCGCCGGCGCCGGTGACGATATTGGCGACACCGGCGGGGAGTCCCGCCTCCTGGAGCAGACGGATCAGCGCGACCGTGGTCAGCGGGGTGATCTCGCTGGGCTTGATCACGAAGGTGTTGCCGGCGGCGAGCGCCGGGGCGATCTTCCAGCTGGCCTGGAGCAGCGGGTAGTTCCAGGGCGTGATCAGCGCGCACACGCCCACGGGCTCATGCACGACCACGCTGTGGATCTCGCTGGAACCGGCGTCCACGACACGACCGGTCTCGTTCACGACCAGGTCGGCGAAGTACGCGAACGCGTCGGCGACGCAGTCGATGTCGACCCGACCTTCCTCCACCGTCTTGCCGGCGTCCTGGCTCTCGAGCAGCCCGAGCTGCTCGCGGTCACGGCGCAGCAGCCCCGCGACCCGCCGCAGCAGGGCGGCCCGCTCGGCCACCGGAGTCCGGGGCCAGTCACCGTGGTCGAACGCGCGGCGCGCGGCGTCGATCGCTGCATCGGTATCCGCGACGCCACCCTCCGCCACGACGGCGAAGGCGGTGGCGTCGACGGGGTCGAGGATCTCTCGCGTGGCCCCGGAGGCAGCTTTGCGCCAATCTCCGTCCACGTGGATGGTCAGTTGTACCGACACGTCGCGTTTGGCCTTCCATTCCCGGTATGTCTCCCACCAGCAAAGACTGGTGAGCGGATCGCCTGCCCCGGGGTCGGGAAAGCATGCGTGGAGGCTGGCCGGAAGTGGCCGGCCTCACTCCTGTCGGGCAGACCGAGAGGCCTGGGACGCCGGGCGACGACACGAGGGGGCCGCGCTCCGGCAGAGGTCAGCACGTATGGCGCGACGGAGAGCGAGCGAGCACTACCGCTACGTGACACATACGCCGGTGCCGGGCTCGACGGCTACCCGGTGCGGCCCCGGCAACCCCACCTGGTCAGCGGAGGCGGAAACACCAGCGACGAGGCGGAACACCGGCGTCCCGTGTGCCGGTGCCCTTTCGCCGCGCACCGCTACCGCGCACCACCGCTCGTACTCGGCGCCGATGGGTCGTGAACGCCCGGCAGGTCAGTCGTGCGACGCCCTGGCCACGACGAACGACACCAGCCGGGCCGCTCCGGCGCCGAGTGCCGACCAGCCGGTGTCCACGGCGAACACGGCGAAGGCAGAGGTGGGGAACTTCTCCGTCATCCAGGCGAGGGAGTCCGGGTCCGCGTCGCCGCTGAGCGCGGCGGCAAGCTCCTCGATGCCGGGGTTGTGGCCCACCAGCAGCGCCGTGACCGTGTCCGGGGACACCTCGCGCAGCACGGCCATGAGCTCATCGGATCCGGCCTCGTACACCCGGTCGTCGTAGGTCACCGGCAGCTGCCCGCCACCTAGGGGCGCGGCTGCGTTCTCCCAGGTCTCGCGGGTGCGGCGGGACGGGGAGCAGATCACCAGATCCGGTACGCAGTCCATCTCGCGCAGCAACCGGCCGGCCTCCGCGGCGTCGTCACGGCCCTGCGGGGCCAGCGGGCGCTCATGGTCCTCGACGCCCTGAGGCCTCGCGGATTTGGCATGCCGCAGCAGCACCAGACGGATGCCGCTCTGCTCGTTTCCGCTACCGGGAGTCATGGCCCCAGGTTGACACAGGGCCCGTCAAAGCGCTCTGGGGCGCCACACCGCGGTGTGGCGCCCCAGAGCGAAGTTACTGAATGCGGCGGAAGCCGCATGGCATCCGAATGAACTAGATGAGGCCGAGGCCGCGAACCGCCTCGCGCTCCTCCGCCAGCTCGGCGACGGACGCATCGATACGGGTGCGGGAGAACTCGTTGACGTCCAGACCCTGGACGATCTCGTACTTGCCGTCCTTGCAGGTGACGGGGAAGGAGGAGATCAGCCCCTCCGGCACATCGTAGGAGCCGTCGGACGGGATACCCATGGAGGTCCAGTCGCCCTCGGCGGTGCCGTTGACCCAGGTGTGGACGTGGTCGACGGCGGCGTTGGCGGCGGAGGCCGCGGACGAGGCGCCGCGGGCCTCGATGATCGCCGCGCCACGCTTGGCGACGGTCGGGATGAAGGTGTCCGCCAGCCAGGCCTGGTCGTTGACGATCTCCGCCGCGTTCTTGCCGGCGATCTCCGCGTGGAAGATGTCCGGGTACTGGGTCGCGGAGTGGTTGCCCCAGATGGTGAGGCGCTTGATGTCGGAGACGGCGGCGCCGGTCTTGGCGGCCAGCTGCGAGATCGCGCGGTTGTGGTCGAGGCGGGTCATCGCCGTGAAGCGCTCGGCGGGTACGTCCGGGGCCGCGGCCTGCGCGATGAGCGCGTTGGTGTTGGCCGGGTTGCCCACGACGAGGACCTTGATGTCGTCCGCGGCGTGGTCATTGATGGCCTTGCCCTGCGGCTTGAAGATGCCGCCGTTGGCGGAGAGCAGGTCACCGCGCTCCATGCCCTTGGTCCGCGGACGGGCGCCGACCAGCAGCGCGATGTTGGCTCCGTCGAACGCCACGTTCGGGTCGTCGGTGATCTCGATGCCCTGGAGCAGCGGGAAGGCGCAGTCGTCGAGCTCCATGGCGGTGCCCTCGGCGGCCTTCAGACCCTGCGGGATCTCCAGCAGGCGCAGCTTGACCGGCACATCCGCGCCGAGCAGCTGGCCGGAAGCGATGCGGAAGAGCAGTGCGTAACCGATCTGGCCGGCCGCGCCGGTGACGGTGACATTCACGGGAGTGCGGGTCATAGCGATCTCCGTAAGACAGCTGGCGGTGGGGTTCCCTGCCCCGGGTGCTGGATATCACCGCACCGGCGTGATCGATGCGTCGTGGCGATGAAGACACCGTCGTGATCGATCTCTCGACGTGAAGAGATATCCGGCGTCAGGCTATCCGACCCGGAGCCACCCCACTGCCGCCCCCTGCGCAGTGCCGCCCCCATGTGGTGCGGCTCACTCGGGCCGCACTCCGGCCGGCAGGGCGCGCGGGCGCGTTCGGGGGCGCGGCGGCACGGAACGCGTGGGGCGCCCTGCGCCGCGCGCACTGCTCACTGCTCACTGCTCACTGCTCGGTCGTACATCCCTTCGTCCCGGCCGTCAGGGTCGCGCAGGCCTTGGCCTCCGCCTCCGAAGTCGCCGCGACCATCGGGGTGTAGGCGTCGCCGTCCGCGTTGACCAGGCCGTTCTCCGCGGCGTCGCCCGCCGATATCGATACCGTGTCCCCCGCCGCCGCTTCGGTTATCCGCGCCCAGGCAGCCGCGCAGGTCTCGCTGTAGCGGACCTCGACCACGGCCGTACCGACGGTGGCTCGCGCGGAGGTCACGGCGAGCTGACCGCCACACCCCATGCTCTCCGGGTCCTGACCCGTGCAGTCGGCACCGGAGCACTTGACCCCTGCGGGCAGCTCGGGGGCGCTGATGCGGGGAGTGGCGGACGGCGCCTCGGCCACGGTCCGGCCTTCGGGCTTGTCACCACCACCCCCGAGGTCCGTCAGCAGTACGGCTGCCGCGACCACCAGCAGCGCGCCGACGACACCTGCGATGAACAGCGGCGCCCTGCTGCGACCGCCTCGCCCACCCACCGCACCCGGCTCGGCGGCACGCCCTCCGGCACGCTGCTGGGGAATGGAGTGCAGCCCACCCTCCCGAGCGGGACCGTGGGCATCACCGTACGCATCACCGCCAGGGCCGGACGCTTCCGCTGTCCTCGAGAAGCCTGCCCTCGGGCCGGATCCGCCCGACAGGCCCGGCGCGTCCGCGCCGAACTCCCCGAGCGCCGCCCGTGCCTGCGAAATGCGGATGGCCTCCATCGTCATGTCGTGCCGCATCTCGGAGCGGCTCCAGGCACGCTCCGCCAGCTCCCACATGGTGGTGAGGTGGGCCGGGTTCGTACCCGTCACCTCGGCGAGCGCCACGATCGCGCGCTTGGGTGCGAGCAGCCGGCCGTTCAGATAGCGCTCCCACGACGTCTTGCTGAATCCCGTCCGGTCCGAGACGGCCGCGACGCTCAGCCCACTGCGGTCCACGAGCCGCCGCAGCTGGTTGGCGAATTCCTTGACCTGAGGGTCCAGCTCTTCCGGTAGCGCCTTCCAACGAGGCATTGCTCCCCCTTGTCCCCCCGACGTGCCTGATGTGCCCCGCGCTGTAGTGCCCCTGCCACAACCCCGGGTCGCCGGGAGGGACGCGCAGAGTCAGGATGTTAGTTCCTATGCCCCGGGCGCACGGGGGCATTCGGGACATATACGCACGCCCATGTGTGCTCGCGTCCAGAAAGCCCGCCCCAGTCTCGCATCCGCGCGCCACGTTCACACCACGGCGGAATCGTCACCTCCGCGCCACAGACACCTGATCGCGCTTGCGTCACGCTTGGCGCGCGCATGACGCTGTTGCCCATGGCGGCGCCCGTCCTCCCACGGGGGAGAGGGCGGGCCCGTCACAGCGCGGCAGCGCACAAGCCGAACGAGCACGACACAGGCGTCGGACGAGCACGAGCGCGGCCACGAGCACCCCCGCCACCCCAGCCGCCGACAGCACGAACGAAGCCACAACACCCGCACGGCGGTGCACCCGAGCCGTCCACGGGCAGGCGATCCCGGAGCGATCCACCGCAGAACGAGCCGTCCCCGAGCGGGCCGCCGGACACCGCCGCCTCTCCCAGGGAGGGCTCGGCCGGACTCGACCCTCGTTTGCCACCACCTCGGCCGACCTGCGTCCCATAAGATCCCCAGCCGTCGGTTTTCCCTGGATAGACGCGGAGTTGGCGCCGGGGGAGGCAGTAGCCGGCGTCGTGCGCCCGCCGGGGCCTGCGGGACAGCCCTTAGCGAAGGGTGAAGCGGACCGCGTCCTCCAAGAACGGGATCTCCAGCCAGGGCTCGGGTTGAGCCATCAGCGCGAGCAGCACGATCACGACTCCGAGCAACCCGTACGTGACCATGTCGGTGAACCGTGAACGCACCGCCAGCATGCCCACGGAGGGCAGCACTCGCCGCAGCACCGCTCCGGTGAGCAAGGCGACACCGACGAGCACCGTGCCGACGCGGAACGACTGCGGGAACGGGTCGGTGCCGACGATCAGCAGTCCGAGCGCCGCCAGCCCGATCACCGTGAGCAGCGGCCACTGGCGGGCCGGCGCCGGGGCGTCTCCGGGTGCCGCCCGCCCGCCGCCCTCCGGGCGGGCGGTGTCACGGGTGACCTTGGGCGGACGACGGGACCGGGACGCGCTCGCCTGCCGGACTTCCCCTTCGCCGCCTCCGGAGGAGTCCGAATGCCCCTCCGGGGACGGCTCGTCACGCGTCACGCCGGACACCGCGTCAGCCGGCTGGACGCGTGGTTCGTCACGACCCACCCCACTCGGCTCGTCACTCGCTCGGTCGAGCAACGGCTCGCTGCTCGTTCCTTCGTGCGGCGGCTCGCAACTCGTTCCGTCGAGCGATTCAAGCGGTTCGTCCGTGTCTTCCGATTCGGCGTCACGATCCGGGGTGTCCGGCCCCGGTGCGGGCTTGCCCATGACCGCTCAGCCCGTGGCGCCGGCTGCGGCCCGCTCGGCCGCCTCGACAACATTGACCAGCAGTTGCGCACGGGTCATCGGGCCGACGCCGCCGGGGTTCGGAGCGACCCAGCCCGCCACCTCCGCGACACCGGGGTGCACATCGCCGACGATCTTCCCGCTCTCGTCGCGGCTGACACCCACGTCGAGCACAGCGGCGCCCGGCTTCACGTCTTCCGGCTTCACCAGGTGCGGCACACCCGCGGCGGCGACGATGATGTCGGCCTGCCGAATCTGGGCGGACAGGTCGCGGGTGCCGGTGTGGCACTGCGTCACCGTCGCGTTCTCGGACTTGCGAGTCAGCAGCAGCGGCATCGGTCGCCCGATGGTGACCCCACGCCCCACGACCACGACATGCGCACCGTTGATCTCCACGCCGTGACGGCGCAGCAGCGTAATGATGCCCGCCGGGGTGCAGGGCAGCGGCGCCTTCTCGTTGAGCACCAGGCGCCCCAGGTTCATGGGGTGCAGCCCGTCCGCGTCCTTGGCCGGGTCCATCAACTCCAGCACACGATTGGTGTCGATGCCCTTGGGCAGCGGCAACTGCACGATGTAGCCCGTGCACTCGGGGTTGTCGTTGAGCTCCCGGACGACCGCCTCGATCTCCTCCTGCGAGGCGGTGGCGGGCAGTTCGCGCTGGATGGACGCGATGCCCACCTGCGCGCAGTCACGGTGCTTTCCAGCCACGTACTTCTGGCTGCCGACGTCCTCACCGACGAGCAGCGTTCCCAGGCCGGGCGTGACGCCCGCAGCCTTGAGCGCCGCCACGCGGGCGGTCAGATCGGACTTGATAGCGGCTGCAGCGGCCTTGCCATCGAGAATCTGGGCGGTCATGAGCCCATCCTCGCGGATGACCCCTGTCCTGTTCCAATTCGGGTCACCACCCGGCGACACGAGATTGCACTTATGCAACACATACTCTTATCGGCTGGACAAAAAACCGGTCATTCGACCACGATGTCCTGGCGCAGTGTCGGGGGGCAAACCGCTAGTTTTCGTGACTCTCCTCCGTCAGGACCGCGCCGTCCCCGCAATCCAACGGAGGAATCCTCGCCATGAGCTTCGGCGACCCGAACAACCCCTACGGGCAGCAGCCCCAGCAGCCGCCTCAGGGCCAGCCCGGGTACGGTTACCCGCAGCAGGCGCCGCAGGGCATCCCCCAGCAGGGCTACGGCTACCCGCAGCAGCCTGGGCAGTACCCGCAGGCTCCGCAGGCCCCCGGCACGATCCAGGCGAACAACGGCTACATCAACATCCCGGCGCTGGGCACCGTCGAGATCGCCACGATGGGACGCCGACTCGGCGCCCGACTGATCGACGGCGTCATTTACACAGTCGTCTACTTCATCCTCAGCGCGATCGGCCTCGCGGGCGCCAGCAGCGCGGCGAACGACCTCCAGGAGTGCAGCAAGCTCGATCCGCTGACCCCTGCTTACGAGACCTGCATGAACGACGCCTCCGAGGCCGCCGGCGGCGTGTTCGCCGCGATGTTCGGCTTCATCATGATCTTCGCCCTCGTCGGGCTGCTCTACGAGTGGCTGATGGTCGCGTTCTTCGGCGGCACCGTCGGCAAGATGGCCCTCGGGCTGAAGGTCGTGAAGGAGAACACGGGTCAGGTCCCGGGCGTCGGCGGCGGCTTCATCCGATGGATCATCCCGATGGCCGGTGCGCTGCTCTGCGGTATCGGCCAGCTGCTGGTCTACCTGTCCCCCTTCTTCGACAACTCGGGCAAGGTCCAGGGCTGGCACGACCGCGCCGCCGGCACCCTGGTCGTCAAGAAGTAACACCCGCGCCGCGTCACCACCCGACGCGGCGATGAAGGCCGTAGCCCCGCCATCCGGCGAATTCCAGGGGCTACGGCCTTTCGGTGTCCACCGGTCAGTGGAAGAAGTGACGCGTCCCTGTGAAGTACATGGTCACGCCCGCGTTCTTCGCGGCCTCGACGACCTGCTCGTCCCGCACCGAACCGCCCGGCTGTACCACGGCTCTGACGCCCGCCGCGGTCAGGATCTCCAGACCGTCCGGGAAGGGGAAGAACGCGTCCGACGCGGCGTAGGAGCCGGCCGCGCGCTCCTCACCCGCACGCTCCACCGCCAGTTTCGCGGAGTCGACACGGTTGACCTGGCCCATGCCCACGCCCACCGAAGCACCGTCCTTGGCGAGCAGGATCGCGTTGGACTTCACCGCGCGGCAGGCGCGCCAGGCGAAGGCGAGTTCCGCCAGCTGAGCAGAGTCCAACGCGTCGCCGGTGGCCAGCGTCCAGTTCGCCGGGTCGTCGCCGTCCGCCTGGAGCCGGTCGGTCACCTGCAGCAGGGCGCCACCGTCGACCGGCTTGACCTCGACCGGTGCCGCGGGGGCAGCGGGGCAGCGCAGCACGCGGATGTTCTTCTTGCGGGCGAGGACCTCGACCGCACCGTCCTCGTAGCCGGGGGCCACGATGACCTCGGTGAAGATCTCGGCGACCTGCTCGGCCATCGCCACGGAGACCGGGCGGTTGACAGCGATCACCCCGCCGAACGCCGACAGCGGGTCGCAGGCATGCGCCTTGCGGTGCGCTTCGGCGACATCGGCGCCGATCGCGATACCGCAGGGATTGGCGTGCTTGATGATGGCCACGCACGGCTCGGTGTGGTCGTACGCGGCGCGCCGCGCGGCCTCCGTGTCCGTGTAGTTGTTGAACGACATCTCCTTGCCGTGCAGTTGCTCGGCCTGCGCGAGCCCGCCACCCGCCTCGGTGACGTACAGCGCGGCGTCCTGGTGGGGGTTCTCGCCGTAGCGCAGCACGTTGGAACGCCGGTAGGTGGCGCCGATGAAGTCAGGGAAGCCGCTGTCCTCGGCTGTGGCGTACGAGGACGCGAACCAGGACGCCACGGCCACGTCGTAAGCGGCCGTGTGCTGGAACGCTTCGGCGGCGAGGCGCTTGCGGGCGGTCAGGTCGAAGCCGCCGGCGGCGACGGCGGTCAGTACGTCGGCGTAACGCGCGGGGCTGGTGACGACCGCAACGGAAGGGTGGTTCTTGGCGGCGGCGCGGACCATCGAAGGGCCGCCGATGTCGATCTGCTCGACGCACTCATCGGGGCTCGCACCCGAGGCCACGGTCTCGCGGAAGGGGTAGAGATTCACCACGACGAGGTCGAACGGTTCGACGCCAAGCTCCGCGAGCTGCTCACGGTGCGCGTCGAGGCGCAGATCGGCGAGGATCCCGGCGTGCACGCGCGGGTGCAGTGTCTTTACCCGGCCGTCGAGGCACTCGGGGAATCCGGTGAGCTCCTCCACCTTGGTGACCGGGACACCGGCGGCGGCGATGCGGCCCGCGGTCGATCCGGTGGAGACCAGCTCCACCCCGGCCTCGTGCAGCCCGCGGGCGAGCTCCTCCAGGCCGGACTTGTCGTAGACGCTGACCAGCGCGCGCCGGATGGGCCGCTTCATGGTTTCGGCGGTCACGGGATAACTACCTTTCGTCCCTCAATGCGGTAGCCGTTGCGGGCCAGACGCCCCACGACATCGACGAGCAGCTGACGCTCGACTTCCTTGATGCGCTCATGAAGAGCGGCTTCATCGTCCTCGTCCCGTACGTGCACCACGCCCTGCGCGATGATCGGACCGGTGTCGACGCCGTCGTCGACGAAGTGGACGGTGCATCCGGTGACCCTGACGCCGTACGCGAGCGCGTCGCGGACGCCGTGAGCCCCGGGAAAGCTGGGCAACAGGGCGGGGTGCGTGTTCACGAACCGGCCGCCGAAACGGGCGAGGAAGGCCTCGCCGACGATCTTCATGAAGCCCGCGGACACCACGAGGTCCGGCTCGTGGGCAGCGGTCGCCTCGGTCAGCGCGCGGTCCCACTCCTCGCGGGTGGCGTGGTCCTTGACCCTGCACACGAAGGTGGGGAGCCCGGCGCGCTCGGCGCGCTCGAGACCGGCGATCCCGTCGCGGTCGGCGCCGACGGCGACGATCTCGGCGCCGAAGCCTGCGGGCCCCCCGGGATAGGCGTGGATGGCGTCGAGCAGCGCCTGGAGGTTGGTGCCGGATCCGGAGACCAGGACGACGAGGCGGGCGACGGCCACGGGGACTCTTTTCGCGTTGCGGTACAGCGGGCGTGATTGCGTTTGTATGGTCATACGAACAAAACGAGTCCGGTGATACGGGGAACTCTACGAAGCCGTCGACCGTCAGCAACGATACCGGCACACCAAGCGGCCCCCACGGGACGGGGGCGTGGCCGGGAGGTAGCGTCTGGGGCAGGGCACTTCCGCGGACGGAAGTGCTCGAGCACAGCCGGAGACCCGGCGGTACTCAGCAGTAGCCAGAGGGGAAGACACTCGTCACATGCCGTCCACGCCGGACCGAAGCCGCCGCATGGCTCTCCGCTTCCCGCTCGCTCGCGAGCAGCGCTCCCTGATGCTGGGGTCCACGCTGCTGCGTGATCGCCAGTCCGCGGAACCCACGGAGGAGTCCCGAGACGACAGCAACCCCTTCGCCCCGCCCCCCGAGGGCTCGCCCGACCGGCCGTGGCAGCCGCGGCAGGGAGCCGGGGGCGAGGGAGACGGCACCGACGAGGGCGACGGCAGCCAAGGCGGCAGGGGTTCGTCGTCGGGCTGGAGCGGCGGCCAGTGGAGCAGCCGCCAGCCGGGACGCTCATCGGGCGGCGGCTTCGGCGGCAGGCCCGGCGGGCAGGGCGGGCCCGAGGGCGGCGGCCCGGGGAGCGGTATGCGCTGGGATCCGACGGACCCGGCGCAACGACGAGCCCGTTACGCCCTGCTCGCGGGCATGTGGGCGTTCTTCTTCGTGCTCTTCGACCTCGCGGAGATCGCCCTGCTGCTCGGCGTGCTGGCGCTGTACTGGGGCGGTAGCTCACTGCGCGCCAAGTCGCGCCGCGAGGCCTCGGCGGCGAACGCAGCGAGCGTGGCCGGCGGCTCGGGGGCGGCGGCCGGCGGTGCGGGCGCTCAGGCGGGTGGGGGTAGACCCCAGGTGACAGCCGCGGTCAGCGGCATGGTCATGGCGGTAGTCGCGCTCCTGATGGTGGCCACGACCTTCACGATGCAGCTCGTCTACAAGGACTTCTACACCTGCCGGGACGACGCCCTCACCAAGTCGGGCCAGCTCGCGTGCAACGAGCTGCTGCCCGATTCACTGCGCAAGGTGATCGGCGTCCAGGAGTAGTCAGGGCCGGTCATGCCGGACCCCAGGGGCGGCATCAGGGTCCGGCCTGGGGCTCTGGGCCGCCGGAGCCGAGCCCGTCTCCGCACCCGCGCCCCCACCCCCTTCGGGATGCGGGCAGCCCGCGGCTGCATCCACGCCGGGTTCCGTCTCCGTATCGGGTTCCGTATGCGTGTCGGCGCCCGCACAGTCGGGTGCGGATGCGGAACCCGACACGGAACCCGACACGGATACGGATACGGCTTCCGAGTCGGAACCGTCCTGCTCCGGAGCCCCCGGTCCGGCACCCACCCCAGCCCCCGGCACCGGCTCCGCACCGGCGGCAGGCAGCTCCGGGCCGGTCCCGCCCCCCGTGCTCCGCTCCAGAGCCGCGAGCTTCAGCGCCGCCCGCTTCGACACCGACGAGCAGACCTCGCGGAGCGAAGCCACCGGCCCGTCGCCGCGGGACTCGCGGCGCATGCGCCAGGTGTGCGCACCGACCGCAGCCGGGACGCCGACCGCCGCCGTCCAGACGAACGCCGCCGCGCCGGTGAGCCACCAGACCGGACCGAAGGCGGCCAGCCTCCCTGTCCCCAGCGGGCCGCCGGCCCAAGCCGCCAGCAGCGCCATGAGCGCCGCACACAGCGCGGCGGAGAGCAGGGCGACGCGGGCTGTCTCACGGCGTCCCCAGGAGCCGTCCTTACCGTCACCCCGGTTGCCGCCGTCCACCGCGCGCCCGGCGTACGCCGCACGGCTCGCACACCGGGCGATGACACCGCCCGCCGCCACGGGCACGGCGGCACACGCCGCCATCAGCGGCGCCTCAAGGCCGTGCGCCGGCATCGCCGCGAGCAGCGGGAAGTGGAGCTGCCCGGGGTCTCCCGTGACGGCGAGCGGCCCCGCCGCGCCGCCTGTGCCGAGCGCAAAGCCGGGACCGAGAGCGAACGCGGCCCCCCACACGGCGGCGTTCGGCACGAGGGTCAGGGCCAGCACCACCACCGCGATGCGCCCGGGCCAGTCCGCCGCGAGCCATACGAGGGACTCCCCCGCCGACTGCCTGTGCCACGCCAGGGACACCCCGAGCAACAGGGCACCACCGCCCGCCAGGGTCGCGGTCGCCGCACCCGCCGCACGCAGCGCGACGACGCACCGGATGCGTACGCGGGGGGTGCACAGGGCCTCGGGCACCCAATCGGGGAGTGGTCCGAGCGGTCGCCCGCAGGCCGTCCAGGCACCTGCCGCCGCCGACAGGGTGGTCACGGCGGGCAGGTGCACCGCAGTGCTGAGCGGTTCGGCTGCGAGGGCGCCACCAGTGGAGTGCACCGCCACAACCGCGGCGATCGTCAGATATCCGCAGGTCACCCCGGCCAGCACCAGCCCCACCGCGCCTCGGGCGCCTGCCCCCGATTCGAGCGTGTCACGCACCGCGCGGTGCGCCGCCCACACGGGCAGCACCACCAGGAGCAGCGGTACGACCCCGACGGGCGCGGGGGCGCCCGAAAGAGTGTCCGCTCGGACGAGTTCCGCGCCATGCGCCAGCAGCCACAACCCGGAGGCCACATGCAGCGCTCCACGCGGTCCGCTGTCCGGATAGGGCGAGCTGATCCACATCAGGGTCACCGGGACCGCCAGCGCGCCGAAGCCGAGCCCGGCCGCCATCACACCTCGCAGCACGGCTGCCGTGAGCAGGACGGCGGGCGGCCGGGCACCCTGTACGGCCACCGCTTCCGCGGGGCTGCGGTCAGTCATCTGGGTCACTCGGCCATGCTGCCAAGATGGCCCGATTGATCCGGGTAACGAGCAAATAGCCGTGGTGTCGCAGAAGATACTTTTATGTACCGTTCGTAACGGCACCGTCACCGACCCCCATGGAGCCTCCATGAGGCGAAGCACCCCGGACCCCGCCGAGAACCGTGAGAACGCCGAGAAGCGCGAGAAGGGTGAGCAGCACGAGCAGGGCGAGCAGCACGAGCAGGGCGAGCAGGGCGAGAACGCCGAAGCGGCCGAGGGTCCCAAGCCGCCACCCAGGACCGGCGAACCCGCCACGCACACCAAGCACGCCGCCAAACTGCCGCCTCCCAAAGAGCGACGCCGACTGCGCGAGTCCAAGTCCCTCAGCGAGGAGCAGCTCGCACAGGCCGTCGGAGTCACCCGGGCGACGGTCCGCTCCTGGGAAACCGGTCGGATCAGCCCGCGCGGACGCAAACGCGTGGCCTACGCCAGGCTGCTCGCCTCGTATCAGGCGGAGCTGGCGGCGAAGGACACGCCCGTCGCCCAGGCGGAGCGGGAAGCCGGCTGGGCGGAGGCCACCCGGGACCAGGACGACCGCACCGATGACACCCTGGTGCTGCCGAAGGTCGGCACGGAGCCACCGGCAGCGGCGGCGAGTGAGGCGGAGCCCGGGGAGGCCGCGCGGGACCACGAGCCGACACCTGGGCGTGCCACCGCGTCCGAGACCACTTCCATATCCGCGGCGAGCACCCACGCGGTCGAGGACCGCGTCCACCCTCACCTGGCCCAGCTCGCCGCCGAGCTGCTGCACCCCTCGCCGCACCCCGTGGGGGAACCCGCACCCAGGACCTCCGAGCAAGCATTCGACCTGCTGTACAGACGCACGATCTCCTGCCTGGTACGACAGACCTATCTGCTCACCGGCAACCGGGAATTCTCCCTGGAGGCGGTCGAGAACGCCTTTCACCGAGCGTGGCAACGCTGGCCCGAAGTGGCCGTCGACCCCGATCCTGCAGGTTGGTTGCGGGTAGCAGCGTACGAGTACGCGATGTCGCCCTGGCACCGGCTCCGCCGCGGCCACCGCACGGAGCCCGACCGCCCCGAAGGCCCGGAGAGCCCGGCACGCACCGGCCCGTCGGCCAGCCGGACGCTCCGCGACGCCCTGCTCTCGCTGCCGCCCTCGTACCGTCGCGCCCTGCTGCTGTACGACGGGCTCGGGCTCGACCTTCCCGAGACCGCCGCGGAGACGGAGGCGAGCACCCCGGCTGCCGCCACCCGGCTGCTGAACGCGCGCGCGGCCGTCGCCGAGCGTGTTCCCGAGCTGCGGGAGCCGGACGCGCTGCACGAAGGACTGGCCGGACTCGCAGCGGCCCTGCCCGCACCCGAGTTCGCACCCGCGAGTGAGATGCGGGCGTGCAGCGAGAAGCGCACGCAGTTCTGGACCCGCGCCTCGTACGGACTCGCCGCCGCCATACTAGGGGCCTCGTTGCTGAGCATGATCTTCAGCGGTGTCCGCGAGGCCACCGGGAGCCCGGGCCACTCGGTCGGCGGGGTGCCGTCGAACCCGGGGCCGATGGCGGAGACTCCGGACAGCACCGAACTGCGTCAGCTGCTCCGGGACCATCCGCTGAACGGACCGGGGCGGCTCACCCCGTGTATCGGTTGATCGACCTCGACGCGAGGGGACGCGGGACGACCAAGGCCCGGGAACGCGTAAAGGGGCCCGCGCCCGGTCTCCCGGAGCGCGGGCCCCTTCCTGTCCTGGGCCGCTGGGGCCTGCCGGCCTCGGTCGGACGAGGCTCAGCCCGCGAGGATCTCGCGCGCCAGCTTGGCCGTCTCGGTCGGCGTCTTGCCGACCTTCACGCCGGCGGCCTCCAGGGCCTCCTTCTTCGCCTGTGCGGTGCCGGAGGAGCCGGAGACGATGGCACCCGCGTGGCCCATGGTCTTGCCCTCGGGGGCGGTGAAGCCCGCGACGTAGCCGACGACCGGCTTGGTGACGTTCGCCTTGATGAAGTCGGCCGCACGCTCCTCGGCGTCGCCACCGATCTCGCCGATCATCACGATCAGGTCCGTGTCGGGGTCGGCCTCGAAGGCGGCCAGGGCGTCGATGTGGGTGGTGCCGATGATCGGGTCACCGCCGATGCCGACGCAGGAGCTGAAGCCGATGTCACGCAGCTCGTACATCATCTGGTAGGTCAGCGTGCCGGACTTGGACACAAGGCCGATGCGTCCGGGCTTGGTGATGTCGGCCGGGATGATGCCGGCGTTCGACTGACCGGGGGTGATCAGACCCGGGCAGTTCGGGCCGATGATGCGGGTCTTGTTGCCCTTGGCGCCCGCGTGCGCCCAGAACTGGGCGGTGTCGTGCACCGCGACGCCCTCGGTGATGACGACCGCGAGGCCGATCTCGGCGTCGATCGCCTCGATGACCGCGTCCTTGGTGAACTTCTCCGGGACGAAGATGACCGTCACGTCGGCGCCGGTCTTCTCGACGGCCTCGGCGACGGAGCCGAAGACGGGGACCTCGGTGCCATCGAAGTCGACCGTGGTGCCCGCCTTGCGCGGGTTCACGCCACCGACAATGTTGGTGCCGGAAGCCAGCATGCGCTTGGTGTGCTTCTGGCCCTCGGAGCCGGTCATGCCCTGGACGATGACCTTGGATTCCTTGGTGAGGAAGATAGCCATGGTGAGTCTGTGACCTCGTCCCTTGTTACTTGGCAGCAGCCAGCTCGGCGGCCTTGTCGGCCGCGCCGTCCATGGTGTCCACACGCTGCACGAGCGGGTGGTTGCGGTCGTCCAGGATCTGGCGACCCAGCTCCGCATTGTTGCCGTCGAGCCGCACGACCAGCGGCTTCGTGACGGCCTCGCCCTTGGACTCGAGGAGCTCCAGGGCCTGCACGATGCCGTTGGCGACCGCGTCGCAGGCGGTGATGCCGCCGAAGACATTGACGAAGACGGACTTGACGTCCGGGTCGCCGAGAATGATCTCCAGGCCGTTGGCCATGACCTCGGCGGAGGCGCCACCACCGATGTCGAGGAAGTTGGCGGGCTTCACACCGCTGTGGTTCTCACCGGCGTACGCGACGACGTCAAGGGTCGACATGACCAGACCCGCGCCGTTGCCGATGATGCCGACCTCACCGTCGAGCTTGACGTAGTTGAGGCCCTTGGCCTTGGCGGCGGCCTCGAGCGGGTTGGCCGCGGCCTTGTCCTCCAGCTCGGCGTGCTCGGGGTGCCGGAACTCGGCGTTGGCGTCCAGGGACACCTTCCCGTCGAGGGCGAGGACACGGCCGTCGGCGAGCTTGGCCAGAGGGTTGACCTCGACGAGGAGGGCGTCCTCCGCGATGAAGGTCTTCCACAGCGTCACGAGGATCTCGGCGACCTGCTCGGCCACCTCGGCCGGGAACTTGGCGGCTTCCACGATCTCGCGGGCCTTGTCCCGGTCCACGCCGTCGTTGGCGTCGACCGGGATCTTGGCGAGCTTCTCGGGGGTCGTCGCCGCGACTTCCTCGATGTCCATGCCACCCGCGACCGAGGCCATGGCCAGGAAGGTGCGGTTGGTGCGGTCGAGGAGGTACGAGACGTAGTACTCGTCGGCGATCTCGGGAGCCGTCTCGGCGATCATCACCTTGTGGACCGTGTGGCCCTTGATGTCCATACCGAGGATGTCCGTGGCGCGGGCGACGGCCTCGTCCGGCGTGCCGGCCAGCTTGACGCCACCGGCCTTGCCGCGGCCGCCCACCTTCACCTGTGCCTTGACGACCGAACGGCCGCCCATTCGCTCGGTCGCCTCGCGCGCCGCCTCAGGCGTGTCGATGACTTCACCGGCCAGCACCGGTACACCGTGCTTGGCGAAGAGGTCCCTCGCCTGGTACTCGAACAGGTCCACGCGCGTCCGTCCCTTTGCTTCTAATCGTCGCAGTTGTGATTCGCGGTTCGTTGTCTGCGTGGGCGTGCCGCGAAGGGCAACGTGACTGCGCTGTCACTAGGGAGGCGTACACGGTGGCCGGGCACGCGGCATGTCCGTCTCGCAGCGTATCCCCGAGGGCCTTGGGTCCCTAAATCGCAGATCACAGAGCGGCGGTGATACCGGTCACAGGCAGCGTACGCAGCGGGCGGCCCCCACCCCAATGGAGGCCGCCCGTGAAGCCGCAGAGCGGGGAACCGCCGAATCGCCCGGCGCAGGTCAGCGGGGGCTGACTCAGCGCACGTGGATCACATGCTCGGTGACGTGCCGGGTGGCACTGTCGGCGTAACTCGGGGTAGTGGCCGTGACAGCGTCCTGGGCGCCGGAGACCGCGTGGGACACGACAGGCGTGGCGACGGCCGTGTCGGTCAGGTCCTGGGCGAATGGCCGCGACTCACCGGCCACCCCGCCGGCGAAGGAGCCGGTCGAATCACCCACACCGTGGGCGACGGGCCTGACCTGATCGGCGACGGTTCCGACAAGCGGTGCGACCGACCCGGTCACCCCACCGGCGAACGGCCCCACCTCGGCGACGACCCCGCGCGCGAAGAGCGGCACGTCTGCGGTGACGCCCGTGGCGAGACCACCGGCGTCACCGACTGCCTGACCGGCGACCGGGGCGACACTGGCCACGGCCCGGCCCGCTATCGGAGGCAGGGCGTCCTGCGCCGTCTCGTCCACGGCAGGGCCGGCCGCATCGATCGCGGAGTGGGCGTGCGCCGGCGCCTGCTCGAACTCCGAGACGAACGCGGACAGCGGACCGAACAGGTAGTCGATCTCGGTGTCGATCGACGTCGACTCGGCCGTGGCTTCGATGCGCTGACGGACTTCGCCACGTGCCCGGTCCCGTGCCCGGTCCGCGGCCGACACCGCCGAAGCCGCGGGCGCCGACGCCACGGGCTTGGACGCGGCAGCGTCCCGCGCCGTACCGGTGGCCGCGGACACGGCCCGCGAGCGGTCGACGTCTGCGGCCTCCGCGAGGTCCCGGATGTCCGCGGACTTGTCCTGGGCCAGGTCGGCGGCCTGGTCCGGGGTGGAGAGGGACGGCGAGGACAGCTCGTCCGCAGCGGCTGCGGCGGTGCCGACGGCCCACATACCGGCGGCACCGGCCGCGACGGCGATGGAACGGCGGATGTTCTTGTTCATATCGGGTGTTTCCTTCGGATCCGAGGGTCGGGCAGACCTGCTCCGCCCCCGCGCGGCAGGTCTCAGGCGGGGGAAAGGCCTGCCCTATCCGGGGAATTCGAGGATGTCGCGGTGGCACTCACGCAGCCCGGCGCCATCGGCCGGCTGCCTGGATCCACGCATGAGGACGAACGCCGCACCACGTGAGAACCATGCGCCCTGAGGGTCACCCGAGCGGTGCGGGTGACCGTCACCGGCGACCTGGAGTACGGCGCTTCCACCCGGCCCTCCGGGTGCGCCCGGTGCGCGACCGGGCGCCGTCGGAAGGCTCCCGCCGCGCCCGAGAAAGGCGTCGGCGAGGTACTGCGCAGGAGGGCCCGGCGGGGCGGTTCGCGGGGCCATGTCCGAGAACTCGGGTGCGGGTGCGGGTGCGGGTGCGACGAGCTGACCCTCCGCCGCGGACCCTGCGGAAACCGGACTGCGCCCCGGCACCGGAACAACGGTCGCCACCGGGACGGTCACGGCGACGGGCACGAACTGCCCCCCGCCAAGCCCGTCCCCGACGGCCACCGGGCACGTCCGCCCGGCCATGAGCCGACCGGCTGTACGGGTGGTCGTGGTGACGGCCTCACGGAAGGGCTCGGCCTCCGCGACCGGCTCGACCACCCGCAGGGCAACAGGCGTGACGGCCCGCTTGACCGCCGTCCCGACAGCCGCCGCTCCGGCCCGGGTCGCCACCGCGGCCCCGTCACGTCCGGCCGTCGACCGCGACGGCTCCACCGAATCCGCCGACGGCTCCGAACCCACCGACGACTCAAGGTCCACCGGCTGCCGCGGTGTCTCCTGCCTCGCCATCGACGTACCGTCCAGCCCACCGCCGTCCAACTCTGTGCCGTCCGGCCGGGAGGCCTCCAGGCCGGTGTCATCGGCCCTGTCCATCGGTTCGTTCGCGACCACGCGCTCCAGCAGCTTCTCCGCACCGGGCCGTTCCGCCGCCTGCGCCTCGGTGCCAAGGGCCAGCCCCAGCACCGTCAGCCCGGCGACGAGCAGCAACACCCGCACAGCGCACACCGCATAGCGCCGTGCCACCTCACGCACAGGGCGCGCGGCGGCTGCGGGCAGCGCAGCGGTGGACAACAAAACGGGTCAAGCCCTCCCCGGTAGCGGAGGGTGGCCCTCCGATGGCAACGGGACGATGCTCGCATGGGACTGCGGGGGTCACGCAAGTCCCTTGTTACTGATGGGTCGCCATGTCCGGTATGGGCAGGGGCCGCTTTTCTATCGCGGCAGCCATGATCTCTGGGAAGAGGTCGGGGGTGCAGGCAAAGGCAGGCGCTCCCAGTGCGGCCAGCGCCGCCGCGTGCTCCCTGTCGTACGCCGGAGCGCCTTCGTCGGAGAGTGCAAGCAGGGCGACGAACTGCACTCCGGACGCCTTCATCGCCGCCACCCGCTTCAGCATCTCGTCGCGTATGCCGCCCTCGTAGAGGTCGCTGATGAGGACGACGACGGTGTCCGCGGGGCGGGTGATCTGCGACTGGCAGTAGGCCAGCGCGCGGTTGATGTCGGTGCCGCCACCGAGCTGGGTGCCGAACAGCACATCGACCGGGTCGTCCAGCTGGTCCGTCAGATCCACGACAGCCGTGTCGAAGACCACCAGCCGGGTCGCGATCGAACGCATCGACGCGAGCACGGCGCCGAACACCGATGCGTACACCACCGATGCCGCCATGGAGCCGGACTGGTCGATGCAGAGCACGACGTCCTTCTTCACGGACTGCGCCGCGCGACCGTAACCGATGAGTCGGTCGGGGATGACCGTGCGGTGCTCCGGGAGGTAGTTCTTGAGGTTCGCCCGTATCGTGCGGCCCCAGTCGATGTCCCGGTGGCGCGGCCGGTTGACGCGGGCGCTGCGGTCCAGCGCTCCGGTGAGGGTCGCGCGGGTGCGCGTGGCCAGCCGCTTCTCCAGGTCGTCCACGACCTTGCGCACCACGGCCCTGGCGGTCTCCCTGGTCGTCTCGGGCATGGCCTTGTTCAGGGAGAGCAGCGTGCCGACCAGGTGTACGTCGGCCTCGACCGCCTCCAGCATCTCCGGTTCCAGCAGCAGGGTGCTGAGGCCGAGCCGGTCGATCGCGTCGCGCTGCATGACCTGGACGACGGAGCTCGGGAAGTACGTACGGATGTCCCCGAGCCAGCGCGCCACATTGGGTGCCGATCCCTCAAGGCCGGCCGAGCGCTTTCCGGTGCCGCGCTCCTGGCTGTTCCCCTTGCCGTAGAGGGCGCCCAGTGCCGCGTCCATGCCGACGTCCGTACCGGCCAGGGCGCAGCCGGTGCCGTCGGCCACCCCGCCGCCGAGCACCAGACGCCAGCGCCTGAGGCGCTCGTCACCGGTCTGCATGGCATCGGCCGCTGCCGCGGTCATACGCGGTCCCCCTCCAGGATCAGTCTCAGTACGGGCAGCACGGCATCGGCTCGTGCCTCGTCGATTCCGGCGCCGAAACCAGGCGCTCCGGGCTCCCCCGCGGCGGGCACCGTGCCCGAAGCCGCCGGGCCGCGGCGCACCAGCTCCCCGAGGGTGCGCCGGACACCGGGTTCATACGCCGAGAACGTACGCCGCAGCAGCGGCAGTACGTCCGTGAACGCGTCCGGGGGCACGGACGTCAGCCAGGCGTCGACCAGTCCGAGCAGCCGCTCGTCATGGACCAGCAGCATCCCCCCGCCCGCCGTACCGCCGACGAAGCCCTCGATCCAGGCGGCGGCGTCGGCGGGCGGGGTACCGGGTGAGAGCGCGAGGCTCATCAACCGGGCCGCCTCGTCCTCGTCGAGGCGGCCTTCGTCCAGCAGGAGCCGTGCCGCGCGCCCTCGTATCACCCCGGGCACGCTGTCGCGCACCGCCAGCTTGCGCAGCACCTCCGTCCAGCGCGCGCTCAGCTCATCGCTGCCGGCCAGCAAACCGATAGCGGTGTGCACGCCGTCGAGGTGGCCGCGCATCTCGACGGCGCCATCCGTGTCGAGTCCCGTACACGCAGGCGGCAGGCCCACACAGATCCGCTCGGCGAGCCCGGTCGCCACTTCCCCGAGTGCCGCCGTACCGGTGGCCCGCACGTCCCCGTAGCGCAGGGAGCGGGCGAGCGCGGGGAGAGCCTGGGCGAGGTGGCCTACATCGGCGTCCAGAGCCGCCCGGTCGGCGAGCGCCTTCATCACCACCGGAAGGGCGTCCGGTAGTTCGGCCAGCAGACAGCGCTCGGCCAGGGTGGTCACGTCGGCGAGCGCGGTCGCCGACGCGGCATCCGACTCGGCTCGCGCGGTGGCCGCGCCGAGCACCGTGGTGCCCCAGACCCCCGCCTCGGCGACCTTGACGAACAGCTCGGGTTCCCAGCGCAGCCGCCAGGTCTCCCGAAAGGTGCCGGAGGAGCCCCGGCCGGCCGCCGGGGCACCCCAGTCGACACCCAGCAGCCGCAGCCGGTGCAGCAGCCTGCTGCGAGCGGCGTCGGTCTGCTTGCGCAGATCGAGCTCCAACTCCCTTTCCAGCAGCTCCGGTTTAAGCCGCAGACCGCGCTGGAGCCGGGCCAGGTCGCGCTGGAGCGGGACGGCCGGCGCGGAGTCGGGCACCTCTCCCAGCACATCGCCGATGACCAGCCGGTCGCGGACGAGCTCCAACGGCACATCGGAGCCCTCGCACATCACCGCGCGTACGGCGTCGGTCGTCTCGCCCAGACCGGCGAGCGGACGGCCGCGCATCGCGGCCAGTGTCCCGGCGAGCCGTACGGCCTCGATGACATGCGCCGACGAGACGAACCGGTCCTCGTCCCTGAGCAGTCCGGCGACCTTGGTCATCCAGCGCTCGACGGGACGGTCGGTCGCGCCGAACAGGTGCGCGTACCAGCCTGGCGAGTCGATTCCCGCTCCGTAGCCCGTGCGCCGGGCGAGCCTGCGGTGGGTCCAGGGCACCCAGGTGGTCTCGGTCCTGACCTTGGGCAGGCCCTTCAGCAGGGCACGGTCCGCGGTGACCGTGGACTTCGCGGTGAGCGCGGGGACGTGCCAGGCGCCGCAGACGACGGCGACCTCATGGCCGAACTCCCTGCGTGTCGCGCGCAGCTGGACCCGCATATACGCCTCACGCACCAGGTCACGGTCCCGCCCACCGTGCCCGTACTCCTCACGCAGAGCGGCCATGGCCTCGCCGACCACCGCGAACGACGCGAGCGGGTCGACCTGGGCGGCCCCACCGCTCTCGCCGCGGTGCTCGACCACGTCCTCCCACCAGCGCTCCGGATCGTCGTATCCGGCGGTCTCGGCGAGCACCGCGAGCGGATCGATCCGCAGCGACGCCGCCTCGTCGTCGCCACCGGGGTGCGCCTCGTCCTCGTCGTCGCCCCAGGTGGGGTCCGCGGCCGCGGCCAGCGAGTGGGCGGCGGGTAGGTCGATGAACCGGACCGGCACGTCGTGTCCTTGGGCCCAGCGGATGGCGACCCATTCCGGCGAGAACGCGGCCATGGGCCAGAAGGCCGCACGTCCCGGATCGTCCACGGCGTGGGCGAGCAGGGCGACGGGCGGGACCATGGCCGGGTCGGCGGCGAGCGGCAGCAGGGTGTCGCCCTCGGGCGGCCCCTCGATCAGCACCGCACGAGGCATGGCGGCGTCGAGTGCCGCCCGCACGGCCCGCGCCGAACCCGGGCCGTGGTGCCGTACCCCCAGCACCAAGGGCTCACGCCCCGGCCACCGCTTCTCCCCTCCGGAAGCGGTGACGGCCGCGGGTCCTGTGCCGTGCCCCGCCGTGGTGACGGCTGTCGTCATGCGCTCACCTCACGGCAGGCGCGGTAGAAGTCCTTCCAGCCGTCCCGTTCACGCACGACCGTCTCCAGATATTCCTGCCAGATGACACGGTCCGCCGCCGGATCGCGGACCACCGCGCCGAGGATGCCCGCCGCCACATCACCGGGCCGCAGCACGCCGTCACCGAAGTGGGAGGCCAGCGCGAGGCCGTTGGTGACGACGGAGATCGCCTCGGCCGTGGAGAGTGTTCCCGAGGGGGACTTGAGCCTGGTCCGGCCGTCGGTGGACATCCCGTCCCGCAGCTCGCGGAAGACCGTGACGACCCGGCGGATCTCGTCGACGCCCTCGGGCACGGCGGGCAGATCGAGCGAGCGCCCTATCTGGTCGACTCGCCGGGAGACGATGTCGACCTCGTCGTCCGCGGTGGCGGGCAGCGGCAGCACCACCGTGTTGAACCGGCGGCGCAGCGCGCTCGACAGATCATTGACCCCACGGTCCCGGTCGTTGGCCGTGGCGATGAGGTTGAATCCGCGGACCGCCTGCACTTCCTGGCCCAGCTCGGGAATCGGCAGGGTCTTCTCCGACAGGATGGTGATGAGCGTGTCCTGAACATCCGCGGGGATGCGGGTGAGCTCCTCGACGCGTGCCGTCATGCCCTCGGACATGGCCCGCATCACCGGGCTGGGCACCAGGGCGTCCCGGCTCGGGCCGTGGGCGAGCAACTGGGCGTAGTTCCACCCGTAGCGGATGGCCTCCTCCGGAGTGCCCGCCGTGCCCTGCACCAGCAGCGTGGAATCTCCGCTGACGGCCGCGGCGAGGTGCTCGGAGACCCAGGTCTTGGCCGTGCCGGGCACGCCGAGCAGAAGAAGAGCGCGGTCGGTGGCGAGCGTGGTGACCGCGACTTCGACGATCCGGCGCGGTCCCACGTACTTCGGCGTGATCACCGTCCCGTCGGACAGGATGCCGCCGAGCAGATACGTGGCCACGGCCCACGGCGACAGCCGCCAGTGGGCCGGCCGCGGCCGGTCGTCTGCCGCGGCAATGGCCTTGAGCTCATCGGCGAAGGCGTCTTCGGCATGGGGTCGCAGGACCTCGGTGTCTGCCTCGGCTCGGTTTTCGGGCATGGTCATGTATCCCCTCCAGATCGTTCGACCGGATGTGGATTCCACGGTGCACCACGGCACTGACAATCGGGCCGCTTCCCTGGAGCGCGGCCGAAGTCGGGGGTGTGCGCGCGGGGTTGCCGCGAGCCCGGGCGCCGAGCCGCCCACACCGCCGGATCGGGGGAACGCGCTGGTCGGCACGATTGTCAGTGGCGGGTCGTAGCGTCGTTCCCATGAATCAGCAGGGGGTTCGCTGGACTGCGGAGCAGGTGCTCGCACTGTCTCCTGACGTCGCGTCACGCAAGGCGGGAAGCAAACTCGGCACTGCCGGCCCGTGGTCGGGCACGGGCTGCGGCGCGTCCGGAGCCGTCTGGGGCCTGTGCAAGGGCAGCGGCAGCAGGCCGTATCAGACGATCGTCGACATCGCCGGTGCCACCGGCCCCGCGTACAAGTGCAGTTGCCCGAGCCGGAAGTTCCCTTGCAAGCACGCGCTGGGACTGCTGCTGCTCTGGTCGGGCGACGAAGCGGCGGTCTCGGACGGGGAGGTGCCCGACTGGGCCGACGAGTGGCTCTGCGGGCGGCGCGGGCGCGCCGCCCGGAAGGAGGAGGGGGGCGCGAGCGGCGGCCGGTCCGCGAAGTCGGCCGACCCGGAGGCGGCACGACGGCGGGCCGATCGCCGGGCGGCTCGTATCACCGCCGGGGCGACGGAACTGGAGCAGCGGCTGGCCGATGTGCTGCGCGGCGGGCTGGCCGAGGCCGAACAGGCCGGATACGGGCTGTGGGAGGAGACGGCCGCCCGCATGGTCGACGCCCAGGCTCCCGGACTCGCTTCACGGGTCCGCGAGTTGGGTGCGGTGCCGGGCTCCGGGCCGGGCTGGCCGGTGCGGTTGCTCGAGGAGTGCGCGCTGCTCCACCTCCTGGACCGGGCGTGGCTGGACCGCGCACGGCTGCCGGAGCCACTGGCGGCGACCGTGCGGACCAAGGTCGGACTGACCTCGCCCCCTGAAGCCCCCGCGGTCAGGGACGACTGGCTGGTGCTCGCGCAGTACGACACCTCGGACGGCAAGATCACCACTCGTCGGATATGGCTGCACGGCCGCGGCACCGGCCGCACGGCACTGCTCCTCTCCTATGGAGCGGCCGGGCGGGCGCCGCAACTGGCCCTTCCGGTGGGACTGACGATCGACGCCGAGCTGACTCCGCATGCGGGAGCCAGGCAGTTGCGCGCCGATGTCGGGCAGCGGTTCGGGCAGCCGTCCCCGATCACGGCGCCGCCTCCGGGGCACACCGCGGCGGAGGGGATCGCCGCCTACGGCGCGGCTCTGAGCGAGGACCCCTGGCTGGACTCCTGGCCGTGCACGCTGTCCGGGGTGGTCCCGATACCCGGAGACGACCACTGGCAACTGGCCGACGCCGACGGCCGCTCCGCGCTGCCGGTCGCCGCGCCGGTTCTGTCCCGCACCGGGTTGTGGCGACTCGCCGCCCTCTCGGGCGGCGGCCCCGTCACGGTCTTCGGCGAGCTCGGCCACCGGGGCTTCACACCCCTGGCCGCATGGTCGGACGGAAACGCCGAGACGGTCGCCCTCACCGGCGAGTGAGCCGGAGCGGGGAAGCGCCCTGCGGTCGGGGCTCCGCCTTCGGAGGGAAGGCACGAGCCGACTCGGGGCGCGTCCCACCTGCCTCGCGCTGCTTCCCGCCGATCGCCGGCAGGAAGACCGAGTCCGAAGACCGACCACATCACGCGGTCTCGTCCGAACGGCCAGACGCCCGAACGCCCGAACCGCATGACGCACCACGGAGGACCGATGACCGGCACCACCCGCGCCACGGACTGGGAAGAGCTCGTCACATCGGCTCTTCTCGGCACCGATCGGCGGACCCCGCCCACCACCGTCCTGTCGCCCGGCGTGGAAGCTCCCGTGGCTCTGCTGGACATGGCCGCCGTGCACACCGTGCGGCGGCGGGCCGGACTCACGCCGGCTCCCGCACGCCCGATTCCGCAGCCGGCCCCGCAGGACACCCGGCCACCACTGCCCCAGCCCGCCCGGCAGCGACTCGCGCAGTTGCTGGCCGACCGCGCCGTGCCCGGAGGAGCCGGAGGCCGCCGCGGCACCGCGCCCGATCTGACGGAACTGCTGCCGCAGTGGCTGGCCGCCACCAACGAGAAGGGGTATCGCGCGCCGGCCTCCGCCCTGCCGGCACTGCTCGAAGCCGCGCGTGCCCGCACCGACCTGCGCCCCGCGGCACTGCGCTTCGCCGGACCGCGGGGGCTCTGGCTCGCGGGGCTCAACAGCGACTGGAAGTTCGCCCTGCGCGGGGCATGGGGTCCTGCCACGGCGGGCGGTCCCGGGGGAGGTGCCGCGCTGCCCGCCCCTGAGGACATCGCGGGTGTGCGGAAGCTGTGGGACGAGGGCCTGTTCGCCGAACGCGTCGGCGTCCTCACGTCCGTACGGGCCCATGACCCGGCCGCGGCCCTGGCCCTGCTGTCCGAGACCTGGTCGACCGAGCGGGCCGAGGACCGCCTCATGTTCCTCGACGCACTGCGCACGGGACTGTCCGACTCGGACGAGCCCTTCCTCGAGCTGGCGCTCTCCGACCGCAGCCGCAATGTACGAGCCACGGCAGCCGAGCTGCTCTCGGCCCTACCCGACTCGGCTCTCGCCGAGCGGATGGCGGAACGGGTGATCAGCTGCGTCGCACTGGACAGATCCGACGGCACGGCCACCATCACCGTCGAGGCACCGCACGAATGCGATGCCGCGATGCAGCGGGACGGCGTCGTGCCGGTACCCCCGTCTGGCCGGGGTGAACGATCATGGTGGCTGGCACAGTTGGTCGAGTCCGCCCCGCTGGCGATCTGGCAGCAGCGGCTCGGCGGGCGCGCCCCGGGCGAAATCGTGGCACTGCCCGTCGCCGACGGCTGGGGAGACGAGTTGCACGCCGGCTGGTGCCGAGCGGCAGTACGCCAGCGGGACCCGGAGTGGTCCCGCGCACTGCTCGGCGCACCAGCCGCACCACCGGCGAACGGCCCCGGCACCTCGTCCCTGGCTGAGCGGGCTAAGCTGCTGGCCGCCCTGTCGGAGCGGGAGCGGGCGGACTGGGTCGCGGCGTTCATATCCGCGCACGGGCTGTCGGAGGCGTTCCAACTGCTGGGTGTCTGCACAGTGCCGTGGGCTGGTCCGCTGGGCCGCGCGGTGGTGGACGCGCTCGACATCGCCCGCGACGCCGGCAGCTACCCCTGGAGCTTCAGCGGTGTGATGGGCCTCGCCGAACGCTGCCTGGACCCCGGGGAAGCGGCTCGCCTCGAACTGCTGACCGCCACACCGGACGAGGCGGAAGGCTCGTCACCGGGGGCGGGGGGCTACTGGTCGGAGGCCTTCCAGCGACTGGTCTCCACCCTGCGGCTGCGGGCGGTGATGCACGCCGAGCTGGCAACGGAGGGGTAGCCGCAGGGCCGGGGCGCTGTTCACAGGGTCCCGGAGGGACGTGCTGTATGCGCGGGCGCCGGGGCCGTCGCCCCCGTCGGGCGCGCCGCCAGCGTCGGGGGCAGGCCCTGCGGGCAGGCTCCGAGTCCGTACCGTCCACGGGCGGACGGAAACGGGATGGCCAGGGTCCGGCACCGCACCGGGGGCGTTGCGGGGTGGGCCTGCCACAGGTCAGGCGTCGGCCGGGTGCCGGACGTTCGCGTTGACCCATTCCACGATGGAGGCCGTCGTGGCACCCGGGGTGAAGATCGCGGCCACGCCTTTCTCCTTGAGCGGGGGGATGTCCTCCTCCGGAATGATTCCGCCACCGAAGACCTTGATGTCCTCCGCGTCTCGCTCCTTCAGCAGCTCCAGCACCTTGGCGAAGAGCGTGTTGTGCGCGCCGGAGAGGATGGAAAGCCCGATCGCGTCGGCGTCCTCCTGGATCGCGGTGTCCACGATCTGCTCCGGGGTCTGGTGGAGCCCGGTGTAGATGACCTCCATTCCAGCGTCGCGCAGCGCCCGCGCGATCACCTTCGCGCCGCGATCGTGGCCGTCGAGACCCGGCTTGGCCACCACCACGCGGATCGGACCGGTCACACCCATCACTGCCTCCACATCCCGACTGTGCCGCCGTTGGCACGAGCCCCGCACCCCGACGCCGGAAGGACCCGGCGGGGGTGAACGAACGTTATCTACAGCATCCCGCAACCGCTCGTTTCGCGGTGGACAGGGAGGGGGAAATCACACGTGGGACATATTCGCCACGCGCCGCATCCGACCCCGTACCGAGCGGTCCGCAGTCGTCGGGCCGGATCGCACCGGGAGTCTGCGAGCGCCAGGGAGCCGTCAGGCCATCGCCGCAGCGCCGTACGGTCGCACCGCCATACAGCCGCACCGCGCACCGTATGACTCGCGCGACGCGGTCTGCCGGTCTCCCTACGAGGGCCACGGGGGACGGAGCCGTCGACCCGTGCGCCATTCGGGAGGTCGGCCATGGGGTTGCTGCCGCTCTTGCGCTTGCCGCACTTCCGTCTGCCGGTCACGCTGCTCCGCGCCACCGTCCTCGAGTTGACGATCCTGGCCGGGCATCTGGTGCTGTATCCGTCGGGCATCGGTCAGGAGCGGCCAGACCACCCGAGGCCGGGGCGCCCCGATGGATGCGGCACGACCGAACCGGCATGTGCCGTGACGGACGCGCACGCCCTGCCCGGCCGGCAGACGGCCGAGCTTCCGCCGACCGTGCTCCTCCACGGCTTCATCGACAACCGTTCCGTCTTCGTCCTGCTGCGCCGCCATCTGGCCCGCGACGGAAGACGTTCCATAGAGTCGCTCAACTACTCGCCGCTGACCTGTGACATACGGAGCGCCGCCGAACTGCTGGGCCGCCATGTCGAGGAGATCTGCGCCCGCACCGGCCGTCCCGAGGTGGACATCGTCGGGCACAGCCTCGGCGGCCTGATCGCCCGCTACTACGTCCAGCGCCTCGGTGGCGACCGCAGGGTCCGCACGCTGGTCACCCTCGGCACTCCCCATTCCGGGACCAGCGTCGTCCCGATCGCGAGCGCTCACCCCCTGGTGCGCCAAATGCGCCCCGGCTCGGACGTGGTGGAGGAGCTCAAGCTGCCCGCCCCGGACTGCCGGACTCGCTTCGTCGGATTCTGGAGCGACCTGGACCAACTGATGGTTCCGCTCGAAACGGCCCGCATCGATCACCCGGATCTACGGGTGATGAACGTGCGTGTGAGCGGTATCGGCCACCTCGCCCTCCCCGTGCACCCGACCGTCGCGGCACGCATCCGGGAGGCACTTGAGCCATCGGAGTCGGGCGCGGAAGCCGGGTCGGGGACGGCCGGAGCCGTGTCCGTCGCCTGACGCCCGACACCTGAACAGACTTCGAACAGTCATCGAACGTAAGGCCAAAGCTCTTCCTGGTCCCCACCGAAAGACGGCCGAATGCCCGTTTCCCGCCTGCGCGGAACCAACGGAAGATTGTCGGCGTCGCATACTGCCGGGTACAGTCGCGCCCACTGCGTTCCTCGGGTCCCCAGAGTGGGTGACTCCGGATCCTGGTCCTGCTGTCGAGGCGAGAGAGAAGTTGGTGAACGACCAGCACCCCGACGCCGGGTACGACTCCTACCCCACCGGCAGCTTCGACACCGATCCGCTCTTCGGCTCGCTTCCCGGCGACTACGCGTACGCCACGGGAACCACCGGAGATACCGGCAGCACGGGGCAGCACGACACGACGCAGTGGCAGTCGGCGACGGCGACTTACGACAGCTACGCGACCGCCCAGGGACAGGAACACCAGCAGTACGACACCACCGGCCAGTGGGACACCAACGTCTGGAACCAGACAGGCCAGTTCGAGACCGCAGCGGCCGCCTTCGCCTATGACGCGACGGGCCAGTGGCCCTCAGCGGGCGGATACGGCACCACGTCCCATGAAACCGGCACATACGACGCGACCGCCTGGAACTCGGGCACGGGCAGCGGTGTCGGCCTCGGCGCGGAGCAGGGCATCGACGCCTACCAGACGCATACGCAGACTCAGACCCAGTACGCCGAATACGGCCAGTATTCGGCGCCCACCGGCCACCCGGAGCACGCCGAATACGCCGAGTACACGGGGCACCCCGGCGAGTACACCGAGCACACCGGCTACTACACCGAGCACGCCCCCCTGCCCGAGCAGTTCTCCCCCGAGAACGGCTTCCAGGCCGCACCCGGCCTCCACGAGGCGGACCGCTACGAAACCGGGCACATCGGGACCGAAGATGCCGGGACCGAAGACCCCGGTGCCGAACACTTCGAGACCTCGCCGGGCGCCGGCGACCGCGACCTGGACACCGAGTCGCCGGATGGCCACCACGATCTCCCGGGCGGCCGGCACTTCGAGGGCTACGACGAGGCCGAGATCGTCGCCGCGGCCAGGACCGTGACCGCCCCGGCGGTGTCCATCCCCGCGCCCAGGCCCGCCCGCCGCGGTGGCAGCCGCGGCCGTCGGCGCACCCCGGCCAAGCGCTCCGCGATGCTCACCGTTGCCGTGCCCTCCGTGTGTGTCATGGGTGTCGCCGGCGTGGCAGCGGCATCGGTGGGCGGACTCTCCGGAGACAAGGAGAGCACCGGCAAGACCACGGTCACAGCCGCCGATCCCACATCGGTGCAGTCGGTCCCGGCCAACAGCAAGCTCGACACCCAGCTCGCCGCACTCAGCGCGGACGCCCGCGACTTCGGCGATCGCGCCAGCCGCACCCAGGAGCGCATCGACCTCAAGGCGCGCCAGGAGGCTGACCGCAAGAAGCGCGAGGCGGAGGCCGCCCGCCGTGAGGCGCTGCGCCCCAAGTTCGCCCTCCCCGTCAGCCAGTCCGGGCTCAGCGCCTATTTCGGCCAGGCAGGCGTCAACTGGATGTCCATGCACACAGGCATCGACTTCCCCGTCTCCTACGGGACGCCGGTGAAGGCCGCCACCGACGGCACCGTGCGCACCCAGTGGAACAGCGCCTACGGCAACATGGCCATCGTCACAGCCGCCGACGGCACGGAAACCTGGTACTGCCATCTCAGTAGCACCAAAATCCGTTCCGGATCGGTCAAAGCCGGTGATGTCATCGCCTTCTCCGGCAACTCGGGCAACTCCACCGGACCGCACCTGCACTTCGAGGTCCGACCGGGCGGCGGTGACGCGATAAACCCGCTGTCGTGGTTGCGCAGCCACGGGCTCGACCCGACCTGATCCCACCGCACTGGGGGAAAGCCGACTCCGCGCCGTCTTCGGGGGTGCGGCGACCACCGCGGCACCCCCGCCACGGGACTCCTCCGCTACAACTTCTCGACCGGTGCGTACCGCAGCAGCAACCGCTTCGGCTTGGCATCGCCGAAGTCGATCGTCGCCTGGGCGTCCGCGCCCGATCCCGTCACCGCCATCACCGTGCCGAGACCGAACTGGTCATGCGTCACCCGGTCGCCTACCGCCAGCGCGATCACCGGCTTGTCGGCCGCACGACGGGTCGCGAAGCCCGAAGGGCCGGAACGCGACCGCGACGAGGAGAGCGACGAAGTGATCCCCGAGACCGGCCCTGCCGGGGCGGACATCGGCCCCGTCCGCTTCCAGTCCAGATGCGCGTCCGGGATCTCCTCCAGGAAGCGCGACGGCGGGTTGTACGAGGGCTGACCCCAGGCGCTGCGCAGCGAAGAACGGGTCAGATAGAGCCGCTCACGAGCTCTGGTGATTCCCACGTACGCCAGGCGCCGCTCCTCCTCCAGCTCCTTGGTCTGACCCAGCGCCCGCATATGCGGGAAAACCCCGTCCTCCATGCCGGTGAGGAACACGACCGGGAACTCCAGGCCCTTCGCCGTGTGCAGCGTCATCAGCGTGATGACTCCGCTGCCCTCTTCGTCCTCGTCCGGGATCTGATCGGAGTCGGCGACCAGTGCGACCTGCTCCAGGAACTCGGCGAGCGTGCCGGAACCCCCGTCGGCTCCGCGCTCCTGTTCGAACTCGAGAGCGACCGCCGCAAGCTCCTGGAGGTTCTCGATACGGGTCTCGTCCTGCGGATCCGTGGACGCCTGAAGCTCGGCGAGATAGCCGGTGCGCTCCAGCACCGCCTCAAGAACCGTGGCCGGACCCGCGCCCGACTCCACGATCGTGCGCAGCTCCTCCATCAGCGTGTTGAAGCGCTTGACCGCGTTGGCCGAACGGGCGGCCATACCGTACGCCTCGTCCACGCGCCGCAGCGCCTGGGGGAAGGTGATCTTCTCGCGCAGCACGAGGGCATCGATCATCGCCTCGGCGCGCTCACCGATACCGCGCTTGGGGACGTTCAGGATCCGGCGCAGCGGGACGTTGTCCTCGGGGTTGGCGAGGACCCGCAGATAGGCGAGGACGTCCCGGACCTCCTTGCGCTCGTAGAAGCGCACCCCGCCGACGACCTTGTAGGGCAGGCCGACACGGATGAAGATCTCCTCGAAGACACGGGATTGGGCGTTGGTCCGGTAGAAGACGGCGACATCGCCCGCCTTGGCATCGCCTGCGTCCGTCAGCCGGTCGATCTCGTCGGCGACGAACTGCGCCTCGTCGTGTTCGGTGTCGGCGACATAGCCGGTGATCTGCGCGCCCGCACCCGCATTGGTCCACAGGTTCTTGGGGCGGCGGCTCTCGTTGCGCTCGATGACCGCGTTGGCGGCGGAGAGGATCGTCTGAGTGGAGCGGTAGTTCTGCTCCAGCAGGATCGTGGTGGCGTCCGGGTAGTCCTCCTCGAACTGGAGGATGTTGCGGATCGTGGCACCACGGAAGGCGTAGATCGACTGGTCGGCGTCACCGACGACACACAGTTCGGCGGCGGGCAGGTCCTCGTACCCCTCGCCGACCAGCTCGCGCACCAGGGTGTACTGGGCGTGGTTGGTGTCCTGGTACTCGTCCACCAGGACGTGGCGGAAGCGGCGCCGATAGTGCTCGGCGACGTCAGGGAACGCCTGGAGCAGATGGACGGTGGTCATGATGATGTCGTCGAAGTCCAGGGCGTTCGCCTCGCGCAGCCGCGCCTGGTACATCCGGTACGCCTCGGCCAGGGTCTTCTCGAAGCCGCCTCCGGCCTGGAGGGCGCCCCCCGCGACCTGATCGGCGTAGGCCTCCTCGTCGATCAGCTCGTTCTTCAGGTTCGAGATCTTGGCGCTGAAGGACTTCGGCGGGAACTTCTTCGGGTCGAGGTCGAGATCACGGCAGACCAGGGCCATCAGCCGCTTGGAATCGGCGGCGTCGTAGATCGAGAACGACGACGTGAAACCGAGCTTCTTGCTCTCGCGACGCAGGATGCGGACGCAGGCACTGTGGAAGGTGGACACCCACATCGCGTTGGCGCGCGGGCCCACGAGCTGCTCGACCCGTTCCTTCATCTCGCCGGCGGCCTTGTTGGTGAAGGTGATGGCCAGTATCTGCCCTGGGTGCACATTGCGGGTCGCCAGCAGATGCGCGATCCGGTGGGTCAGCACCCGGGTCTTCCCGGAGCCGGCTCCGGCGACGATGAGCAGGGGCGAGCCGGTGTGGACGACGGCGGCACCCTGCTGCTCGTTCAGCCCGTCGAGCAGCGCGGCGGGGTCCACGGCCGGGCGCGGAACACCGCTGCGGTAGTACTCGTCCCTGGTCGGAGGCACGTCGAAGCGCCCGTCGAAGAGGTCGTGCGGGACTTCTTCGGCGGGGCCATGCTCGTCCGGCTCGTCCGGCTCGTCGTACTCGTCGCGCTCCGGAGGCGGGGGTTCCTCCGAGGCCGCCGAGCGCTGGAGGCCGGCCAGGAAGCTTTCGTCAAAGAGGCTGCTCATCGCTCTACGAGTCTAGGCCGCCGCACCGACAGTCCGTCGCCTTCCCCCCGATCCCCCGCTTCGATCCCGCCAAAGTCCCACCGATGTCCGACCCGGCTACCCCGGTCACGATAAGTGAAGTTGCGGCCACGACACGCCAAGGTCACGGAAATGTATCGGACATAATGCGCACCGACCTTCACAAGAGCGCCACAGTTTGGCTAGCGTGCTCGCCCAGGCAGCCCGTACCCCCGCGGCGACAAACGCCAATCGGGCCGCTCGCGCCGAATCCGACCATTCCGCAAGGAAAGTGAGGAACCGGGGACCCAACCCTCCTGCGCCGACCAGCACAAGAGGGGCTCCACCGGGGTGAATCGGGCCAAGCCCAGCAAGGCCCGTAGGACAACCTTCCGTTCCGTCCGAACCCGACAGCTAACCCGGTAGGCGGCAAACGGAAGGAGATGCCGTCTTGGCATCGCACCGCAAGGCGACGCATGCCCGTACGGGTACACGCACGAAGAGTCCCGCCGTCGGGTTCACGACGGCGGCCATCGCGGGAGTGACCTTGCTCTCCGCGCAGAGTGCCCGGGCCGAACCGCGGCCCAGTGTCGACGAGGTCCAGAAGAAGGTCGACGACCTCTACCGCCAGGCCGGCACCGCGACTCAGCAGTACAACCGCGCGAAAGAGGAAACGGCGCAGCAGCGCCGCAAGGTGGACCGGCTACTCGACGACGACGCGGAGCGCACGGAGTCCCTTAACGAAGCCCGGCGCGCGCTCGGATCGTACGCCACCGCCCAGTACCGCGCGGGCACGGTCACGCCGACCGCCGCGCTGCTCCTCTCGGACAGCCCCCAGCAGTACTTCGACCAGACGCGTCTGACGGACCGGCTCTCCGAGGAGCAGCGCGAGGCGGTCACCGATTTCGAGGAGCAGCGGTCCGCGGCGACGGAGCAACGCGCGGAGGCGACCTGGAGCCTGGATGCGCTCAGCGCCTCGCAGGCGTCGCTGCGCACCACCAAGGAGACGGTGCAGCGCAAGCTCGCCGACGCGCGGGAGCTGCTGGGGACGCTGACGGCGGAGGAGAAGGCACGGCTCGCGGAGCTTGAGCGCCGGCAGGAGGAGAAGGCCCGTCGCAAGGCCGAGGCGAAGGCCCAGGCCGAAGCTGAGTCCAGGGCGGCGGCCGAGGCCGAAACCGAACAGCGGGCACAACCGCAGCAGGAGGGCACCGGCACGAGCACGGCCGCCGGTTCGTACGCCGCCAAGGCTCAGAAGGTGCTGTCCTTCGCACGCACCCAGCTGGGCAAGCCGTACGTCTGGGGGGCGACGGGCCCCAGCTCCTACGACTGCTCCGGCTTCACCCAGGCCGCTTGGCGCGCCGCCGGTGTCGATCTGCCCCGCACCACCTGGGATCAGGTCGAGGTGGGGCAGCGGGTGGCGGCCAAGGACCTCGTGCCCGGTGACCTCGTGTTCTTCTACGACGACATCAGCCACGTCGGGATCTATGTCGGCAACGGCCAGATGATCCATGCCCCGAAGCCGGGTGCGAACATCCGCGAGGAGTCGATCTACCACATGCCGATCCACGGGAGTGTGCGGCCGGTCTGATCCCGAACCGCGCCCCGAACGACGCAACGGGCGCCCCTCGTCGTGAGGGGCGCCCGTTGCCTGCCAGGTCAGGTCGAGGACGGGTCAGCTCGGCTCAGGTCCAGAGAGTCGCGATGAAGATGTTGGCGACGGTCAGGACGCCGACCGCGCCGAACACCGCCTTGTCCACCCGCTCCTCGTCCCGCTTCACATAGACGAGCCCGAGGATCACCACCAGCACCGCGAGCTTGATGCCGACCTTGAGGTTGTTCACCGTCTGGTCGTCCGCCTCATTGAGCCCCACCAGCGCCACACCCGTGACCAGCATCGTCAGTGCCCCGTGGAGCATCGCCGGGGTGAAGCGGGCCGTCCCGGCGCCCATCGCCTTCATCTGGGTCAGGAAACCACCGAGCAGCGCGGCGATACCGATGATGTGCAGCGCGACGAAGACATTGATGAGTACGTCCATGGCACCGGAGCCTAGCCCCCCGATCGGAAACCGACTATAGCGGGCCGACTTCCATCAATACCGGTCATGTCGACCCATCCGCTCACCAGGTCGGTCTAGCGTCCTCCCCCAGGTGATCGACCTGCCGGCTTCATACCGGTCAGCAGACTCGACCGCCGCGCCGAAGGATCCGGCGGCGGGCCGCTTCCCCTGGGCGGACCGCCGCCGGAACCGTACGGAACGACCTACCGGACACCGGAAGGACTGGCCTTCGTGGCAGCGCACCGCAGACCCAAGCAGCGCAACCTGGGCGGCACCGCCGCCCGCACCGCTCTCACCGTCGCGCTGGCGGGTGCCGCGACCGGCACTCTCTTCGAGGGCGCAGGACACGCCGACCCCGGTTCCACCCCGGAACGACTGAAGGCGAAGGCAGACACCCTGTACCGGGAGGCGGAGGAGGCGACCGAGCGGTACAACGGCGCCAAGGAGGCCGCCGCAGAAGCCCGGACCGCGCTCGACGGACTGCGTGACGAGGCCGCCCGGCGCACCGCACGGCTCAATGCCGCCCGCGACGCGCTCGGCTCGATCGCCACCGCCCAGTATCGGGCGGGTGGTATCGACCCTGCCGTACAACTGGCCCTCAGCTCCGACCCGGACGCCTATCTCGCAGGCGCGGAATACGCCGAGCGGGCCGGATCCCGGCAGGTCGCCACGCTGGCCGGGATCCGCGAGGAGAACCGGGAGCTGGCCCAGCTGCGCGCGGAGGCCGACGGGCGCCTCGCCGAGCTGACGGCACGCCAGGATGAACTCGCCCGGCACCGCAAGGCCGTACGCGAGAAGCTCGCCGCCGCCCAATCCGTCCTGGCCCGGATGGCTCCCGCTGAGCAGGTCGCCTACGCGAGCGGGGACAGCACGCCGCCCGGCCGGGCCGACCGCGACGACGCACCCGGCGGCGCGGTCGTCGCCGACGCCCCCAATCCCCGGGCGGCTCAGGCCATCGCGTACGCATACGGAGCGCTGGGCAAGCCCTACGTCTGGGGCGCGACGGGGCCCTCCGCATACGACTGCTCAGGGCTCACCCAGGCAGCCTGGCGTTCGGCCGGAGTGTCCCTGCCCCGGACCACCTACACCCAGATCGACTCCGGACACAGGGTGCCGCGTTCCCAGCTCGCACCCGGTGACCTGGTGTTCTTCTATTCCGGTGTCTCGCATGTGGGCCTCTATATCGGCAACGGCCAGATGATCCACGCCCCACGGCCGGGCGCACCCGTGCGGGTCGCGCCCATCGACGAGATGCCGTTCGCCGGCGCGACACGCGTCGCCTGAGTCGTCTCGCCGTGCCCTTCGCCAGGTGGGGTCACACCAGCCGTCGTGCCGTGGCCCACCTCGTCAACTCATGGCGATTCGACAGCTGGAGCTTCCTGAGGACCGCCGACACATGCGACTCGACGGTCTTCACCGAGATGAAGAGCTGCTTGGCGATCTCCTTGTACGCATATCCGCGGGCGATCAGCCGCAGCACCTCCCGCTCCCGCTGGGTGAGCCGGTCGAGATCCTCGTCCACCGGAGGCGCGTCGGTCGAGGCGAACGCGTCCAGCACGAAACCCGCGAGCCGTGGTGAGAACACCGCGTCCCCGTCCTGGACCCGGAAGACCGAGTCGACCAGGTCGCTGCCGGTGATGGTCTTGGTGACATAGCCGCGCGCGCCGCCGCGGATCACCCCGATCACGTCCTCCGCCGCGTCCGACACCGAGAGCGCGAGGAAGCGCACCGGATGCTCCCCGCCCATCAGTCCCGCGCAGCGGCGCAGCACCTCCACCCCGCCGCCGCCGGGAAGGTGGACATCGAGGAGCACGACCTCGGGGCGGGTGGCCGTGATCACGGTGACCGCCTGGTCGACGTCGGCGGCCTCGCCGACCACCTCGACGCCGGTCTCATCCGTGCGGCCGATCTCGGCCTGCACACCTGCCCGGAACATCCGGTGGTCGTCAACGAGCACGACCCGTACGCGACGCTCCGCACCCCGCTCGCCCCCATCGGTCTGCTCGGTCATCCGTCCGCCTCTCGCTGTCCTGGGGATGCCCCGTGGGCTGTGTCCTGGGGGGTGCCGTGCGGAGTCCCTTCGCGGGTCTCCGTCTCCCGCTCCATCTCAAGCTCCACCTCGGTGCCCCCGCCGGGCACCGAGCGCAACCGCGCCGTGCCGCCATTGCGCTGCATCCGCCCGATGATCGATTCTCTTACGCCCATCCGGTCCTCGGGAACCGTATCGGGGTCGAAGCCCGGTCCTCTGTCCCGTACGGAGACGAAGACGGTACGACCCTCGACCTCCGCGTAGACCTGCACAGCGCCACCCTCGCCACCGTACTTCGCGGCATTCACCATCGCCTCGCGCGCGGCCTGCATCTGTGCCACCAGCCGCTCATCGAGCGGGCAGTCGCCCACGACGACGACCTCCAGCGGTACGCCGTGCTTGTCCTCCACCTCGGCGGCGGCCTTCTTCACCGCGTCCGACACGGTGGCGGGCTCCTCGTCCGCCTCCTTGCCGGTTCCCTCGGGGCGATAGAGCCAGTTACGCAGCTCACGCTCCTGGGCCCTGGCCAGTCTGCGTACCTCACCGGCGTCGTCCGCGTTCCGCTGTATCAGGGTGAGGGTGTGCAGGACGGAGTCGTGCACATGGGCCGCGACCTCGGCGCGCTCCTGGGCGCGGATGCGCATCAGACGCTCTTCGGACAGGTCCTGGGTCATCCGCACCAGCCAGGGGCCAACAAGCAGCCCGACCCCGACGATCACGGCGATCGCCGCCGTCATGACGTTGCCGAACTGGGCGGCCGAGCCCCGGACGACGACAAAGACGGTCAGGCCCATCCCGACCAGAGCGACCCCGGCGAGACCGCGTGCCAGCTGGAACAGCCGACGGCGGGTGCCGTCGCCGGTCCAACGGGCTCGGCGTGCGTTGTCCGCCTGGCGCCACACCAGGACGAGGCCGGTGCCTATCAGGAGTACCGGCCAGACATAGCGGTTGACGGGGCCGCCCAGGTCGACGTTGACAACGAACGAGACCGCCCCGATCAGCAGGCCGAACAACGCGAACAGCTGGCCTTTGTCGGGCTTGCGCAGCCGTCGTCTGCCATCGGACGTGGTCTCGAACACCGGCTTCGACTCGGCGGACCGGCCGCCGACGCCGAGTGGCACGACGATCCAGAACACCGCGTACAGCAGCGCGCCCAGTCCGTCGGCCATGAAGAGGCAGAAGAAGATCAGCCGGACCCAGACCACTGGCAGCCCGAGATGGCCCGCGAGGCCGCGCGCGACACCGCCGAGCCACCGTCCATCGGCGCTGCGGTACAGCTTGCGGACGGACGGCTCGTCGGCTTCCGGCAGGTGGGTGACTGCGGCTGGCATGCCCCGATGGTCACACGTCCGCCCTGCCCCGGGCATCAGGGCCGTCCCCGAGACCGTCCCTGATCCCCGGATTCCCGGAGGGGGAATATCAGGGACGGGCCAGGGTCGGGACGACTGCCGCCGGGCGTCGGAGCCGGTCACCATGGAGTCATGACTCAGCCGACCGCTCCTTCCCCGGCGCCACCGCGGGAGCAGCAGCCCCAACTGCGCCGGACTCCGCGGCAGAAGGTCGTGTCCGGTGTCTGCGGCGGGCTCGGGCGCTACTGCGACATCGACCCGGTGATCTTCCGGATCGTCATCGCGGTGCTGGCGGTGATGGGCGGCGTCGGTCTGATCGTCTACGGATTCGCCTGGCTGATGTTGCCCCTGGACGGGGAGGAGGAGAACGAGGCCCGCAGGGCCCTGTCCGGCCGGGTGGACGGCGCGGCATTGATCGCGGTGCTGATGGCCCTGCTCGGCTGCGCGCTGTTCCTGTCGATGATCGGCAACGGCACCATGCTCGGATTCGCCGCGATGCTGTCGATCGCCATGGCTGCCGCTGCGGTCTGGTCGCAGCGGCGCAGCCTGGCGACGTCCGACGGCGGCCGGCTCGACCCCGCTACGGCGCACGCCGTGAAGGAAGCACCGCCGGAGACCAAAGCCCCGCCGGCACCGGGTGGGCCGTCATGGTGGCGTGACCCGATCGTCAAGGACGGCTCGACAGGGCCGGTGGCCACCGGCTATCTGTGGGGGCCACCGGAAGCGGTGGCCGCTGACCGGACCATGGCGACGCCCCGACAGCCGGGGGTGCGAGGGGACGGCGACCACGCTCAGGAGCCGATATCCGGCCGGTTCCCGGGCCCGGTGGGAGGCCCTGCCGCAGCACCGCCACGCGGGCCGCGCGGCATCGGGGGACCGGTGTTCCTGCTGGCGCTGCTGGCGGGCGCCCTCGGCGCTCGGCTGAGCTGGGAGTCAAAGCCGCTGGGCACCAGCCTGGAGATCGGCTTCGCCTGCGCTCTCGCGGTCTTCTGCCTGGGGCTGCTGACGAGCAGTCTTCTCGGGCGCAGGCGCGGGGGCACCATCCTGCTGACCGTGGTCACCGCCCTGCTGCTGTTCGGCTCGTCCTTGCTGCCGAAGGAGATCGGCACCCGGTGGATGCGCACGGACTGGCAGCCGACGACCATCGCGGCGATCGCCCCGCGCTATGAACTCGGCAGCGGCGACGCCCGGCTCGACCTGGGCGGCCTCGCCGTCCCGGCCCGGTCGACCGTGAACACCACGGTCGAGGTGGGTGCGGGCAGGCTGAGGGTGGTGATACCGCAGGACGCGACGGTGAAGATCACCGCCAAGGCCGGGCTCGGGGTGCTCAGGCTGTCGGACGAGCACCGCGAGGACGTGGACGTGGGCCCGGACCGCCGACGGACGGTCACGCTGTCCCCGGCCGGGCAGGCAGCCGGGAAGCCGGGTGACAGACCAGACGAGAAGCCGGCTCCGACGGGGACGCTCACGCTCGATCTCGAGGTCGGCCTCGGACTGGTGGAGGTGACCCGTGCCATGCCATGAGTTCAGGCCTCAGCGGCTCAGGCGGCGCCGATCAGCGATGGCGGCATCGACGGAGAGCACCGAGGCACCGGCCAGCACCAGTGGCACCCAGCAAAACATGTACGGGAGATCATTGCCGTAGTAGTACGGCGACGTCTGCCAGCTCACGGTCAGCCACAGACTCAGTGAGATCAGCGCGCCGCCGAATGCGGCGAGCCGTGCCAGGAGTCCGATCAGGGTGCCGATGCCGACGGCGAGTTCACCGACGGCGATGGCGTAGCCGAAGCCCGAGGGGTTCTTCAGGGCCAGGTCGACCAGCCCGGGGATCGCCGAGGAGCCTCGGACCGACCTCATGAGTTCGCCGATCGAGCCCGTCCCGCTCGCCGACAGGAACGCCTGGTCGAGGAGCTTGTCGAGCCCGGCGTAGATGAAGGTGACGCCGAGGAAGAGCCTCAGGGGCAGCAGTGCGTAGCGCTGCGCGGTGCTCTTCCAACCGTCGTCGCCGGCCCGCCGCTCGTCGATCAGCCCGTACGTTGTCATCGTCGTCGTCCGGTCCATATGCGCCATCGTCGCCTCCGCGTCGTACCCGGCTGGAACGATTCTTCCCACGATCCGCAGATATGACTACGCAACTGACGGCCGTATGGCTCAGCGTGGTTCAGTCCGTCACGTCGATGCTCATCCGGTTGGACTCGGCACCCACCGCCGTCACCACCTGCACATCGACCCGTCCGGGTTCGACATCGACCGGGACCGGAACCCTGATGCTGGTGTCGGTCGGATTGGTGAACCCTCCGGCCACGGGCACCAGCGGGACATGCACATGGACCGAGCCGATGCGCACCGTCATCCGGGCCAGCCGGTCCGGGGTGCCCGCGCCCGGGGGGACGAAGCCCGCACCGCGGATCTCGATGTCGTCCCCGGTCCTGATGGGACCGTCGAGGTCGCCTGGTTCACGAGCACGCACGACCGAGAGCACGACGGGCCGGGAGCCCTCGGCGTACTTCCCGGCCAGATAGACGAAGGCGGAGACCAGCGCCAGGGCGGTCACGCTCCAGGGGAGCCTCGGCAGCCCGCCAGGGTCCCGGACGAGCAGGACCGCCGCATAGCTCAGGCTCGCCGCGGTGACCAGCACATACTGGGCGTCCGTGAAGCTACCGCGCCCGGCGTCGTCGCAGAGCAGATCGGCGGGGCGCGGATGGTCGGCCTGCACCTTCTGCACCCGCTGCGTGAGCACGCGCACGAGGACGACCCGGCGCACGACCACGGCGATCAGGCACACCACGGTCACCACGACCAGCAGGGCGGCACCCGGCACGAGCCCGGACCCGCCACCCGAGCCGCCACCGGCCGCCACCGCGGGCCCGGCCTGCGGCGCACCCGTCGCAGCCAGCCGCAGAGCCAGGAACAGCACGGCGGCAGCCGCGAAGAACACCCAGGATCCGGCCACCACCCGCGAGGTGGACAGGCGGTTGTCCTCGCCGACCAGTGGGGCGAGCAGACCGCCGTGGGCCCGGTGCAGGCAGGCGGTACCGGTGAGCAGCACAGCGCAGGAGAGTACGGCCGCCAGCGCGGCCGTACGGGTCGGTCCCCAGCCGGTGCCGATGGCGGTCCCGGCGAGAGGCACCAGGGACAACCCTGCACAGCCCCAGACCACGAGCAGCGTGCGCCGCCAGACTCGGTGGAGCCAAGCCGCCCCCGCCGCCCTGCCGCGTTCGGCGACCGTACGGGCCGACGCCGTCAGCTCATCCGAGATCCACTGGCGGGAGGCCCCTTCGGAGTAGGCGACCTGCGCGGGCAGCCCATGCCCCGAAGCGAGCTCGTCCCGGCGCGCACCGAACTCGGCCACCGCACGCCGGTGCCCCTGACGCGCGCCATGCGGACAGTCCCCGCAACTGCAACCGCCGCCGTGCACGCTGTACCCCGCCTCTTGCACCGCCACGGCGCGTCGCACCCTTCCACCAGAGCTGAGCAGCTGAGCAACAACCTTTTGCTGAAAAGGAATTGTGCCGTACCGGTGGTCACCGGAAGTGCCTTACAAGACGATACGCGGGCAATGCGAGGGTGATTGACGAACGATCAAATTGACGTACTACGACATGAGTTCGGGTTCGGCATCGCTCACGCGCCGCCACAACGGCTGATAGCTGATCCACGCGACCAGATCGCCACCGAGCTGCTCGCGCGTGGCCACCGCGTCCCGATGCGCAATGGGCACCGGCTTCCCCGCCGCCCTCGCCGCGAGCTGCACCTGGGCGCAGCGCTCCATCGCGATGAACCACCAGGCGGCGGCGTCGACGGAGTCGCCTACGGTCAGCAGCCCGTGGTTGCGCAGGATGATCCCCTTGCCAACGCCGAGCGCGAGGGCGATACCGCGCCCCTCGGCGGGGTTGACGTTCACCCCCGTGTAGGCGTCGTACAGCGCGTGGTCCTCGTAGAAGGCACAGGCTTCCTGGGTGATCGGTTCGATGAACTCCCCCAGCGCCGCCAGCGCCCGTCCGTACACGGAGTGCGTGTGCGCGACGGCCACGACCCCGGGCCGTGCCCGGTGCACCTCGGCGTGCACGGCGAACGCCGCCTGGTTGACGCGCTGGGTGCCTTCGACGACCTGCCCTTCCTCGTTGACCAGGACCAGTCTGCCCGCGGTCATCGTGGCGAACGGTTCCCCGAAGGGGTTCACCCAGAAGCAGTCGTCGAATTCGGGATCGCGCGCGGTGATGTGCCCGGAGACCCCTTCCTCGTACCCGAGCCCCGCGAACACCCGCAGTGCCCCGGCGAGCCGCTGCTTGCGGTGGGCACGTTCCTCGGCGATGGACTCGTGTAAGGGCGGCAGGGCGAACCGCAGCCGGTCGGCGGACACGGGAACGGGAGCAGGGCCGGGAGCAGGAGCAGGGGCGGGTGCCTTCGCCGGGGTCTCGTCCATGCGGCGGAAGGTAGCGCCGCTCACCCCAACTGGCCAGAGAGGCGACGCGCCTCGGGGATCAGAGCTTGTCGATCTCGGTGAGGTCGATGTCGATGTCGAAGGGGACGGAGATCTTGAGGCGGTCCTGGAAGATGCCGGTGGACACATAGGCGCGCGACACCTTGTCGAGTTCGAAGACATGGACCACCGGCCGCTCGTCCTCGCCCGTCATCTCGACTCGCCAGAAATAGGGGATGCCGGCCCCGGCGTACTTGTGGGGCTTGGTGTCGCTGTCGCGGGCCTCGGAGTCGGGAGAGACCACCTCGACCGCCAGCAGCACGTCCCGTGCCTGGAAGTACGTCTGCGCCCGGCTGCGCGCCGCTGCCGCACGGACCACCGACACATCCGGCTCCGGACCGTTGCGCTTGTCGACCACCACGGTCATCTCGCGGCGGACCTTGAGCTCGGGTGGCGCGGTGCTCCGCAGTCCGTTCACCAGCAGGTCGATCGCAATGCTGTGGAAATCCCGCTGCGGACTCACGAAGACCAGGCTCCCGTCGATCAGCTCGGTGTGCGGCGGGAGGTCGGACAGGGTGAGCAGGTCGTCCACCGTGTAGCCGTCGCGCGGCGGCACCGGCCAGTGGTGCGAGATCTCTGCGCTCATGAGTGCTCCCATGGCCGTGATTCTGGTCCGTGCGATCAGACTACCCACCGCGAACGCCGACGCCGCCGCTCAAACGAATGAGCGACGGCGTCGGCGTTGACCGGCGGGGAGGCTCACTCCCACTCGATGGTGCCCGGGGGCTTGGAGGTCACATCGAGGACGACGCGGTTGACGTCGGCGACCTCGTTGGTGATGCGGGTGGAGATCTTCGCCAGCACCTCGTACGGCATCCGGGTCCAGTCCGCCGTCATGGCGTCCTCGGACGAGACCGGGCGGAGCACGATCGGGTGGCCGTAGGTGCGGCCGTCACCCTGCACGCCGACCGAACGCACATCGGCGAGCAGGACCACCGGGCACTGCCAGATCTCACGGTCGAGACCGGCCGTCGTGAGCTCTTCACGGGCGATGGCGTCGGCCTCGCGCAGCAGGTCGAGCCGCTCCTTGGTGACCTCGCCGACGATGCGGATGCCGAGGCCGGGGCCAGGGAACGGCTGGCGGTGGACGATCTCCTCCGGGAGGCCGAGTTCCTGGCCGACCATCCGGACCTCGTCCTTGAACAGCTTGCGCAGCGGCTCGATCAGCTCGAACTCGAGGTCCTCGGGGAGGCCGCCGACATTGTGGTGGGACTTGATGTTCGCGGTACCGGTGCCGCCTCCGGACTCCACCACATCGGGGTAGAGCGTGCCCTGCACCAGGAACTGGACGGGCTCGTCGCCGTGCGCGCCCGCCTCGGCGACGATCTCGGCCTGCGCCTGCTCGAAGACCCGGATGAACTCCCGGCCGATGATCTTGCGCTTCTGCTCGGGGTCGGACACCCCGGCCAGCGCGTCGAGGAAACGCTGCTGGGCGTCGACGACCTTCAGGGAGACCCCGGTCGCGGCGACGAAGTCCTTCTCGACCTGCTCGGTCTCGCCCTTGCGCATCAGACCGTGGTCGACGTAGACGCAGGTCAGCTGGGAGCCGATGGCCTTCTGCACGAGGGCGGCGGCGACGGCCGAGTCCACCCCGCCGGACAGCCCGCAGATGGCGCGCTTGGCGCCGACCTGCTCGCGGATCGCGGCGACCTGCTCCTCGATGACATTGCCGGTGGTCCAGGTCGGCTCGATGCCGGCACCCCGGTAGAGGAAGTGCTCCAGGACCTGCTGGCCGTACGTCGAGTGCATCACCTCGGGGTGGTACTGCACGCCGTAGAGCTTCTTCGCGTCGTTCTCGAAGGCGGCGACCGGGACCACGTCGGTGGACGCGGTGACGGTGAAGCCCTCGGGCGCGGCGGAGCAGGCGTCACCGTGCGACATCCACACCGGCTGCTCGGCCGGGGTGCCCTCGAAGAGGGTGGAGCCGGGCTTGCTGACGTGCATGCCGGTACGGCCGTACTCGCGGGCGCCGGAGTTGTCGACGGTGCCGCCGAGGGTCCGCGCCATCAGCTGGAAGCCGTAGCACATACCGAAGACGGGCACGCCGGCCTCGAAGAGCGCACGGTCGAGCTGCGGGGCACCCTCCTCGTACACGGACGAGGGACCACCGGAGAGGATGATCGCGGCCGGGTTCTTCGCCAGCATCTCGGAGACCGGCATCGTGGACGGCACGATCTCGCTGTAGACCCGGGCCTCGCGGACTCGGCGGGCGATGAGCTGGGCGTACTGGGCGCCGAAGTCGACAACGAGGACGGCGCGGACATCGTCCGGGCTGTCGTTGTCGGGCGCGGCAGCGGTGGGCGCTGAGGACACTACGGCGGCCTTCCGGCGTGCTGGGCGGGGGTTCTGTTTGTTGATTCTACCGGCGGCGCCGAGCCTCGCCGGGCCCCTGTTCGTATCACCATCCGAATCGCCCGGCCGCCCGGCTGGCTCCGAAGCGGCCCTGAAGGCATACTGGGGCTATGCGCAAGCACCCGACCTTCGTCTTTACCTATGGCATCCGGCCCGCCGGCTGCCATGGTCGTGCTGCTTGAGCAACTGACAAGCGACTTCCCAGGCGCCCCGGGCCGACAAGGCCCGGGGCGTTCTGCGTTGCGGGCGGTGTCGTCCGGCGCTTCCGGGGCGTCTTGGACCATCCACCAAGGAGACCTCCGCCATGGCCCTCACCACCACCTCCGCACCCGAGACCGGCGCGCGCACCCCCGAGGCAGCCGCGCTCATCGATGACGCGCGTGAGCGCATCGACACACTCGACGACAGGATCATCGGCCTGATCCAGGAACGGATGGCCGTCTCGGCTGTCATCCAGGCGGCCAGGATCGCCTCGGGCGGCCGCCGGGTGAACCTCGCCCGCGAGATGGAGGTGCTGAGCAGGTACCGGGGCGCGCTGGGCAAGCCGGGTACGCCGCTGGCGATGACGCTGCTCGAACTGTGCCGCGGTCGTGTCTGACGCCAGGTGTTCCGGGCCCCGTTCTCACCCGTACGGCGCGTGACCGGGGACCTGCGGGCTTCGTTGGTCCCGGTGTCCGTCCCAGCCGGCGGCGGGCCCGATGGAAGAACCACGCATGGCTCCGCCGGGGCGTGTGGCACACCTCAGGTGTGTCGTGGGACCTCGCCCCGGCGTGCGTGACCGGTCGGCAGGGGACAGCAGCCCGGTCACCCCGACTGCGGTCGGCTCCGGGCACGCCCGGGACCGACCGCAGTCGGGTCACTGTCCGCTACTCGCCGCTCGCCGTCGCCGTACGGCCTCTACCGCTGTGCGGCGCGCCTGCGGTTCTTGGCGTACAGGACGGTGCCGAGTGCCAGCGCCGCCGCGGCGGCGCCGCCGGTGAGCAGGACCGTGGTGCCGGTCGAGGCGAGCCCGCCGCCGGTCCCGGAGCCCGAGCCGGAGGTGGAGCCCGAGCCGGACGTGCCCCCCGATTCCTCGGTGCCGCCGCTCGTTGCGCCCTCGGTGCTCGAACCGCCGGCGGAACCGCCGGTCGAGCCACCCGTGGAACCGCTGGAGCCGGCGGTGGCTCCCGATTCGTCCTTGCCGTTCAGGACGATCTTGGCGGTGTTGTTGCGCATGTCCGGGTCGAAGTGCAGCGCGGGCTGCTCGTCGTACCAGTTACGCACGGTGACGGAGCCGGTAGCCTGCTTCACGACCTTCTCGATCTTCATCTCGAAGGGCAGCGCGAAGTTCTCCTTCTCCAGCACCACCATCGGGACGGCGCAGAAGTAGCGGGACGCGCCGAGCTGCTTCTCGCGCAGGTCTCCGGAGGCGGTGGCGGCGCGGCAGATCTTCGGCTTCTCGGTGACCTTGGCGCCCTGCGGCACCTTTACGTCGACGGTGCCGATGGCCTCACCGGAGCGCAGGTAGGCGATCCAGGCGGGGCCGTTGTTGCGGAAGCCGATGGTCGTCCTGACCGTCTCACCGGCCGCCGCCTTCTCGACGCTCGCGCCGTACGCGACGAAGTCCGCGGTGTTCTCGGCGCGGATCGATTGTTCCTGCTGGTTGTCCCAGGGGTCGAGGTCCGCGCCGCGCGCCGCGGCCGACATCTTCTTCAGCGTGAGGGGCGCACCGGTGCCCCTGGTGAACGAGGCCCCACCGCGCTCCTCCTTGAGCGCGCTCGGGCTCATCTCCTCGACGCGGTAGATGAAGTCCTCGTAGAAGGCGTGCTTGGTCGCCTTGACGGTGAAGGGCTCCGTCAGCTCGTAGACCGCGCCCGCCTCGAAGGGCCCGTCGAGCACGCAGACCGCCTTCGAGTACGCCGTCCCGAAGAAGTCATCTCCGTCCTTGGCGTACTCGCAGTTGGTGTAGCGCTCGGGGATCTCGATGCCGTGCGAGTACATGAGCGTGATCAGGACGCCCTGGGCGGCGGAGGTGCCGCTGTTGGCGAAGGCGAGCCTGGCGGGCTGGGCATCGCCCGGCTTGACCTCCTCCTTCAGCTTGAGCGGCTTCATGACCAGGTCCACACCACCGACCTCGACCCTGGTCGAGTGGGAGGTGAAGGTCGCGCCCTCGGCCTGGCCGGTGACCTTGATGGTCCCGGACACGCCGACCTCGCTTCCCTTCGCCGCGGTGATCTCCAGGCGGGCGACACTGCTGAGCCCCGGCCAGACACCCCAGTCGTGGCAGACTCCGAGCGTCCCGGTGATCTTGCAGTCGGCGCTGCCCGCGCCCTCGGGGTCGAAGCGGACGTCCGCGACACCGGCCAGACCGCTCAGGTCGAGGGTGACGGTGTACTCACCCTCGAAGAAGCCCTCTTCCTCGTCCTCGGAGGGGTTGTCCACAGTGAAGTCGACGACCGCCTTCCTCGGCTTGCCGGACGCGGGGTACGCGTGCAGGCCCACATCGGATGGGCCGCTGAGGGTGAAGACCGGGTCCGACTCGGCCGCCTGGGCGGGTACGGCGGCGAGACCGGTTACGGCCAGCAGCCCGGCGGCAGCCAGGCCGGCTGCGCCGCGGCGCAGCCCGGCCGGGGCGGAAAGGCGTCTCATCTACGACCTCGTGATCGGTGCGACGGGTGCGGCAGGCACTACCCGTGTGTCAGCTGTGTCAGCGCTGAGTTCGACCCGCATGAGGTGCACATGGTTGTCCGTGTATAGGTCACGGAACGACTACGACCGCCCCAGCCAAGGGCTGTGACACCAGTCACATAAGTTTTGTGTGAGTTCCGGGGCAACCCTTCACGCCGGTCACACGTCATGCATGCGGAACCAACATTTCCGGCTCCCCTTCACGCCTCGCCCCGGCCCAGGCCGGCACGGTGCACCCGACACGTGCCACCTCGCCGACCACCGGACAGGACCGCGGAGGCCACAAAGCAAGAGAGGCGCTGCACTCGGAGGGGGGTGCAGCGCCTCTCTCATGTCCGCGGTCGGTGGGCCGTCCCGAGCCTCGCCCGGCGCGTCACTTCTTCGGCGGGACCGCCGGAATCCCCAGGAACGGCAGATTCAGCGCGCCGAAGGCATCCGCCGGCACTGCCGGGGCCTTCGGCGCCACCGGCGCCAGTCGCTCGTATGCCGCGCTCTGCTCCGGGCGGGTGTCCTCCTCGCCCTTGTTGGGCCAGAACGACATCGCCCGCTCGGCCTGGGCCGTGATCGTCAGGGACGGATTCACACCGAGGTTCGCGGAGACCGCCGCACCGTCGACGACCGAGATTCCCGGGTGGCCGTAGAGCCGGTGGTACGGGTCGATCACTCCGGACTCGGCGGAGGCGCCGATCGGACAGCCACCCAGGAAGTGCGCGGTGATCGGGGCGCCGACCAGCTCACCTATGTTGGAGCCGGCGAAGCCGTTGATCTCCTTGGCGAGCAGCGTGGCTGCCTCGGTGGCGATGGCGATCTGCGTGGGGTTCGGCGCTCCGTGTCCCTGGCGGGCGGTGAGCAGGCCCTTGCCGAGGCCCTTCGGCTTGCGGTACGTGGTCAACGAGTTGTCCAGCGACTGCATGACCAGGCCGATGATGGAGCGCTCGGACCATCGGCGGTTCGAGAGAGCGCGCATCGCCAGCCAGGGATGCCGGGCGATGCGCCCGGTCCAGCGCGCGACCCGGTGCTTGGCGCTGAAGGGCACCTGGAGCACGGTGACGCCGCCCATGGCGTTGGAGCCCTTGCCGTAGCGGACCGGCTCGATGTGGGTGTCGGCGTCCGGGTGGATCGACGATGTGATCGCAACACCGCGGGTGAAGTCGACCTTCTTCGCGCCGTGCGCCTTCCGGTAACGGCGGTTGTCGGTTTGGGCGCCGACGATCGCCTCGGAGTTGGTGCGGGTCATCTCACCGAGCCGCGCCGAGATCCGAGGCAGCAGACCGGTGTCCTTCATCCGGTGCAGCAGGCTCTGGGTGCCGTACGTCCCGGCGGCGACGACGACCCGCCGCGCCGTGAACGTGCGCCCGTGGCCCTTGCGCTTCTTGTCGGTGGGCAGGGTCCTGACCGCGAAGCCGCCGCGCGAGTCCTCGGTGACGGCGACGACCGAGGTCATGGGGTGGATGACCGCACCCACCTGCTCGGCGAGGTGGAGGTAGTTCTCGTTGAGGGTGTTCTTGGCTCCGTGGCGGCAGCCGGTCATGCACTCGCCGCACTCGGTGCAGGCACGGCGCGTGGGGCCCGCACCGCCGAAGTACGGGTCGGGCACCTCCGCACCGGGCTGGACCTTCGCGGTGCCGGTGCCGTCCTCGGTGGCGGCGTCCTTGCCGTCGCCGAAGAAGACGCCCACCGGCGCCATGTGGAAGGTGTCACCTACGCCCATGGCCTCGGCGGTCGCCTTGAGGTGCACGTCGGACAAGGTCATGGTCGGGTTGAGTCGCACGCCCAGCATCCGCTTGGCCTGGTCGTAGTACGGCTTCAGCTCGTCCTGCCAGTCGGTGATGTCCTTCCACTGCGGGTCGTTGAAGAACGGGGCGGGCGGCACGTACAGCGTGTTGGCGTAGTTCAGGGAGCCGCCGCCGACCCCCGCGCCCGCCAGCACCATCACATTGCCCAGCAGATGGATGCGCTGGATGCCGAAGAGGCCGAGGGCCGGGGCCCACAGGTAGTTGCGCAGGTCCCAGGAGTTCTTGGGCAGGGTCTCGCGGGTGAAGCGGCGGCCCGCCTCGAGGACGCCCACGCGGTAGCCCTTCTCGCTGAGGCGCAGGGCCGAGACCGAGCCGCCGAATCCGGAGCCGATGACGACGACGTCGTAGTCGTATGCGGAGTCGGCTTCGCTCACGTCGCTCCCGTCGTTCCCGTCGTTCACGTCGCTCCCGTCGTTCCCGTCGTTCCCGTCGCTCCCGTCGTTCCCGTCGTTCCCGTCCTGGTTCCGGGCTGCTGAGGACGCAGGAAGATCGGACATGGCTCTCCTCGGTGCGGGTGCGGGGTACGGCTGGTACGCGGTGGCGCGGCGGGTACGGGGCGGCTGCGGGGCCCGGAGGGACTACCGGAGGCGCAGGGCCTTCATCGCCTTCAGGGACGTGGTCATCAGGGCGGCGAACTTCTCGTCGTCCATACCGAAGGACGGGGCGAGCGGCATCAGCCGCTGGTGGGCGACGGTCTGGGCCTCCGTGTACTTGAGGATGCCCTCCGAACCGTGCCTGCGGCCGAGGCCGGAGTCCTTCATGCCGCCCATCGGCGCCCGGACACTGCCGTACGCGGGCGCGTAGCCCTCGTTGATGTTGACGGTGCCGGTACGCAGCCGGGCGGCGACGGCGTGGCCGCGTCGGCCGTCCTTCGTCCACACACTGGCGTTCAGCCCGTAGGCGGTGGCGTTGGCCTGCTCGATCACGTCGTCCTCGTCCGTGAAGCGGTAGATCGAGACGACCGGCCCGAAGGTCTCCTCCCCGCATACGGCCATCGGCGCCTCGACGCCGTCGAGGATGGTCGGCTCGTAGAAGTACGGGCCGATGTCGGTACGGTGGACACCGCCCGCGACGACGGTCGCGCCCTTGGCCACGGCCTCCTCGACATGGCGCTTGACGTTCTCGAGCTGGCGCTCGCCGACCAGGGAACCCATCTCGGCGCCGTAGGCGAGGGAGCGGCCGAGGCGCATCGCCTTGGTGCGGGCCGCGAAGCGCTCCAGGAAGGCATCGGCGATCGACTCGTGCACGTACAGCCGCTCGATGGAGATGCAGAGCTGTCCGGCAGAGGAGAAGCAGGCGCGGATGGCGCCGGCCGCGGCCTTGTCCACGTCGGCGTCGTGCAGCACCAGCATCGCGTTCTTGCCGCCGAGTTCGAGGGTGACCCCGACGAGACGGGCGGCGGCACCCTGTGCGACCTCGCGTCCGGTGCGGGTGGAGCCGGTGAACGAGACGTAGTCGGCGTGCTTGACGACCTCGGGGCCGATGACGGGGCCCTCGCCGAGCACGACCTGGAAGACCCCGGCCGGGAGCCCCGCCTCGATCAGCAGGTCGCGGGCCCACAGCGCGGTGAGCGCGGTCTCGGTGTCGGGCTTCATCACGACGGCGTTGCCCGAGACGAACGCGGGCAGGGCGTCGCCCACGGACAGCTCGAACGGATAATTCCAGGGAGCGATCTGGCCGACCACTCCGCGCGGCTGGCGCAGCTCGGTGGTCTTGGTGAGCAGCGGCACGGCGCCGGTGTGCCGCTTCGGTTTCAGATACGCCGGCGCCATGCGCCCGTAGTGCCGGGCCGCGATGGCGACACCCAGCACCTCTTCCTGGGCGTGCAGCCTGGCCTTGCCGGTCTCCAGCTGGATCAGGTCCAGCACCTCGGCCTGGCGCGCGAGCACCAGGTCGTGGAAGCGCAGCAGCACGGCGGCTCGGGCTCGCGCGGAGGTCGCGGCCCAGGCCGGCTGGGCGGCGCGGGCACGGACGAACGCCTCGGCCACGTCGTCGGGCGTGGACTCGGGCAGATCTGCGAGCTTCTCCCCGGTGAAGGGTGTGTGATTGGCGGTGCGGCCCGTACCGACGACACCACGTGTGAGCTGGGCGACCACCTCGGGCGTGACCACATCGGCCGCGGTGCGCGCCCCGGCCGGGGCGGCGGCGACCGGGTTGGTGCCGAGGGGGCTGGAGTGGGGAGCGAGGGCCTGCGAGTCCGTCATGAGGGCGAGAGTATGACGCAATCCCACCTTTGGGTACCCGTCGGTAACAGCTTTTCGAGAGCTCCACACATCACGCCAGTGATCGCTGGCAAATAAGCCCTGATCAGGGGCTTACCGCTGTAGCGGGCGCTGGCAGATCACATTTCACACTCACCGGGCAGAGGTAGGGCGCGCGGGCAGGGCGGCGGGAGTCGACACGGCGGACGCGGCGGCGGGACGGGGGTCAGTCGTCCGACGGAGGGGGCTGCCAGCTCCGGAGCACGATGTCGAACTGCTGTCTGATCTTGGACCAGTTCCCGGCCGGGCCGGACATGTAGACGGCGTACTCCGTGCCGTCATCCGCGTAGTACACCTGGTCGATCGCACGGCGCTTGCCGGGGTGGTCCTTGGTCTCGGTCCAGGTGAACTCCCAGAGCGCCGACTCGGCGTGGTCGCGGAAGACGTTGGAGTGCAGGGTCAGCCGCTTGTACTCGGGCAGTCGCTTCTCGACGGTCTTCTCCACGTCGAGCATGTGCATGTACGGGTTCTCGAAGTCAGGCGAGGGATCGATGCTGACACGGATGCGGTGGCGGCCGTTGTCGGGTGTGTAGTCGATCTGGTTGCCGTCCAGCTGGCGCACCCAGCCGTTCGGTACGAGCAGACTGAAGCCCTCGGGGTCCGTGGTCCGGGTGAAGCCGTCCGGGGACTCTCCGGACGGGACCCCTCCCGTGCTCCCGGTGGGGTCCTGGGACCGGGGCGTGGTGGACGAACCGGGCCCGTCGGCCTCCGTACCCGTGCCGCGGTCGGCGTACTCGACGGCTGCGTATGCGGCTCCTCCGGCGACGGCCGCCACCACGGTCACGGAGAGCAGCGCCCTGCGCCAGCGGCCTGGGCGCTTCGCGGGTCGCTGCCGGGCGGGGTGCCCGGGCGGGCCGCCCAGCGGGGCACCGGGCGCGCCGTGCACACCATGGGCGCCGGGTGCGGTCCGCGAATGACTCACGGACGGATGCGCGGACGGATGTACGGAGGGGTTCACGGTCGGGGTCAGTCCGCCCGGGGCGGGAAGCTGCGCGGTCGCGACCCCCGCGTCCCCCCGACTCACCGACCGCGTCGGCACATACGCCTGCGCCGACTGGGGCCTGCGTCCCTCCATGACCTCCAGCAGCATCCGTTCGAGCTCGGCGGCCGACGGACGGTCCTCGGGCTCCTTGCACAGCAGGGCCGTGATGACCGGTCCCAGCGCACCGGCCTTCCCCGAGGGCGTGGGCTCCTCGGTCACCACGGCCTGCATCGTCGACAGCGGCGAGGTACGGCGGAACGGCGAGGTGCCCTCGACCGCCGTATAGAGCGTGGCGCCGAGTGACCACAGGTCGGAGGCGGGCCCCGGGTCGGCGCCACGGACCCGCTCGGGGGCGAGATAGTCGATGGAACCGACTATCTCACCGGTCCTGGTGATGGTGGAATCACCCTCGATGGCGGCGATCCCGAAGTCGGTGAGCAGGGCCCTGCCGTCCGAAGCGAGCAGCACGTTCCCCGGCTTGACGTCACGGTGCAGCACCCCGGCCGCGTGCGCGGCGCTCAGTGCGCCCAGCACATGCAGACCGACCCTGGCCGTCTCGGCCACCGGCATGGGGCCCGACTCCTTGGCCGCGTCGGCGAGTGACGGCCCGTCGACGTACTGCATGACGATCCAGGGGCGCCCGTCGTACTCGAGGACATCGTGCACGGTGACGACACCCGGGTGGGAGATGCGTGCGGCCGCCCGGGCCTCCTTCTGGGTGCGGGCATGCAGCACGGCCCGGTCGGACTCGGAGACGTAGAGACCGGCCGTGAGTTCCTTCACCGCGACGGTTCTGTGGAGGAGTTCGTCCTGGGCGCGCCACACCTTGCCCATGCCGCCGCGACCGATGCTCTCCGTGAGCCGGTACCTCCCGGCCAGCAGCAGTCCCGCTCCTGTACTCATGCTCTCCACGCGTCCCCGCCCCGTTCCTTGGAATGACAGGTTACGAAGGGGAGGTACATCCAGGGAACAGAGGGCGGCTCACCAACTCGCACCGTTACTCGATGGTTGCGACTCGCGGTCACCTCCGCCCGGACACCGAGGGGACGATGGCACTCATTGCGGTCAAGTGGGATGCGCGACTGATGCCGTTGAACACGCAACGTCACAAAGGCGGGTCGCCGGGACAAGCGTCAGCGGCCCGGACGATACGACTTCGTCGCCTGCTGGTAGATCTCGGTGATGTCGTCGCGCTGGCCCTCGGGTCCGATGACCTGGATGACGTGGTACCGATCGCCCACGATCATCGCGAGGTTGCGGACGTAGACCTCGCGTCCGCCGCTGTCCTGCCAGGTGAACTGCCCTTCGGCCATGGCCTGCTTGCCGACGTCGATACGGCGCAGCCCGGAAGCCGACGACCAGGTCGATTCCCGGAAGGGCTGCAACTCGCGCTCGGTGCCGCGCTGATAGGCCATCGGGTCCGACCCGTTCTCCTGGACCGTGTCACGGCCTGGCACGACGATGAGCGTGAAGTCCCCGCCGGTGTAGCGGACCTGGCCGCTGTCGTTGAGGGACCGCCGCTGCCAGGTCTCGTCGACCGCGATCCGGAAGCCCTCCGGGTCGTCGCGCAGCACATATCCGTCGGCGAGTTCGACGGCCGGACCCGAGGCTTCCGGTTTCCCGCCGACCGGGGTCTGCGAGGGCTGTCGGGTCCCGGCCTCGGAGGGCGGGCTGCCGGGGCCGGGGAGCACGCTGCCGGCGACGGCCTGGTCGGAAGCCCCTCCGGACTGCCCCGACGACGGCTTCTGGCCCCCCGCCTTGGGCATGAACAGCACGGCGTACGCGATGGCCGCCGCGAGTACCAGCAGGATCAGCACCAGCAGCAGCCGGCCGAGCGAACGCGGGCTGCGGCCCGAGCGCGGACCACGCGGCTCCCTGAACCGCGCAGGCTCTGCCGCCTGCCTTGCCTGCCTCGGCTTTCTGTGGCGGTGCCGTCCGTGAGTGGCGTCGGGCAGACCGCCGCGGCGTCGCCGGACCAACTCACCGCGGCGGCGCACGACGGGCAACCGCGTACCGTCCGCCGACGGCAGCGGTATCACCGCCACGCCCGCGTCGGGCTCTGGCGCGGATCTGATCAGCGAGCGCAACCAGCCGCGCAGCTCCTCGAAGTCGGGGCGCTCGGTGGGGTCCTGGCGCAACAGCGACTCGACGACCGGGCGCAGCGGTCCGCACTCCTCGGCGAACGCGGGCGGCTCGGCGCAGACCATCTGGACGAGCTCGGTCGCACTCTCCTCCGGGTACGGGGCGTGGCCCTGCACGGCGCGGAACAGCAGTGCGCCCAATGCCCAGAGGTCGGTGGTGGGTCCGACCGGTGGGGCGAGTTGCCAGGTCCCGTGCACGGGGCCGGCCTGCTCGGGCGCCCAGCGTTCGGTCACCGCGCCGACGACGGCGATCCTCGCCTGACGGGCGCGTTCGGCGGCGAGGGGGGTCGCGGGGCCCCGGTACCCGGGAGCCGACGAGCCCTCCGCGGCGACGGCCTCGTCCCAGGCCGCGGCGCCGCGGCCGGTGCCGGAGGTGGAGCCGGGGACACCGGTGGCACCGGGTCGCGCGCCGTGCGACGCCTGGACGGGCAGCCGCTGGGCGTCAGCACGCAGGGCGTCGGCTCCGGAGGCACCACGGCCGTACGGGGACGCACCGCCCCCGGCGGCGACCGGCGTGGAGCCGTCCACGCCGACATGCGGGCCATCGCGCCACGTACCGGCCAACCGGGCGCGGGGCGGCCCGCTCGGGTACCCCTCGAAGTCCCCGTCGTCGTCGGCGTCGGCGTCGGCGTCGTAGGCATCACAGGCGTCGTCCACCAGGTCGTGCGCGCCGCCGCCTGCTGCCGGGCGCGACCACCAGTTGGGACCCGGCACGGGTACGGGGGCCGACGCGGGCCCGTCGGACACACCCGGGTGGTGCAGACGCCCGACACCGCGGCCACCGCCCTGTCGCGGTTCCCCGGCGTGCGGGGCACGGGTGTCGCTCGTGGCGTCGGAGCCCTCACCGAAGCCGTAGCCGTAGTCCTGGGATGTGTACGGGGCCCTCGCACCGGGCTGCCAGGGCAGCGGTGCGGTCTCGGCGGGCAGCGCGGGCGGGCCGGACCGGTCAGTGGCGGACGGAGCCGAAGGGTCCGAACGGTCCGAACGGTCCGAACGGTCCGGCAGGTCGAACGGGGCGGACGAGCGCGGCAGGTGGTCCGGCTGCGCTTCGATCACCTCGCCGCCCGGGTCCGGCACCGGGGCGTAGCCGCACAGGGCCTCCTCAGCGGCACCCGCGGCGAGGCCGGTCAGAACCACCCGGCCGTCGTCGCAGACCAGGACCGTGCGAACGGTGACGTTGCGGTGTGTCCAGCCATGAGCGTGCAGGGCTCGCAGCGCGGTGAGGACGTCCGAACCGATCTCGGCGGCCCGGTAGGGGCTCAGCGGCCTCTCGGCGAGCAGCGCCGCGAGCGGGCGGGCCGCGATCAGTTCGCTCACTATCCAGAGCGAACCGCTCTCGGCGAACACGTCGAAGACCTGGTCGAGCAGCGGGTGGTCGGGGATCTGGGCGGCGGCCTGGGCCGCCTCGACGGCCCGTCGCACCGCCGGATCGGCGGGGCGCCGGGTGGCACCCGCGGCGGCGCGCGGCGATCCCACGTATCCGTAGCCCTGCCGGTGCCCCTGCCCGTAGCCTGCCGTCTGGCCCGTGGTGTCGAGCACTTCCGCGTCCACGACCTCCGGCAGCGGCAGCTGCCGGACGACGACCTCCTGGCCGCTGTAGGTGTCGAAGGCGCGGGTCTCCACGAGTTCGTACCCATCGGACGGTGGAAGCGGCAGACGGTAGCGCTCAGCGAGCACCCGTCCCGCGTAGTCGTCCACGACGCCTCCCCACCAGCGCACAGCCCCCCGGTCTCGAAGACGCTACGAACCGTCAAAACCGTTCACCCGCACGGCCGCTTGCGACTGCGTATGGTCTTCGGTCTCTCACGATACGTGGCTTGTTCAGTACTTGGGGGAGAACGTCGCGAACGCCGTATCGCGCAGCGTTGCGCACTCCTTCCCATCCCATTCGCTCGCCTTGCAGCTGACCATGATCGAGTAGCCGTGGCCGGCGTCGACCTTGAAACCGCGGTTGAGCACCCGCACGCGCTGTCCGCCCTGGTTGCGCTCGAAGCTCCAGTCGGCTGCCGTCGGATAGCCCTTGTAGTCCACGGAACCGATGCCGAGGGTCTTGTAGCCGTCGCTGCTGGCGCTCACGGCCGCGACCGCCTGGGTCCATGCCAGCTTCGCGTCCCCGCCGGGGCTGCCGGTGAAGTCGACCTGGACCCGGGGGAAGGCGCCCTTGGCGGTGTTGAAAATGCCGCCCGAGTTCTCGCCCGCGATATTGGTCATCCGGAAGTTCACCGGCATGGCCATGGAGAAGTTGAACTGGTCGTTCGTCACCATGGCGTATCCGGCCGGGAGTCCGCCCGACGCACCGCCACCACCCGCGGAGTCGCCCGTGGTGGGGCCGCCGGACGGCTGCGTACCCGCGGTGCCTCCCGCCGTGTCCTTGCCCGTCGCATCGCCGCCCGCGGTGGCCTTTCCGCCGTCGACGCCCTGCTCCGGGTCGCCCTTGGTGCCGTCGGCACCGCTGCCGCCCTTGTTCCCGCCTTCGCCGCCGGCGGCGGCGCCTCCGGCGGCCGTGCCGTTACCCGCCTTGCCCTGTCCCCCGGTCTTGTCGTCGTCGCCGTTGAACGCGACGGCGAGCACCGTGGCGAGCACGGCCAGCGCGGCGACCAGCGCGATGACCACCAGGGTGCGGCGGGGCACCACATCGGTGATCGGAGCCCGAACGGGTGCCGTCCGGGTGCCCGTCGCAGCAACCGTCGCTGACTCGGGCACGGGCTCCTGGTCGGGCTTCGCCGCCGCGTTCCGCACGGAGCGCAGGGCACTGCGCACCCTTTCGGCAGCCGCGTCGGCCGCGTCCTTGGTGCGTTCCTTGGCCCGGTCCTTGGCGCCGTCCCCGCCACGCTCCTTCGCCGGTGCGGTGGGCTCGGGCGGCAGCGGCGGCAGGCCCACCACCCGGGTCGCCTCGGGTGACGGCTCGGGCTCGGCGACAGCCGGGGCCTCGGGCATCCGGATGACGTCCAGCAGCAGGGCACGGGCACCCGCGTCGTCGAGCCGCTGTGCCGGGTCCTTGGCCAGCAGCCCGTAGATGACCTCTTCCAGCGGGCCCGCGTTCTTGGGCGGGTCGAGCGGCTCGGTCATGACGGCGGTGAGGGTGGCGATCGCTGAGCCCTTGTCATACGGCGGGCAGCCCTCGACGCTCGCGTACAGCAGACCGCCGAGCGACCAGAGGTCCGCAGCGGGGCCGGGCTTGTGGCCGCGGGCGCGCTCCGGCGAAATGTAGGAGGGCGCGCCGACGAGCATGCCGGTGGACGTGATGGACGGGTCGCCTTCGACCTGTGCGATGCCGAAGTCGGTGAGGACGACCCGTCCGTCGGTCTCGATGAGTACGTTGGACGGCTTCACATCCCGATGCAGAATGCCCTCGCGGTGCGCTGAGCGCAGCACATCGAGGATCGCGAGACCGACCTCGGCAGCCCGGCGCGGCGTCAGAAGCCCGTCCTCGCGGACCACTTCCGCGAGCGACTTGCCCTCGACGAGCTCCATCACGATCCAGGGGCGGTCATCCTCGTCCACCACGTCGTAGACCGTCACCGCGTTGGTGTTGCGGATCCGGGCGATCGCCTTGGCCTCGCGCAGGGTCCGGGTGATGAGCCGGCGCTTCTCGTCCTCGTCGATGCTGCTGGTGAAGCGCAGCTCCTTCACGGCGACGGTGCGTCCGAGCGTTTCGTCGACGGCACGCCACACGGTGCCCATGCCGCCTCGCCCGAGCACCCCGCCGATCCGGTAGCGCCCACCGAGCAACCGGCCTTCGGCCGATGGCCTCATCGCGGCGGGCGTGCCGCGTCCGGCAACGGATGAGGCTCCGCCCTTGCCCACCCGCGGACCCTCGGCGCCCGTCCTCGAATCCGCGCCGCCGGTATCCGTGGACTTCTCGACGTCCGTGGACTTCTCGACGTCCTTGAACTCCTCGATGACCGTGGACTTCCTGACATCATCGGGCTCTTCGACGCCCGTGGACTCCTCAGCGTCCCCGGCGTCCTTGGGCGCTTCGGCGACCTTCACGTCCGCGTCCGCGACGCTTCCGGCCGACCCGGCGCCATCCGATGGCCTCGCGTCCGCCGCCTTCTTGTCCGCTTCCGTGCCCGAGCCCACGTCAGAGCTCTTCGCACCGGCGCCATCGGCGTCCTGGTCAGCGTCCCGCAAGGGCTCCGGTGTCGTGTCCCGCGACTGCTCCGCCTCCGACATGCGTCCCCTCTGCGATCCCTGATCCCCGCCCGCGTATGCCGCTCCACGCGATGCGGTAACGCGCCCTGGAAGAGTCCTCATTCTCTCTTATTCCAGGACCGCCGGTGCTCCCGGGTCCGCCGTGCGTCAGTACAGGCGTGCGGAGGGGCACTCCGCACGCCTCCCAGGAGTTGGGGTCCGCGGCGCGATCCGAAACACCGGGAGACGAGGGAACCGGCCGGTACGTCAGGAGTCTGCCCGAGTGGCACACACCTGCCCGGGCACACCGAGCCCAACACACCCCTGCGGACACGCTGATCCCGCCTACTGGAGCGGAACGATGTCGGGTGCCCCCAGCCGTGCGGCGTCGGCCGTCAGGTCGTCCGGCTGCCGCTGGGACTCCCGCTCTGCTTCCACCCGCTTCTCGTAGTGCGCGATCTCCTTCTCTATCTGGTCCTTGTCCCAGCCGAGCACCGGCGCCATCAGCTCGGCGCATTCCCTGGCGCTGCGCGTGCCCCGGTCGAAGGTCTCGATCGAGATCCGTGTACGCCGGGTGAGAACGTCGTCCAGATGGCGGGCGCCCTCGTGAGAGGCGGCGTAGACGATCTCCGCCCGCAGATAGTCGTCGGCGGCGGCGAGCGGCTCGCCGAGCCCGGGATCCTTCGCTATGAGTTCCAGCACTTCCTCGGTCATCGAACCGAAGCGGTCCAGCAGGTGCTCCACCCTGGCGACATGGATCCCGGTGCTCTCGGCGATCCTCGCCCGGGAGTTCCAGAGCGCCCGACAGCCCTCGGCCCCCAGCAGCGGCACGTCCTCCGTGACACAGGACGCGACCCGCTGGTCGAGGCCGTGCACCGCCTCGTCCACGGCGTCCTTCGCCATCACCCGGTAGGTCGTGTACTTGCCGCCGGCGACGACGACCAGCCCCGGGGCGGTATGGGCCACGGTGTGCTCCCGGGTGAGCTTGCTTGTGGCCTCCGACTCGCCCGCGAGCAGCGGTCGCAAGCCCGCGTACACCCCCTGGACGTCGTCACGGCTGAGCGGCACGGCCAGCACGGAGTTGACGTGTTCGAGCAGATAGTCGATATCGGCGCTTGAGGCGGCGGGGTGCGCCTTGTCCAGGTCCCAGTCGGTGTCCGTGGTCCCGATGATCCAGTGCCGGCCCCAGGGGATGACGAAGAGCACGGACTTCTCGGTGCGCAGGATCAGCCCTGTGCTGGAGTGGATACGGTCCTTGGGCACCACCAGATGGATGCCCTTGGAAGCCCTGACATGGAACTGCCCGCGCTCGCCGATCAGCGCCTGGGTGTCGTCGGTCCACACCCCCGTGGCGTTGACGATCTGCTTGGCCCTGATCTCGTACTCCCCGCCGGCCTCCACGTCCTGCACACGGGCGCCGACGACCCGCTCGCCCTCCCGCAGGAAACCGACGACCCTCGCCCTGCTGGCGACCAGGGCGCCGTAGCTCGCCGCGGTGCGCACCAGGGTGGTCACGAAGCGGGCGTCGTCCATCTGGGCGTCGTAGTACTGCAAAGCGCCCACCAGCGCATCCTTGCGCAGGCACGGCGCGACGCGCAGGGCGTGCGTGCGGCTGAGGTGGCGGTGGAGGGGCAGACCGCGGCCGCGGCCGCGGCCCGATGAAACCGACATGGCGTCGTACAGCGCGACACCCGATCCGGCGTAGAGCCGCTCCCAACCCCTGTGCCGGAGCGGATACAGGAAGGGCACGGGCCGCACCAAGTGCGGGGCAAGCCGCTCAAGCAGCAGTCCCCGCTCCTTGAGCGCCTCCCGAACGAGTGCGAAGTCCAGCATCTCCAGATACCGCAGTCCGCCGTGGATGAGCTTGCTGGATCTGCTGGAGGTGCCCGACGCCCAGTCCCGGGCCTCCACCAGGCCGGTGGAGAGCCCGCGCGTCGCCGCGTCCAATGCGGTGCCCGCGCCGACCACACCCGCGCCGACGACCAGCACATCCAGCTCATGCTCCGCCAGCGCGGCGAGTGCCTCCGCCCGCTCGGCGGGCCCCAGTGTCGCTGTCCTCACGGCTGCCTCCAGTCGCCCCCATCGGTGGGACTCACACCTCGATTCTGTCCGCACTCCCCCGCTTCAGCCACCGCCTGTGGACAACACTCGGAGCACCAGCGACGCGCAATGCCATACTTCGGTCATATTTACTCCTAGTCTGACATTGCACATGCTCGTTCCGGCTCACAGAAGTTGCGAGCAGCGTCCCCTTCGGTTACAGGGAAGGACGGCCCACGGCCATGCCAGCAGATCTCGCCGTCATCGGACTCGGCCACCTCGGACTGCCTCTCGCCCACGCGGCCGTGGCCGCCGGCATCGAGACCATCGGCTACGACACCGATCCACGCCCCGTCGCCGAACTGGCCGCCGGGCGCTCTCCGGCGGACGGTTCACTCAGCGCCGCCGGAATCCGCCGGATGCTCGCAGGCGGCTTCCGGCCGACCACCGACCCGAGTGCTCTCGGCCGGATCCGGACCGCGGTCATCTGCGCTCCCACCCCACTCGGCGCCGACCGCCGCCCCGATCTGAGCGCCGTCGACGAGGCCGCTCACGCACTGGCCGCACGACTGCGCCCGCGCACCACCGTGGTGCTGGAGTCCGCCGTGCCGCCCGGCACCACGGAAGGCCGACTGCGGGCCATCCTCGAAAGCGGATCCGGACTCCGCGCGGGTCGTGACTTCGCCCTCGCCCACTCGCCGAGCCGGCTCGACCCCGCCGACCGCCCACCCGGCTGCGCCGCGGCCCCCAAGGTGATCGGGGGACTCACCCCGGCCTGCACCGAAGCCGCCGCCGCGTTCTACGGGCGTATCACCGACAAGGTGGTGAGGGCACGCGGCCTACGCGAGGCGGAGACCGTCAAGGTGCTCGAAACCAACTTCCGGCACGTCAACATCGCCCTGGTCAACGAGATGTCGGTGCTCTGCCACGACCTCGGCATCGATCTGTGGGACGTCATCCGCTGCGTCGAGACCAAGCCGTTCGGCTTCCATGCCTTCCGGCCGGGGCCCGGTGTCGGGGGGCACGACAAACCTCTGGACACCATCGGCACGCACCGACCCCTGCGCTTGGTCGAACTGGCCGGCCGGATCAACGAGGGCATGCCCGGTTATGTCATCCAGCGCTGCGCCGCGCTGCTCAACGACCACGGGAAGTCCGTGCGCGGCGCGCGTGTACTGCTCCTGGGCGTCACCGGCACCGCGGACCTCGCCGGACTCGAAGGCTCGCCCGCACCCGAGATCGCCGAACGGCTGCGGGAGCTGGGCGCTTCCCTCTGCTACCACGACCCGTACGTCCCCGACTGGCGCGTCCAAGGCCGCCCGGTCCCCCGTGCGGACTTCCTCTACGAGGCAGCCGCCGACGCCGATCTGACGATCCTGCTCCAGCACCACCGCACCTACGACCTCCAAGGCCTCTCGGTGAAGGCGCAGTTGCTGCTCGACACCAGGGGGGTGTCCCCGGCGGGCGCGGCGCACCGCCTCTGAGGCGCGGCCACCAAGGTTGCCACCCCGTCAGTGACTTGCGGGGCTGGCCGCCACCTCGAGATGCCCCCGACCGAGGCGTTCTCGATCAGGGCGCAGTACCGGAAGAGGTAGCCGAGAACATCTCGACGGAGCACCGTGCTGGAGGAGCACTTCACTCCGGTGGCGGACGAGCAGCTCCGCGGCCGGAGGGTGACCGTGTACGAGCGCGTCCCACCGGTCCCGTAGCGCGCCCGACGCGGCCCCAGGGGCCGCGGCTCGGGCAGGACACGCGGCTTCGTGGCGTGGCGCACACCGTGCCACCTAGGGCGTGTTGCGAAAGTAGCTCCGTCCGCCCGCAGGGCGGGGCCTGCGGCGTCTGGTGCGTGCGATCGCAAGGCGGAGGATCATCCTCGTACTGGACGTACGTGGATGACTCCGGCAACGCAGCGAGCGTGCGTGCCAGGCGTCGCGGGTCAGGAGGAACTTTCGCAACACGCCCTAGCCGTGCGGTGCGGGGCGACTGCCGCCTCGCACCGCACGGCGCCGAGCGCTAGCGCTTGTGCTGGGAGTCCGCGACGGTCACCTCGACGCGCTGGAACTCCTTCAGCTCGCTGTAGCCCGTCGTCGCCATCGCACGCTTCAGCGCGCCGAAGAAGTTCATCGACCCGTCCGGGCTGTGGGAAGGACCGGTCAGGACCTCCTCGGTCGTACCGACGATGCCCAGGTCGACCAGCTTCCCGCGCGGGACGTCCTCGTGGACGGCCTCCATGCCCCAGTGGTGGCCCCGGCCGGGGGCATCGGTGGCGCGGGCCAGCGGGGAGCCCATCATCACGGCGTCCGCGCCGCAGGCCACGGCCTTCGGGAGGTCGCCGGACCAGCCGACACCGCCGTCCGCGATGACGTGGACGTACCGGCCGCCGGACTCGTCCATGTAGTCGCGGCGTGCCGCGGCGACATCCGCGACCGCGGTGGCCATCGGCACCTGGATGCCCAGCACGTTCCGCGTGGTGTGCGCGGCGCCGCCGCCGAAGCCGACCAGGACGCCCGCGGCACCGGTGCGCATCAGGTGCAGCGCGGCGGTGTAGGTGGCGCAGCCGCCCACGATGACCGGGACGTCGAGCTCGTAGATGAACTGCTTGAGGTTGAGCGGCTCGGCGGCTCCCGAGACGTGCTCGGCGGAGACCGTGGTGCCGCGGATGACGAAGATGTCCACGCCCGCGTCCACGACGGCCTTGGAGAACTGGGCGGTCCGCTGTGGCGACAGGGCGGCGGCTGTGACCACCCCGGCATCGCGGACCTCCTTGATGCGCTGCCCGATCAGCTCCTCCTTGATCGGCGCGGCGTAGATCTCCTGGAGACGGCGGGTCGCGCTCTCGGCCGGCAGCTCCGCGATCTCGTCCAGCAGCGGCTGCGGGTCCTCGTAGCGGGTCCAGAGACCTTCGAGGTTGAGCACGCCCAGACCGCCGAGCTCACCGATGCGGATCGCGGTCTGCGGGGAGACGACCGAATCCATCGGGGCGGCCAGGAAGGGCAGTTCGAAGCGGTAGGCGTCGATCTGCCACGCGATCGAGACCTCCTTCGGGTCCCGGGTGCGCCGGCTCGGTACGACGGCGATGTCGTCGAACGCGTACGCCCTGCGGCCGCGCTTGCCGCGCCCGATCTCGATCTCAGTCACGATGTGTGGCCTTTCCCTCTACGTCTGCGCCTACCAGTATCCCCGACGCGTACGCCAGGGGCGGTCCCGGGAATCCCAGGAACCGCCCCGGTGAAACGACCTCGCCGCTACTTCCTGTTACTTCCTGCTGTAGTTCGGCGCCTCGACCGTCATCTGGATGTCGTGCGGGTGGCTCTCCTTGAGCCCCGCGGACGTGATCCGTACGAACCGGCCGCGCTCCTGGAGTTCCGGCACCGTACGCCCGCCGACGTAGAACATCGACTGGCGCAGGCCGCCGACGAGCTGGTGGACCACGGCGGAGAGCGGGCCGCGGTACGGCACCTGGCCCTCGATGCCCTCGGGGACCAGCTTCTCGTCGGACGCCACGCCCTCCTGGAAGTAGCGGTCCTTGGAGAAGGAACGCTGCTCGCCACGGGACTGCATGGCACCGAGCGAGCCCATGCCGCGGTACGACTTGAACTGCTTGCCGTTGATGAACAGCAGCTCGCCCGGCGACTCCTCGCAGCCCGCGAGCAGCGAACCGAGCATCACCGTGTCGGCACCGGCGACGAGGGCTTTGGCGATGTCGCCGCTGTACTGGAGGCCGCCGTCACCGATGACCGGGACGCCTGCCGCCTTGGCGGCGAGGGACGCCTCGTAGATCGCGGTGACCTGCGGGACGCCGATACCGGCGACGACGCGGGTGGTGCAGATCGAACCGGGGCCGACGCCGACCTTGATGCCGTCGACACCGGCGTCGATGAGCGCCTGGGCGCCGTCGCGGGTCGCGACATTGCCGCCGATGACATCCACCGGCGCATTTGACTTGATCTTGGCCACCATGTCGCCGACCAGCTTGGAGTGCCCGTGGGCGGTGTCCACGACGATGAAGTCGACACCGGCCTCGATCAGGGCCTGGGCACGCTCGAACGCATCGCCCGCGACACCGACGGCAGCGCCGACCAGCAGTCGGCCCTCCTTGTCCTTCGCCGCGTTCGGGTACTTCTCGGCCTTGACGAAGTCCTTGACCGTGATCAGACCCTTGAGGATGCCGTGGTCGTCCACGAGCGGCAGCTTCTCGATCTTGTGGCGGCGCAGCAGCTCCATGGCGTCCACGCCGGAGATGCCGACCTTGCCGGTGACCAGCGGCATCGGGGTCATGACGTCCCGCACCTGCTGGGAGCGGTCGGTCTCGAAGGCCATGTCGCGGTTGGTGACGATGCCGAGCAGCTTCCCCGCCTGGTCGGTGACCGGGACACCGCTGATGCGGAACTTGCCGCAGATGGCGTCGGCCTCGGCCAGCGTGGCGTCCGGGTGCACCGTGACGGGATCGGTGACCATGCCGGACTCGGAGCGCTTGACCAGGTCGACCTGGTTGGCCTGGTCGGTGATGGAGAGATTGCGGTGCAGCACGCCGACGCCGCCCTGGCGGGCCATGGCGATGGCCATCCGCGACTCGGTGACCTTGTCCATGGCCGCGGACAGCAACGGGATGTTCACCCGGACGTTCTTCGAGATGAACGAGGAGGTGTCGATCTGGTCGGGCGCCATTTCCGAAGCGCCCGGCAGCAGGAGCACATCGTCGTAGGTCAGCCCGAGTGTCGCGAATTTCTCGGGCACTCCGTCGACGTTGGCAGTCATGACACCTTCCCCAGATGGCCTTGATCGGTGCGGATGTCCATGCTAACGGGATCCGCCCGTGTCCCATTCCACGATCAAGATCAGCGAGCAGCTTTGTACGTTCATACGTTCATACGGCTGCTCATCCCGCTGCACTCAGCCGCCGCTCACTCGCCCTCCCCCCTACCCCTTCGGCCGCCCCTGCTGCTTACTGTCCAGCGAGCGCCCTCAGCCTGCTGAGCGCCCGGTGCTGGGCCACCCGTACCGCACCCGGCGACATCCCCAGCATCTGCCCGGTCTCCTCGGCGGTCAGCCCCACAGCCACCCTCAACACCAGCAGCTCCCGCTGGTTCTCCGGCAGATTGGCGAGCAGCCGCTTGGCCCACTCCGCGTCGTCGCTGAGCAGCGCCCGCTCCTCGGGGCCGAGCGAATCGTCGGGACGCTCGGGCATCTCATCGGACGGTACGGCCGTGGAGCCCGGGTGCCGCATGGCGGCACGCTGGAGATCGGCGACCTTGTGGGCGGCGATCGCGAAGACGAACGCCTCGAACGGCTTTCCCGTATCGCGGTAGCGAGGCAGCGCCATGAGGACGGCGACACAGACCTCCTGTGCCAGGTCCTCCACGAAGTGACGAGCATCACCAGGCAGCCGGCTGAGCCGCGTACGGCAGTAGCGCAGCGCGAGGGGATGCACATGCGCGAGCAGATCGTGTGTCGCCTGCTCATCGCCTTCGACGGCGCGCAGAACGAGTGCACCGATCACCCCGCGGGCATCCACCGCCTCGTCGCTGCGCATCGGTCCATGGTGCCTTGACTGCCGCTGGTCCATGGCACCGCGTCCATAGTTGTGCACCGAAGCGTTATGAGCAGGTGCGCCGGACGTCATCTCCTGCGCCCTCCCCTTGCGCTCGAACGACCTGTCCCCGAGTAGCTCCACACCTCAAGGATGCGGCATCCCACGGGAAACGTGTGCCCACGGCCCGTGGTCGCCACGCCCGCCGACCGGCGGGCGTGGGCGATGCCACTCGCCGCGACACTCATGGCACGGCCCAGGGCGCCGTGCCGGACACCCTTCCCTGCGCCGCGCCCCGCCCCGTGACTGCCACTCCCCGGTGGCGCCCCCACCACGAGGGGCGCGCACCATGGACCTGCTCACCGGGTACGGACCCGGCCTCACCAGGCACCGCTCAGCGAACCAGGCCCCAGCGGAATCCGAGCGCCACCGCGTGCGCCCGGTCCGAGGCGCCCAGCTTCTTGAACAGTCGCCTGGCGTGGGTCTTCACCGTGTCCTCGGAGAGGAACAGCTCGCGCCCGATCTCGGCATTCGACCGGCCGTGGCTCATGCCTTCGAGCACCTGGATCTCCCGCGCCGTCAGCGTGGGAGCCGCACCCATCTCGGCCGACCGCAGCCTGCGCGGGGCAAGCCGCCAGGTCGGGTCGGCCAGCGCCTGGGTCACCGTGGCCCGCAACTCGGCGCGCGATGCGTCCTTGTGCAGATAACCCCGGGCGCCGGCGGCCACGGCGAGCGCCACCCCGTCGAGGTCCTCGGCGACCGTGAGCATGATGATCCGGGCACCGGGGTCGGCGGAGAGCAGCCGACGGACCGTCTCGACGCCGCCCAGGCCGGGCATGCGTACGTCCATCAGAATCAGGTCCGAGCGGTCGGCGCCCCATCGGCGGAGGACTTCCTCGCCGTTGGCCGCGGTCGTCACGCGCTCTACGCCGGGCACGGTTGCGACCGCGCGGCGGAGCGCCTCTCGGGCGAGCGGGGAGTCGTCGCAGACGAGGACGGATGTCATGGCCGCCCTCCGCAGCTGATGCGCGTCACCTTGAGCCTCCAGGCTGGTTACGTATCGTCACCTGTGCGGTTGACGCACCCGGACTCTGCCCGAGTGCTTGTTCTCTCAACCGCCTCCGCACTCTCAACGACGGTCACTCGAAAGAGTTACGGGTGCGACGAGCGCCTTCGGCACTCTACGTGAGGAGCCACGTACGGAGGAGAGCAACACGGCTCAGCAGCCAGCCCGGCGGGGCCTATGCCCCATTTAGCGGCTTTTCTTCCCTTTTGCTGGTGTCTGTGGCTAGATTCGCAATGAGTCATATTTACATCTACTAACACCGTAGATGTACGGTCGGAGCTTCAGACATCCACTCAGCACGGCTACAAGGGGACATGCGCTATGGCAGATTTCTCCCGCCTTCCCGGACCGAACGCCGATCTGTGGGACTGGCAGCTGCTCGCAGCGTGCCGTGGGGTAGACAGCTCACTCTTCTTCCATCCAGAGGGGGAACGCGGCGCGGCGAGGAGCGCGCGCGAGAACTCGGCGAAAGAGGTCTGCATGAGATGTCCGGTGCGCGCCGAGTGTGCGGCGCACGCGCTGGCGGTGCGGGAGCCCTACGGGGTGTGGGGCGGACTGACCGAGGACGAGCGTGAGGAGCTCATGGGGCGGGCACGGAATCGGCTGATTCCGGCATCGAGCGCAGGCGGCGCGACGGGCGGTGGGCCCACCTGATCCATCAGCCGGCACCGAATAGACGAAGAAACGTTCCTGCAACGGCGTCCGCTTCCGCGCCCGCCGGGAATTCGTGCTGAACTCGCCACCCCTCACGGCAAGGCGGTGCGGCGCCGCTTCAGCGTGCCGCGGCACCGGCCAGCCGCTCCAGCATGGCGGCCACCGCGGGTACCCGGACCAGATCCGGCAGGGTCAGCGCGACGATCTCACGGTGCACGGCGGGCTCCACGGTGACGGTGCGGACCCCCTTGGGCCGCACCGAATCAAGCGCGAGCTCGGGGAGTACGGCCACACCGAGGCCGGCGCCCACGAGTCCGGCCACGGCCGGGTAGTCGTCCGTGGCGAAATCGATCCTCGGGGTGAACCCGGCCTCCTCGCAGACGGCGACAAGCTGGCGGCGGCAACGCGGGCAGCCCGCGATCCAGGGCTCGTCCGCCAGATCCGCGATGGCCACCGTGCCGGCACCGGCCAGCCGGTGGCCGTCGGGCACCAAGCCGACGAGCCGGTCGCCCATCAGCGGGCGGACCACCAAGTCCTCCCACTCGGCGGCCGCGCCGCCGCCGTAGCGGAAGGCGAGGGCCACGTCCGCGTCACCCTCACGCAGCATCGCCTCCGAGCGCGGCGGCTCCGCCTCCACGAGCGAGACCCGGGTGCCCGGATGCGCCGCTCGCAGCGCGGCGAGCGCGGTCGGCACCAGGGTGGAGTTGCCGCTCGGGAACGACACCAGCCGGACCCGGCCGGCACGAAGCCCCGCAATCGCCGCCACCTCCTCCTCCGCGGCGGTGAGCCCGGCGAGGATGCCCACCGCGTGGCGTACCAGCACCTCACCGGCCTCGGTGAGCCGCATCTCGCGACCGGTCGCCCGGACCAGCAGAGGTGTGCCGACCGAGTTTTCGAGCGCCTTCATCTGCTGGCTGACCGCGGGCTGGGTGCAGCCCAGCTCGCGGGCCGCCGCCGAGAAGGAGCCGGTCGCGGCGACCGTACGCAGGATGCGGAGATGTCGGGCTTCGATCACAGTAGGAAGCATAAGACCTGCTTGGACTTCCAGCTCTTTATTCGACGGAGACTTTGAGAACGCTGGGTTGGCGTCATACATACGAAGCTCCTGCCAGCGGATGCGGGCCGGGCCGAAGCCGTCGAGGACACCGATGCCACAGGCGGCATCACCGGCATCGACGAACGCCCGGCCGACGGCGCCGTACGGGTTTTCGCGCCCGGCCCCGAAGGCGTCGCCCGCAGCGGCGCCGAGGCGGACTTCGCCAGCTCCAGGGGCACCTCGGCGAGCGGGGCTGGGTCCGGCGATTCACCCGGACGGCGGCACCGGGGGCGCCGCTCCGGGCGATCGAGCCCGGGACCGTCCGGGCCGGCGATCCGATCGAGGTCGCGCACCGCCCGGACCACGACATCGCGGTGGCCCTGCTGGTCCCGGCCGTGACTCCCCCGGGCCTTCGCCCGGGAGGCCCCCGCACGCGCCCTCCCGCCGCGCACCCCGGTGGCGGCCGAGTGCATGGGGTCCGAGCTGCTCGACACCGCGCGGAAGTACGCGGCCAAGTGCGGCTCCGCATAGGCACCATGAGGCGTGCGCCGGGCCGTGTCACCTGTACGGCGCAGCGCGACTGCCCGTATGCCGCACATACGCAGCGGGCACTAACGTGCCGTACATGACGACAGCACTCATCACCGGCGCGACCGCCGGCATCGGCGCCGCGTTCGCGCGGCGACTGGCCGCGGACGGACACGACCTGGTCCTGGTGGCCCGCGACACCAAGCGGCTCCGGGAGCAGGCGACCGAACTGCACGACCGGCACGGCATCGAGGCGGAAGTGCTGACCGCCGATCTGGCGGAGGAGGCGGGCATCGAGTCGGTGGAGGCCCGGCTCGGCGATCGCAGACGCCCGGTGGACCTCCTGGTGAACAACGCAGGGTTCGGCAACAAGGGGCGCTATCTCGAAGTGCCCATGGCGGACGAGCTCCGGATGCTGAAGGTGCACTGCGAGGCGGTGCTGCGGCTGACCTCGGCGGCCGTCCAGCCGATGCGGGAGCGAGGCCGCGGCGGAGTGGTGAACGTGGCGTCGGTGGCCGCGTTCCTGCCCCGGGGCACCTACGGGGCGTCCAAGGCCTGGGTCGTGCAGTTCACCCAGGGCGCGGCCCGCGACCTCGCGGGTACCGGGGTGCGGCTGATGGCGCTGTGCCCCGGATTCGTCCGCACCGAGTTCCATGAGCGGGCCGGGATGGGGACGTCCAACATTCCCGACTGGATGTGGCTGGACGCCGACAAGCTGGTGGCAACGGCGGTGTCCGATCTGGCGCGCGGGAAGTCGCTGTCCATCCCCGATCCGCGCTACAAGGCGCTGATGGGCGTGGTGAAGCTGGCGCCCCGGGGACTGCTGGGCGGGTTCAGTTCACGGGCGGGCCGCAAGTACGGACCCAACTGATCAGACCAACCAGCGCGAACTTCACTAAAATGGACGTATCCCAGTGATCCCCAGCGACCCTCAGGGGGACGCCATGACGTTCGTGCAAATGATCGAATGCAAAACGGAGCGCCTGGACGAGCTCAACCGGCTCCTGGACACCTGGGTCGAGCAGACCGGCGGCAAGCGCACCGCGACCCACAGCCTGGTCGCCAAGGACCGCTCTGATTCGGCCCATGTGATCGAGCTGGTCGAGTTCCCCTCGTACGAAGACGCGATGAGGAACTCGAACCTGCCCGAGACCGAACGGAACTTCCAGAAGATGGTGGAGCTGTGCGACGGCATGCCGACGTTCACCGATCTGGACGTGGTCAGGGACGAGCAGCTGAACAAGGGCGCGAGCCGCAGGTTCTTCCTGGACTGCATCGCGGGGAATCCGGAGCTGCTGCGTGAGTTGCTGACCCACGACTACCGGAACCACGATCCGTCCAACCCCGCCGACCTCGTCGGCATCGACGCCTTCCTGCGCGAAGTCGCCCGGTGGAGCGCGGGGTTCGACTTCACCATCGAGCTGGAGGACCAGATCGCGGAAGGCGATCGCGTCACCACCCGCTGGACCTGGAACGGGCGCCACAACGGGGAGTTCATGGGCGTCGAGCCGACCGGCAGGCAGTGCACCATGACCGGGACGACCACCCATCGGTTCCGCGAAGGCATGATCTGCGAGAGCTGGTGGCAGTACGACCGGCTGGGCCTGATGGGCCAGCTCGGGGTGCTGGAGATGTAGGCGTCACACAGGCGGCGCAGCGTGCACGCGGTGCGCCGCAGGGAATACGGCACGAGCCCCCGGTCCCTGGAGACTCCAGGGACCGGGGGCTCGTGCACACCACTACGGGGCGGGGCCGCCTCGGCGGCTCAGCTCAGCGCGGCGGCTCAGCTCAGTGGGAGTGGCCGTGACCGTGGCCCGCGTCCGCCGGCTCCTCTTCCTTCTTCTCCACCACGAGGGTCTCGGTGGTGAGCAGCAGGGAGGCGATCGACGCGGCGTTCTCCAGCGCGGAGCGGGTGACCTTGACCGGGTCGATGACTCCGGCCTTCACCAGGTCGCCGTACTCGCCGGTCGCGGCGTTGAAGCCCTGACCCTTCTCCAGCTCCGACACCTTGGCGGTGATGACGTAGCCCTCGAGGCCGGCGTTCTCGGCGATCCAGCGCAGCGGCTCGACGGCGGCGCGGCGGACGACCGCGACACCGGTGGCCTCGTCACCGTCCTTGCCGAGGTTGCCCTCGAGCACCTTGACGGCGTGCACCAGCGCGGAGCCACCACCGGAGACGATGCCCTCCTCGACCGCGGCGCGGGTCGCGGAGATGGCGTCCTCCAGACGGTGCTTCTTCTCCTTCAGCTCCACCTCGGTGGCGGCGCCGACCTTGATCACGCACACGCCGCCGGCCAGCTTCGCGAGGCGCTCCTGGAGCTTCTCGCGGTCCCAGTCGGAGTCCGTGGTCTCGATCTCGGCCTTGATCTGCGCGACGCGGCCGGACACGTCCTCGCTCTTGCCACCGCCGTCGACGATCGTGGTGTCGTCCTTGGTGACGGTGATGCGGCGGGCGGTACCCAGCACGTCCAGACCGGCCTGGTCGAGCTTGAGGCCGACCTCCTCGGCGATGACGGTGGCACCGGTGAGGGTGGCCATGTCCTGGAGCATCGCCTTGCGGCGGTCGCCGAAGCCGGGCGCCTTGACCGCGACCGCGTTGAAGGTGCCGCGGATCTTGTTGACGACGAGCGTGGACAGGGCCTCGCCCTCGACGTCCTCGGCGATGATCAGCAGCGGCTTGGAGCCACCGGCCTGGATGATCTTCTCCAGTAGCGGCAGCAGATCCGTGATCGCGGAGATCTTGCCCTGGTGGATCAGGATGTACGGGTCGTCGAGGACGGCTTCCATACGCTCCGGGTCGGTGACCATGTACGGCGACAGGTAGCCCTTGTCGAAGGCCATGCCCTCGGTGAAGTCCAGCTCCAGACCGAAGGTGTTGGACTCCTCGACGGTGATGACACCGTCCTTGCCGACCTTGTCCATCGCCTCGGCGATGAGCTCGCCGACCTGCTGGTCCTGGGCGGACAGCGCGGCGACGGCGGCGATGTCGGACTTCTCCTCGATCGGGCGCGCGGTGGCGATCAGGTCGTCGGATACGGCCTTGACGGCGGCGTCGATGCCCTTCTTCAGGGCGGCCGGGGAGGCGCCCGCTGCGACGTTGCGCAGACCCTCGCGCACCAGGGCCTGGGCGAGCACGGTGGCGGTGGTGGTGCCGTCACCCGCGATGTCGTTGGTCTTGGTCGCCACCTCCTTCACCAGCTGGGCGCCGAGGTTCTCGTACGGGTCCTCGATCTCCACCTCACGGGCGATGGTGACACCGTCGTTGGTGATGGTGGGGGCGCCGAACTTCTTGTCGATCACGACGTTGCGGCCCTTGGGGCCGATCGTCACCTTGACCGTGTCGGCGAGCTTGTTGACGCCGCGCTCAAGGGCGCGACGGGCGTCCTCGTCGAACTTCAGGATCTTCGCCATGGAGCTTCTCAAGTCCTCTCGTTGCGATCCCCGGCTGCCTCCTGGGACAGCCGCCATCGCGAAAAACGAACCGCGCCCCGGCGACCCGGCTTCTCAGACACGGGGGCCAGGGCGCGGCTCAGGGCAAAACTGCCGGGTGACTTACTTCTCGATGATCGCGAGCACGTCGCGAGCCGAGAGGACGAGGTACTCCTCGCCGTTGTACTTCACCTCGGTGCCGCCGTACTTGCTGTAGAGCACGACATCGCCGGTCTTGACGTCGAGCGGCAGGCGCTCGCCGTTCTCGAAGCGGCCCGGGCCGACGGCCAGGACGACGCCCTCCTGGGGCTTCTCCTTGGCGGTGTCCGGGATGACCAGGCCAGAGGCCGTGGTCTGCTCGGCGTCCAGCGGCTGGACCACGATGCGGTCCTCAAGCGGCTTGATGGCAACCTTGGAGCTGGTGGTCGTCACGATCCGACCTCCCCCTTCGGAGATCTCACGGGGTTAACTGTCTGAGGTGGCGACCAGGTGGATCCGTCGTCGCGGGTGCCGGACCTGCCCGTCGCTGTGTTGGCACTCTCCTGCGGGGAGTGCCAGAGCCGAGACTATGGCCGCGATTAGCACTCGGTCAAGCGGAGTGCCAATCAGCGCCGTGTGGCGGTTCGCACCGTCTACCCTCGGGGGGCTCCCGAGGGCGTGTCCGGTCTGCACAACGGCCGGGCCGGCGGCCGCGTTCCATGCCACCCGAAGTCCCCGTTTCACGGCTCCCCGACTGAGTGCTGCCCCCGAATGCCCCTGATCCCCAGCGGACGGGCATCACGACGCCGGCTTCAGGGGGCAGCCCTCAGACGTAGTCCTCCAGCCGCGCCACCGCGTATCCCCGCTCGGTGATCAGGTTCATGACCCGCCGGATCAGTTCCGGCATCCGGGTCCGCCACTCCGCCTCGCCCCTGAAGTGGGTGAGGATGATGTCGCCGGGGCGGAGTTCCCGGTCCGCCTCCCGCCACTCCATACGGTCCGCGAACGCCTCCGCCGCCCAGAGCGGCACGGCTTCGATCCCGCATGATTCGGCGGCCCGCAGCGTGTTCCGGTCGTAGGCGCCGTAGGGCGGACGGAAGAGCCGGGGCCGCTCACCGAACTCCTCCTCCATCCGGTCCTGCTGGCCGCAGATCTCCCGGCGCTGGGCCTGGTAGGGCCGCCCGCGCAGATAGGCGTGAGTGAGGGTGTGGTTGTTCAGCACCACCCCGCGTTCCTGCATCCGGCCGAAGTAAGAGTAGTCGCCCCGGGCCAGGTAGTCGGTGAGGAAGGCGCTGTACGGGATCCCCAGATCACTCATCATCCGCAACAGCGCGGGGTCCTTCTCGGCTCCGTCGTCGATCGTGAGGAAGACGACCCGGTCGTCGGTCGGGACGGTGGTGAAGACCGGTGGGAGGCCGTCGTGGTCGCGGACCTCGAAGCCCTCGCGGGTGGTGAGCTCCGGCTTCTCGTCCGGCGGCGGGGGCGGGACGAGCGGCGGCTCGTCGAGTCCCCAGTACCTGGCCGCCGCCGCCTGGGCGCCGGACGCCGGCTTCCCCATGCGCCCGCCGGGCGCCCCGGGCGCCCCCGCGGCACCCGGTGCCCCGTACAAGGTGTGGGACCCGGGACCCGACGTGTTCCCACTCGTACAGCTCCCGCTGACGGCGCAGTTCCCACCGATCGCGGCGACGACCAGCGCGGTCAGCACCAGCGCCCCACGCCGCCAACCTTTCGTCATTTTTGCGTTTTGTCGTACTAGTCCCATATCCGGGCATCCTGTCAGCGCCGGGCGCCCATACGGCTCCGACACCGCCACCGGACGCCGCGCCATCCCCCGACTGGCCGACAATGGCCGTGTGAACGACGTCTCCTTCCCCCACCTCGGGCCGCTGCTGAGCACCGAAGGGCAGGCACTGCTGGCCGTCCTGCGCGACCACGACCCCGCCCAGGAGCTCGCCGTGGCCACCAGGCTCCGCCGCGAGCACCCGGCCGAGCTGGTCTCGGCGGCGCTCGCCCAGGCACGGCTGCGGCAGCGGGCGGTGGCCAAGTTCGGCGCCGACGACGCGTACCGGATGTACTTCACTCCGAACGGGGTCGAGCAGTCCACCCGTCGCACCGTGGCCGCCTACCGCGCCTCGCGGTTCCGGGACATCGGCCCCGTCCAGGTGACCGATCTCTGCTGCGGAATCGGCGGCGACGCGATCGCACTGGCCCGCGAAGGCTTCGTCGTCGAAGCGGTCGACATGGACCCGCTGACCGCCGAGGCCGCCCTGATCAACGTAGGCATGGTGGTGGAAGGGACCCCGCTGATCACAGTCAGCTGCACGGACGTCCTGGAGTACGACCTGACCGGCACGGAAGCGGTCTTCATCGACCCGGCCAGGCGCGGCGGCAAAGGCGGCAGTCGGGGCGGGCGCGGCGGTGGCGGGCGGATCTTCGACCCGGAGGGCTACTCCCCGCCGCTGTCCTGGGCGATCGACGCGGTGCGCCGGGTCGGCACCGGAGCCGTCAAGATCGCCCCCGGTGTCCCGCACGAGCTGATCCCCGCCGACTTCGAGGCGGAGTGGATCTCGGACGGCGGCGACGTGAAGGAAGCCGTGCTCTGGCACGACGAGGGCCGCCCCGAGGCCATCACTCCGGGGGCTCGCCGCGCCACCCTCCTCCCATCGGGTGCGACGCTGGTCGGCCGTGGACTGCCGGATCCCGAGGTCCGCCCGATGGGCCGCTATCTGTACGAGCCCGACGGCGCCGTGATCCGCGCGCACCTGGTCGCCGAGGTCGCCGACGAGCTGGGGGGCGGGCTGATCGACCCGACCATCGCCTACGTCACCGCCGACGAGCTGCGCCCGACCCCGTATGCGACGGCCTACGAGATCACCGACGAACTGCCGTTCAATCTCAAGAAGCTGAAGGCGCTGCTGCGCGAACGCGGCGTCGGCAACCTGACCGTGAAGAAGCGCGGCTCGGCGGTCGAGCCGGAGGAGGTGCGCCGCAAGGTCAAGCCGAGCGGGCCGAACGCGGCGACCGTGTTCCTGACGAGGGTGGCCGGGGCGCCGACGATGCTGATCGGCGGGCCGGTGGCGTAGCCCGGGTCACGACCGGGGGCCAGCAGCCCGCGTACCCCGATCGGCCGCGTGGTGAGACCCCCGAGCACCGCCGCCCGATCGGCGAGCAACTTCCGCAACGCGCTTCAGGTCCAGTCCGATGCGGGTCGGCAGATCGGCCCGCCGGCCCGGGCATCGCCCCCGTGCCTCAGAGGTAGTCCTCCAGGCGCGCGACCGTGAAGCCCTGCTCCTGGATGCGGCGCAGCAGATGCGCCGTCATCTCGGTCATGGTCGTCCCCTTGAGGTCGGACGGGCCGCGGAAGTGGGCCAGGATGATGTCGCCGGGGTGCAGCTTCTTGTCGCCGCGCTGGTACTGCATGTTCTTGATCTGCATCGACTCGCGCCACAGCACGATCGCCTCGGCTCCGCAGGCCATGGCGGCGGCGCGGGTGTCCTCGTTCCAGTTGCCGTAGGGCGGGCGCAGGAGGCGCGGTGCCGTTCCGTAGCGGGCCTTGAGCTTGTCCTGCTGGCCGCAGATCTCACGCTTCTGAGCCGCCGCGTCCAGGGTCCGCAGGTCGGGGTGGGTCAGGGTGTGATTGTGGACTCCGTTGCCCAGCTTCCGGAGCCGGTCGAAATAGCCGTAGTCGCTGCTGATGGCCGAGTCGGTGAGGAACATCGAGAAGGGGACCTTCAGCTCCTTCATCATCGTCAGGAACTCCGGGTCCTTCTCGGCCCCGTCATCGACGGTGATGAACACGACCTTGTCCTTCACCGGTATGTCGCTGATCACGGGTATCCCGCCACCCGCGCGCAGGATCAACGGCTTGGTCTTCGGCGGTGCGGGCGGCGCGGCCAGCGGCGGGATGCCCCACTTCCGGTACGCCGCGGCGCTGCCCACCGCGTCGGCGCCCTGGGAGGAGGTCCCCTCGGCAGGCTGCGACGCGGAGTCGGCGCCCGGTCGGCTCGCGCGTGACGACGGAGTGGCCTCCGATGTGGTCGAACACCCTGATATGAGTCCCGGTATCAGCACCGCCGCGAGAAGCACCCCCGCGGTCCACCGCCGTCCCACGCTGTTCCCGCCCACCCCAGCACCCCATGTTCGTACGCCGTTCGACCGATCTCTCCGCTCTGATGGATGACGAACAGGCGTGCGGGGTTGCTTGAGTGTGCGTCACATGGGGAAGTCGACGGACTCGAAGCGCCAGCGGTGCACCGGCCGACTGATCAGCTCCGGTGCGGGGTCGGGCAGTTCGGGCAGCGCCTCCGACTCGGGCCGCGCCGCCCACCAGGTCAGGACCAGAACACGGCCCCCAGGCGCGCGGAAGGTCTCACGACGCAGGGGCGGCACACCCGGCAGCTCGCTCGCGCGGGCCCAGTCGAGCAGCTCGGTGCCCCGGCCATCGGCCGCGCGCGCCTCCCACATCAAGGTGACGACCGTCATGAGTACAGATTGTCCTTGCTGAGCTCATGCAGATGGTCATGGCCGTGGTCATGGCCGTGGTCATGGCCGTGGTCATGGCCGTGGTCATGGCCGTGGTCATGGCCGTGAGCCTGAGCGGAATGCGCGCCCGGCACATGCGGATCGGTCACCGGCAGCGACGAGTCGGCCGACAGCTCCCAGTCCGACGGCGGCCTGTTGCGTGCCACCATCTCCGCGCCCAGCGCGGCCACCATCGCACCGTTGTCCGTGCACAGCTTGGGACGCGGCACCCGCAGCCGGATACCGGCCGCATCGCACCGCTCCCGGGCCAGGGCGCGCAGCCGCGAGTTCGCCGCCACACCGCCGCCGATCATCAGATGGTCGACGCCCTCGTCCTTGCAGGCCCGGACCGCCTTGCGGGTCAACACATCCACCACGGCCTCCTGGAAGGAGGCGGCCACATCCCGTACGGGCACCTCCTCGCCCGCGTTGCGCTTGGCCTCGATCCAGCGGGCCACAGCGGTCTTGAGCCCGGAGAAGGAGAAGTCGTACGCGGGGTCGCGCGGACCGCTCAAACCGCGCGGGAACGCGATCGCCCCCGGATCTCCCTCCCTCGCCAGCCGGTCGATGACGGGCCCGCCCGGGAAGCCCAGCTGGAGCACGCGTGCGATCTTGTCGAAGGCCTCACCCGCCGCGTCGTCGATGGTGGCGCCCATCGGCCGTACATCGCTGGTGATGTCGGGAGCGAGCAGCAGCGACGAGTGACCGCCCGAGACCAGCAGCGCCATGGTGGGCTCGGGCAGCGGCCCGTGCTCCAGCTGGTCCACGCAGATGTGCGAGGCTAGGTGGTTCACCCCGTAGAGCGGCTTGCCCAGGGCATACGCGTACGCCTTCGCCGCCGACACCCCCACCAGCAGCGCACCCGCGAGCCCGGGGCCGGCCGTCACGGCGATCCCGTCCAGGTCCCTCGCGGTGACCCCGGCCTCCTTCAGGGCGCGCTCGATCGTCGGGACCATCGCCTCCAGGTGCGCGCGCGAGGCGACCTCGGGTACGACTCCGCCGAAGCGTGCGTGCTCGTCGACGCTGGAGGCGATGGCGTCGGCGAGCAGGGTGGTGCCGCGGACGATGCCGACGCCCGTCTCGTCGCAGGACGTCTCGATGCCGAGCACGAGCGGTTCGTCAGCCATGGTTATCAGTTCCTTGTACGTGGCCGTGTACGGGTCGGTCCGAGGGAGCGCCCGAGAGGGTGTCGGGGGCGCCCGCGTCGCGGACGCTCAGGCGCATCACGAGGGCGTCGATGTTGCCGGGCTGGTAGTAGCCGCGGCGGAACCCGATCGGCTCGAAGCCGAAGCGCTCGTACAGCTTCTGCGCCCGGGTGTTGTCGACGCGCACTTCCAGGAGCACCTCTTCGCATTCGCTCGCGGTGGCCTGCTGGAGCAGGTCGGTGAGCAGCCGCGCGCCGAGTCCGGTGCCCCACTGCTCGCGGGCGACGGCGATGGTCTGTACGTCCCCGAGCCCACCGGCGGCGGCCAGGCCCGCGTAGCCGACGATCCGGCCGCTCCCGGGCGCTCCCGTCTCGGCGACGACGTAGTGGCGGGTGGCGCCGGGTCCGCGTGCGTGGGCGAGCTCCGACCAGAACATCCCCGGGGACCAGGCGTCCTCGGGGAAGAGGTCGTGTTCCAGCTTCAGCACCGGCTCGATGTCCCACCAGCGCATCTCACGCAGTACCGCCGGCGCCCCGGTGGGCCGCAGCGCGGCGGTCGTGTCGTGCCCGCCGCTCACGACGGCGTGACCACCTTGTAGTTCTTGGGCACCTGGGCGTCCGGACGGCGCAGATAGAGCGGCCTGGGCGGCAGCAGCTCCTCACCGGAGGTGAGCTTCTCCGCGGCGAGCGACGCCAGCGCGGCGGCCGACTGGTGCTCCGGGCCGCGGGCGTCGGGGAAGGACTCCGGGTAGAGCAGCGCGCCCGCGCCGACCACCGGCAGCCCGGCGAGACGGTCGGCGATCTCCGCGGGGCGGTCGACGGCCGGTTCGCCCACCCGGTTGCGGAAGCCGTCGTAGCGCGCCCAGTAGACCTCCTTGCGGCGCGCGTCGGTCGCCACCGCGAACGGCCCCTCGATCCCGGCGGCGTAGGCGAGGCCGTCCAGCGTGCACAGCCCGTGCACCGGAACGCCGAGTGCCGAGCCGAAGGTCGTGGCCGTCACCAGGCCGACCCGCAGCCCGGTGTACGGTCCTGGACCGATGCCGACCACGAGTTCCGTGACGGCGTCCAGCGCCAGCCCCGCGTCCGCGAGGACGCGGTCGACTGCGGGCAGCAGGAGTTCCCCATGTCGGCGGGCGTCGGTCGATGTGGCCTCGGCGACGACGGATGTGCCGTCGTGGAGGGCGGCGGTGACGGCTGGGGTGGCGGTATCAACGGCGAGCAAGAGCACGCGAACAGCCTACGGCCACGACAGCCGGGCACGGCGTCCTGTGACGGGCGGCCCCTGCTGCTACCGTCAGCCGCGTACGCAGCAGAGCAGACAAGGGGAGCAGGGTGGCCAGGAGCAGCTCGGGAATGGTGGCCGGGCTCACCGCGGCGGCGCTCGCCGTGGTCGGCTTCCTCGCCTACCAGGCGTCCGCGAACGTCCCCGACGACCTCGGTCGGCCCGCCACGGCAGGGCACTCCCCCGGCGCGGAGCCGCCCGGCAGCGCCGCGGACCAGCCGCGGCCCGATCCCCTCGCCGTGCCCGCGAAGTCCGGCAAGGGCGTGCGGGTGGTGTACGCGCTGGGCGAGCGGCGGGTCTGGCTGGTCGGCGCCGACGGCAAGGCGACGCATACGTTCCCCGTCGCGCCGAGCACGGTGAGCCCGCTGCCCGGGACGTATGAGGTGACCTCGCGCAGCGCCGACATCCGCGGCTCGGACGGGGTGCCGATCGAGCACGTCGTGCGGTTCGCGACCGTCGACGGGGTGAGCATCGGGTTCAGTGCCGCGGTGGACGGGTCGATGCCGTATCCGGACCCGTCCCGCAAGACCGGCGGCGTGCGGATGAAGCGCGCGGACGGCGACGCCATGTGGGACTTCGCGGTGATCGAGACCAAGGTCGTCGTCGTCCCGTAGCGCCCGCTGCTCCCGGTTCCCCAGGAGGCGGACCCAGGGCCTTGGTCATCAGGCGGGAGCGGCGGCGCAAACCACCCGATCGTGCTACGCCGCGTGGCGCTGCTCCTCGTGTTCCGCGGCGCTCGTGGGCCTCACGGCGCCTGACGACGGATCTGCGGAGCCGCCTCCGTGCTCGCGTGGCGGGGTCGAGACCGCGCTGGCAGCCGCGCACGACGCCAGCAGATCCCGCATCGACACGGCAGAGGGTGCGGACGGGGACCGGGGCCGCGAGCGGGGACCGGTCGCCTCGTGCTCGGGCGCGGACATGGATGCCTCCTGGTGCTCCGGGGGCAGGCACGGTTAGGTAGACCTAACCTGATCTCATCATCCATGTGACCACGCCCGCAGCCAGGGGCGCAACATTTTGCCGACGTCTTGTCGGAACGTACACAAACGGACCGCGCCACGAAGACGCGGCTCGACGGACGCGGCTCGACGGAGGCAGAGCAAGGGACGCAGGCCGTTCGGACTCTCAGGCGGCGAGCCCGGCAAGACCGGCGCCGGTCCAGCGGGGACCGATCCCCGTGAGGGTGACCGTGCGGCGCTCGTCGTCCGTGCTGCCGACGACCCGGTGGATCACCACATGCAGCCGGTCGTCGGAGAGCTCTTCGACCTTGCCGTCGCCCCACTCCACGACCACCACGGAATCCGGCAGCGAGACATCGAGGTCCAGGTCCTCCATCTCGTCCAGCCCCCCGCCCAACCGGTACGCGTCCACATGGACCAGGGCCGGGCCGCCGACCAGTGACGGGTGCACCCGGGCGATGACGAACGTCGGCGAGGTCACGGCGCCGCGCACCCCGAGGCCCTCGCCGAGTCCGCGGGTCAGGGTCGTCTTGCCCGCGCCGAGCTCACCACTGAGCATGACGAGGTCACCGGGCCGCAGCAGCCCGGCCAGTCGGCGGCCCAGCTCCTGCATCCGGTCCGGGGAGGTGAGGGTGAGACGGGCGGCGGCCGCGGTCGGTACGGCGGCCGCGGTCGCGGTCGCGGTCGCGGTCGTGTCAGCCTGGCTCTGCGGTGCTTCCATACGTGCCAACGTTAGCCGCTGCCGGAACCGCCCCGACCCGCACCAGCAGGTCGGCAAGCCGGTCGGTGACCACCACCGGATGCTCCAGCATCACCAGATGGCCGGCATCCGGGACGATCACCAGTTCGGAGTCGGGCAGCAGATCCGAGATCGCCTCACTGTGCGTGCTGGGCGTGACCAGATCCCGATCCCCGGCCAGGACCAGCACCGGGACCTCCTGGAAGACCTCCAGCGCCGCCGCCTTGTCATGCTCGGCGAAAGCCGGGTAGAACTCGGCGACCACATCGATCGGGGTGCCCTCGATCATGCGCTCGGCGAACCGGGCCACCGCCGGATCCACGTCCTTCGAGCTGAACGAGTAGCGCTTGATCAGCCCCGCGAACAGATCCGCCGTCGCCCGCCGCCCGCGCTCGACCAGATCCGCCTGGGAGCCCAGCGCCTTCAGCACTCCCGGCAGCACCCGCCGCACCACGTTCACACCCGCGACCGGCAAGCCGTAGTTCACCTCGCCGAGCCGTCCGGCCGACGTCCCCACGAACGCGACGCCGACCACCCGCTCCCGGATCAGCTCGGGGTACGACTCGGCCAGCGCCATCATCGTCATCCCGCCCATCGAGTGGCCCGCCAGCACCAACGGGCCCTCGGGAGCCGCCGCGTCGATGACCGCCTTCAGATCCCGGCCGAGTTGGTCGATCGAGACCGCGGTCCCGTCCGGCCCGGACTGGTCCATGCCGCGCCCCGAACGCCCATGGCTGCGCTGATCCCAGTGGACGGTGCGGATCAGCCCGCGCAGCGCGGCTCGCTGGAAGTGCCAGGAGTCCTGGCTGAGGCAGTAGCCGTGGCTGAACACGACGGTGACCGGCGCCGGCGACTTGCGGCCGAACAGCCTGCGCCTGCGCGGTCCGACACCTCCCGCGTCCGGATCGACCTCGTCGGTCTCGTAGTAGAGGGTCGTACCGTCGTCCGACGTGGCCCGGCCCGGTGTGCCGCGCAGCGACCCATAGGGGCCCGAGGCGTCCAGCGCGAGCCGTGCCTTGCGTCGCATCCCGCGGCCCACGGTCATCCGCTCTATGGCGACGCCCGCCGCCGCACCGGCGGCGATCACCCCTATGGCGGCGCCGGCGAAGCCCGCCCGGCGCCAGTTGCCCGTGGCCGCGTCGGTCACCGCCGCCGCCACGTCCCCCGCGCTGCTCTCGCTCACCGTGCCTGCTCCTATAGGTCGGTCGGTTGGGGTCGCTTGCCCGTTACCCGTCGAGCTCGTTGAGATGGACGCGCGTTACACGCGCCCCGATCCGGGTCACGATCTCGTACGCGATCGTGTCCGCCGCCTCCGCCCAGTCCTCCGCGGTGGGCTCGCCCCGGTCGCCGGGGCCGAACAGCACCGCGACGTCCCCCTCCTGGACCCGGGCCGCGCCGTCCGGACCGAGGTCCACCACGAACTGGTCCATGGCGACCCGGCCGGCCACTCGCCGCCAGGCACCGCCCACCAGGACCGGGCCGCGGCCCGACGCATGGCGCGGGATACCGTCCGCGTAACCGACGGGGACGAGGCCGAGCGCGGTCTCCGTGTCGGTGATGTAGTGGTGCCCGTAACTGACCCCGTGGCCTGCGGGGACGCCCTTGACCAGCGCCACGGACACCTTGAGCGTCATCACCGGCCGCAGACCGAAGTCGGCCGGTGTGCCGAGTTCCGGGCTGGGCGAGATGCCGTACATCGCGATCCCCGTACGCACCAGGTCGAGATGGGTCTCCGGCAGGGACAGCGTGGCCGGGGAGTTGGCGATGTGCCGCACCTCCGGCTCGATTCCCTCCTTCTCCGCGTAGGCCACCAGATCTCTGAAGACGGACAGTTGAGCGGCGATGGAGGGGTGGCCAGGCTCGTCCGCGCAGGCGAAGTGCGACCACAGCCCGGTGACCCTGACGCTGCCCGTCGCCTCGGCGGCGCGAGCTTCGGCGACGAGCGAGGCCCAGTCCGCCGGCTGGCAGCCGCTCCGGCCGAGCCCCGTGTCGGCCTTGAGCTGGATCCTGGCCGTACGGCCCGCCTCACGCGCGGCCCGCACCACCTCACCCAGCGCCCAGGGGTCGCTCACCCCCATGTCCACATCCGCCTCGACGGCTTCGCGCCAAGGCCCGCCCGGGGTCCAGAGCCAGCACAGCACCCTGGCGTCGATCCCGGCGGCCCTCAGGGCAAGCGCCTCCTCCGGGGTGGCGGTGCCGAGCCAGGTCGCGCCCGCGGCGAGCGCGGCCTTCGCGCAGGGCACCATCCCGTGCCCGTACCCGTCGGACTTCACCACGGCCATGACGGCGGCACGGGGCGCCCTCGCGCGCAGTGCGCGGACGTTGTCGCGCAGGGCGGCGAGGTCGATCTCGGCCCGGGCTCGGAAGGGTGCGTTCTGGTTCATCGCGGCCCAGTGTCTCAGAGGCCCCCGGCATAGTTCGTACGGCAACGACCGCGAGTGGTGCTGGTCACCCGCGCGTATCAGGATGTGGTCCCGCCGCCCGGCGAACTGTGGTCGTTTCACGCCTCGGGGTGCCATCGGCCCGCGCAGCGCGCGGGCCGCTTCCACGGCCAGGTCGTGTCGCGCCTCATCGCGCGAAGAGGTCCGCGGCGGTCACGGCGCGGCCGTGTCACGCCACGCCCGGGGGATCGCATCGGCCACGTCATGCGCCGACAGGGGGGCGCCGCGGGAAGCCATCCGGCCCGCGAGCCCGTGCAGATACGCGCCCACCGACGCGGCGTCGAACGGTTCGAGGCCCCCGGCGAGCAGAGAGCCCGTCAGCCCGGACAGCACATCCCCGCTGCCGGCGGTCGCCAGCCACGACGTGCCCGTCGCGTTCACCCGGACCGGGCGGCGCGGATCCGGGTCGGCGACAAGGGTGGTCGAGCCCTTGAGCAGCACCGTCGCGCCGTAGGTCTCCGCCAGCCGCCGAACGGAGGCGAGCCGGGCGCCCTCGACCTCCTCACGCGACACGCCGAGCAGCGCGGCGGCCTCGCCCGCGTGGGGGGTGAGCAGGGTGGCGGCGGTTCGGGCCCGGACCGCCGCCGGGTCGAGCGCCCGCAGCCCGTCGGCGTCCACCAGCACCGGCACATCCGTGTCCAGTACCTCCGCGACCCCGGGTCCGTCGCCCAGGCCGGGGCCCACGACCCAGGCCTGCACCCGTCCCGCCTTCGCGGGGGGCCAGCCGTGCACCAGGGTCTCCGGGAAACGGGCGATGACGGCGTCCGCCGCCGGGCCCACGTACCGCACCGCACCGGCACCGGCGCGCAGTGCGCCGGCAACCGCGAGCACGGCCGCGCCGGGATAGCGGACGGACCCGGCGACCACGCCGATGACGCCACGGCGGTACTTGTCGCTCTCGGCGGTGGGGCGCGGCAGCAGCCGGGCCACGTCCGCGTGTTGCAGCGCCTCTGCATCGGGCACCGATGGCAGGTACGGCTCCAGGCCGATGCCGATGAGCCGGACGGCACCCGCGTACTCGTGGGCCGGATCGATCAGCAGCCCGGGCTTGTACGTACCGAACGTGACCGTCGCGTCGGCCCGCAGCGACTCCCCCCTGACCTCCCCCGTGTCCGCCTCGACACCGCTGGGCAGGTCGACGGCGACAACGGGCGCGCCGCAGCCGCGAGCGGCCCGGGCGAGCGGGACCGCGTCGGGGCGCAGGCCGCCGCGACCACCGATGCCGGTGACGCCGTCGAGCACCAGGTCGGCGGAGGCGAGCACCTGGTACGGGTCGTCCGCGACCCGGCCACCGGCCTTCAGCAGCGCGTCGAGCCCACCCTTGTGCGCCTTGTCGGGCGCGAGGAGCACGGCATCCACGCGGGCCCCCCTGCGGCAGAGCCTGGCCCCCGCGTGGAGGGCGTCGCCCCCGTTGTCCCCGCTGCCCACCAGCAGGACGACACGGGCCCCGTACACCCGCTGGAGCAGCCCGGCGACCGCGGCGGCGAGGCCCGCGGCGGCGCGCTGCATGAGCGCGCCCTCGGGGAGGCGGGACATGAGGGCGGCTTCGGCTTGGCGGACGGTGTCCACGCGGTACGCATGACGCATGCTCAGAGTCTCCCCCGTGTACGGGTTTTTGGCGGCCGGCCCATGCCGGGCCGGTCACGCCACCACACCTACGCCTCCGCCACCACCATCGCGGAGGCGACACCCGCGTCGTGGCTCAGCGATACGTGCCACCTCCGCACCCCCCGCTTCGCCGCGGCGGCCGCCACGGTGCCGCTGACCCTGAGCCGCGGCTGTCCCGACTCCTCGACGTAGACCTCGCAGTCGGTCCACAGCAGTCCGGCAGGCGCGCCCAGCGCCTTCGCGACAGCCTCCTTCGCGGCGAAGCGAGCCGCGAGGGAGGCCGTACCGCGGCGCTCACCGCTGGGCAGCAGCAGCTCGCTGTCGAGGAAGAGACGGTCCGCGAGTGCCGGTGTGCGGCGCAGCGCCTCACCGAAACGGTCGATCTCGGCGACGTCGATCCCCACCCCGATGATCATTCGACGGTGACCGACTTCGCCAGGTTGCGCGGCTGGTCCACCTCGTTGCCCCGGGCCGTGGCCAGCTCACAGGCGAACACCTGCAGCGGCACGGTCGCCACCAGCGGCTGGAGCAGCGCGGGCGTCGCGGGGATGCGGATCAGATGGTCCGCATACGGCACGACCGCCTCGTCGCCCTCCTCGGCGATCACGATGGTGCGGGCACCCCGGGCCCGGATCTCCTGGATGTTCGACACGATCTTGTCGTGCAGCACCGAGCGGCTGCGCGCGGACGGGACGACGACCACGACCGGCAGGTCCTGCTCGACGAGCGCGATCGGGCCGTGCTTGAGCTCGCCCGCCGCGAAGCCCTCCGCGTGCATATAGGCGAGCTCCTTGAGCTTGAGCGCGCCTTCCAGGGCGACCGGATAGCCCACATGCCGCCCGAGGAACAGCACCGTGTTCTTGTCGGCGAGTGAGCGGGCCAGCTCGCGGACCGGCTCCATGGTCTCCAGGACCTGCTCCACCTCGCGGGAGATCTCGGAGAGGTCGCGGATCACCGCGCGGATCTCGTCGCCCCACTTGGTGCCGCGTACCTGCCCGAGGTAGAGCGCCACCAGGTAGCAGGCCACCAGTTGGGTGAGGAACGCCTTGGTGGAGGCGACGGCGACCTCGGGGCCCGCGTGGGTGTAGAGCACCGCGTCCGATTCGCGGGGGATGGTGGATCCGTTGGTGTTGCAGATGGCCAGCACCTTCGCGCCCTGCTCGCGCGCGTGCCGCAGGGCCATCAGGGTGTCCATGGTCTCGCCGGACTGCGAGATCGCGATCACCAGGGTGCGGTGGTCCAGGATCGGGTCCCGGTAGCGGAACTCACTGGCCAGCTCCACCTCGCAAGGGATACGGGTCCAGTGCTCGATGGCGTACTTGGCGATCAGCCCGGCGTGGAACGCCGTACCGCACGCCACGATCACGACCTTTTGGGCCTCCCTGAGCACGGAGGCGGGGATCCGCACCTCGTCCAGGGTGAGCGAGCCGCCCGCGTCGATCCGTCCGAGCAAGGTGTCGGCGACCGCCTTCGGCTGCTCGGCGATCTCCTTGAGCATGAAGTAGTCGTAGCCGCCCTTCTCGGCCGCGGACGCGTCCCAGTCCACGTGGTACGAGCGGACTTCGGCCGGGGAGCCCTCGAAGTCGGTGACCGCCACGCTGTCGCGGCGCAGCTCGACGACCTGGTCCTGACCCAGCTCGATCGCCGAACGGGTGTACGCGATGAACGCGGCCACGTCGGACGCCAGGAACGCCTCGCCCTCCCCGACCCCGACCACCAGCGGCGAGTTGCGGCGGGCGCCCACCACCACCTCCGGGTCGTCCGCGTGCACGGCGACCAGAGTGAAGGCGCCTTCGAGCCGCTTGCACACCAGCCGCATGGCCTCGGCCAGCTCACCGCAGGACGAGAACTCCTCGGCGAGCAGATGCGCCACCACCTCGGTGTCGGTCTCGGACTCCAGTTCGTGGCCTCGGTCGGCCAGCTCGGTGCGCAGCGCCGCGAAGTTCTCGATGATGCCGTTGTGGACGACGGCGACCCGGCCCGCGTTGTCGATGTGCGGGTGGGCGTTGGCGTCCGTGGGGCCGCCGTGGGTGGCCCACCGGGTGTGCCCGATGCCGGTCGTCCCGCTGGGCAGCGGCCGGCCGGTCAGCTCCTTCTCCAGGTTGAGCAGCTTGCCCGCCTTCTTGGCTGCCGCGAGACCGCCGTCGGCGAGCACGGCGACGCCGGCCGAGTCATAGCCCCGGTACTCCAGCCGCTTGAGTCCGGCGATGACGACATCGAGCGCGGACTGCGCTCCCACGTAACCCACGATTCCGCACATGCCCCGCAGCCTACGGCGTGAGCGATACCACGCCGCGTTCGGACGCCGCTGCACCGACAATGAGCATGTGATCACCTCGCCGCCACGAAGCCGCAAGACCGACCGGGCCGAGTCGTCCCCGTATGTCGACCTCACCCGCGCGGAATGGAGCGCGCTGCGCGAGAGGACGCCGCTGCCCTTGACCGCGGCCGAAGTCGAGCAACTGCGCGGGCTCGGGGATGTCATCGACCTCGACGAGGTCAGGGACATCTACCTGCCGCTGTCCCGGCTGCTCAATCTGTATGTGGGCGCCACCGCGAACCTCCGCGGGGCGCTGAACACCTTCCTCGGCGAAGCCGGGAACGGCCACGGCACCCAGCGCGGCACCCCCTTCGTCATAGGCGTGGCAGGCTCGGTCGCCGTCGGCAAGTCCACGGTCGCCCGACTGCTCCAGGCCCTGCTGGCCCGCTGGCCCGAGCACCCGCGGGTGGAACTGGTCACCACCGACGGGTTCCTATACCCGATGAAGGAGCTGGAGAGCCGCGGGCTGATGTCCCGCAAGGGCTTCCCCGAGTCCTACGACCGACGGGCCCTGACCCGATTCGTCGCCGACATCAAGGCGGGCAGGGAAGAGGTCAGCGCACCCGTCTACTCCCACCTGATCTACGACATCGTGCCGGGCCGGCGCCTCACCGTGCGCCGTCCTGACATCCTGATCGTGGAAGGCCTCAACGTGCTCCAGCCGGCCCTGCCCGGCCAGGACGGCCGCACCAGGGTCGGCCTCGCCGACTACTTCGACTTCTCGGTTTACGTGGACGCCCGCCCCGAGGACATCGAGCGCTGGTACCTCAACCGCTTCCGGAAGCTGCGCGAGACGGCGTTCCAGAACCCGTTCTCGTACTTCAGGAAGTACACCCAGGTCTCGGAGGACGAGGCGCTGGAGTACGCCCGCACCATGTGGCGCACGATCAACAAGGTCAATCTGCTGGAGAACGTGGCACCCACCCGGGGCCGTGCCACGCTCGTCGTACGCAAGGGTCCTGACCACAAGGTCCAGCGGCTTTCCCTGCGCAAACTCTGAGGAGGAGCCCCCGCGTGCTGCATCCGCGCATGATCGTCCCGCCCGAGCGGACCGACGACGCGGTCCGCACCTGGAGAAGACGGTCGGCACGACCCACCTCGCCGTGGTCCCGGGCGCCGCACGCACTCCGAGCGGCTGATCCGGTGCTCTGCGATGCCGGCGACAACGTGCCGGCGATGCCCGCGAGCACGGCGAAGACGAACGAGAACGCGTCGGGGCGGTGGATGAAGGCCGTGTTCGGGCGCCCCGCTCACTGATCCGCCGGGCATCACGGAAAGCCCTCAGCTCACCGACAAGGTCTCGCCCAGCCAGTCGAAGACGACCTCGCAGTGCGTCTGCGGGGCCATCGGCGAGCAGTGCAGTTGGGCGCCCTCGGCCCTGGTCAGCTTCAGATAGTCCTTGGGGGCCGTGAGCTTCTCGTACATCTCACGCGGCTGGCCTGGATAGAACTGCTCGTCGTCGTAGTCCAGCACCAGCGTCGGCGCCTTGATACGGCCGACGATGCCCGTGATCGTCAGCGCCTCGATGCGCGTGGCGGGGGTGTAGAAGTCGGTGAACATCTTGCCCTGGCGGGCCGCCAGCATCGCCGGGATCGAGAACGGCTCGATGCGCTTCTTCATCACCGCCGCCGCGTCCGGGGGCAGTTCGGGGACGACCTCCTTGTTCCAGATGTTGTTGGTCTCCTCCTTGCTGGGGGTGAGGATCTCGCGGATCTGCGGGGGAAATCCCAGCCACGGCTCCAGGCAGCCGGGCATCGCGACCAGCGCGGCGATCCGCTCCTCGAAGGCCGCGGCACGGGGCGCGAGGTCGCCGCCCATGCTGAGGCCGGTGAGGGCGATCTTGCCGGGGTCCACATCCGGACGGGCGACCAACCAGTCCACGAGCGGGGTCACGACCTTCTCCCAGGTGGGGCTGAAGACCACCTGGTCCACGAAGAGCATCTGGCCCTGGCCCGGGCCGTCGTACACCAGCGCGTTCCAGCCCCGGTCCATGGCGGCGGAGACGCCGTACGTCCACATGTCGACGTTCTGCCCATCGCTGCCGTTGGTGAGGATCACGGTCGGGCGGCGCTCGTCGGCGGTGTCCGGCCGGAAGAACCACACCGGCAGCGGGGTCTTCTGGTATGGGATGTCCGCCGTGACCGGGGGCGGCCGGCATCCGTCGCAGAACGCGTCCCAGGCGGCGCGTCCGGCCTTGTAGAGCTGCTCCTCGCTGCCGGGATCGTCGGAGCCGAGGACGAAGAACAGCGCCTGGCCGTAGTACTGCGCGGCCCGCAACGCCCGGAAGCGGGTGGTCTGGGCGTCGGCCTTGCTGCCCGGCGGCGCCTTCCTGAGCCGGTCACCGAGCTTCTTGAAGGTCTCGACGTACGTCTGAGCGGAGAGGCCCGCCTCGTTGATCGCGTTGACGGCGGTGAGCACCTCGCCCACCTCACCGGCCCCGAACCCGGCTCCGCCCAGCGCCAGCAGTCCGTTGAAGTTGTACCCCGGGTCCTTGAACAGCGTCATCGCCCCCGGCGTCGCGTCGACACCCGTCGGCGGAGAGGACGGCCCGGAACGGCTCGGCGTCGGCGCCCGAGCGGGCGGGGCACCGCCCGACGAGGTGCACCCCGAGGCGGCCATCAGGGCGCCGGCGCCACCGAGGAGCGCGGCGCGGCGGCTGGGACCCGATGCGGAGTCGTACGTCATACCGGCCGAAGGTACGACCGGCGCGGTCGCTCTCCGCTCCGCGACACCCGCGCTTCCCCCGAACGGGGTCAGAGTTCCACGGGGCGCGGGCACCCCGTGGAACTCCCGTGCGCCGGATCAGCCCAGCGCGGACTTCACCGCGTCGGCGAGGCGGCCCGCGACCGCGCGGGCCTGCTCGATGTCCGCCGCCTCGACCATCACGCGGACCAGCGGCTCCGTACCGGACGGGCGCAGCAGCACCCGGCCGGTGGTGCCCAGCTCGCGCTCGGCGTCGGACACGGCGGCGGCCAGCTCGGCGGAGGTCGAGACGCGCGACTTGTCGACATCCGGGACGTTGATCAGGACCTGCGGGAGGCGGTCCATCACCGCGGCCAGCTCGGCCAGCGAGCGCCCGGTCGCCGCGACCCGCGCCGCCAGCATCAGTCCGGTCAGGGTGCCGTCGCCCGTGGTGGCGTGGTCGAGCACGATGACATGGCCGGACTGCTCGCCGCCGAGTGCGTAGCCTTGCTCCTTCATCGACTCCAGGACGTACCGGTCGCCGACGGCGGTCTGCACCAGCTCGATGCCCTCGGCTTCCATGGCCAGCTTGAAGCCCAGGTTCGACATGACGGTCGCGACCACGGTGTTCCCACGCAGGGTGCCCGCCTCGCGCATCGCGAGTGCCAGCACGGCGAGGATCTGGTCGCCGTCGATCTCGTTGCCCCGGCCGTCCACGGCGAGGCAGCGGTCGGCGTCGCCGTCGTGGGCGATGCCGAAGTCCGCGCCGTGCTCGACGACCGCGGCCTTGAGCAGGTCCAGGTGGGTCGAGCCGCAGTTGTCGTTGATGTTGAGGCCGTTCGGCTCGGCCCCGATGGTGACGACCTCGGCGCCCGCCCGGGCGAACGCCTCGGGCGACACCCGGGCAGCCGCGCCGTGTGCCTCGTCCAGGACGACCTTGAGTCCATCGAGCCGGTTCGGCAGGACCGCGATCAGATGGGCGACGTACTTGTCGAAGCCCTCGTCATAGTCGCGCACCCGGCCCACGCCCGCGCCGGTCGGCCGGTCCCACGGGGCGCCAGTGCGGTGCTCCTCGTAGACGGACTCGATACGGTCCTCCAACTCGTCGGCCAGCTTGTGGCCGCCGCGCGCGAAGAACTTGATGCCGTTGTCGGGCATGGCGTTGTGGCTCGCGGACAGCATCACGCCGAGGTCGGCGCCGAGCGCGCCGGTGAGGTACGCCACCGCCGGGGTCGGCAGCACGCCGACCCGCAGGACGTCCACGCCCGCACTCGCGAGTCCCGCCACGACGGCGGCTTCCAGGAACTCCCCGGACGCGCGGGGGTCACGCCCGACCACCGCGGTCGGCCGATGGCCCTCGAACGTGCCCGCCTCGGCGAGCACGTGCGCCGCAGCGACCGAGAGACCGAGCGCGAGCTCAGCCGTCAGATCCGCGTTGGCGACACCGCGTACACCGTCCGTGCCGAAGAGTCGTCCCACTGGTTTCCTCCGAAATCACTCCGGATGGCTCCGGTCGCTCCGAGAACGCGAGCCGCTTGGAGCTCCGTGCCTTCTTGCCGTCTATACGCCCGGGATCGCCGGGCTGTACCCCCGGTGCGGCTCCGGAGAAGCATCCCCGAAGAGCCGCTGAAACAGAACGCCCCGGCGGGCACCGAGTGCCGCCGGGGCGAACGTATGCCGTACAAGCAGCCGATTAGCGCTTGCTGTACTGCGGGGCCTTACGGGCCTTCTTGAGACCGGCCTTCTTGCGCTCGACCGCACGGTCGTCGCGGCTCAGGAAGCCGGCCTTCTTCAGCGGGCCGCGGTTGTTCTCCACGTCCGCCTCGTTCAGGGCGCGGGCCACGCCGAGGCGCAGGGCGCCGGCCTGGCCGGAGACGCCGCCACCCGCGATACGGGCGATGACGTCGTAGCGGTCGTCGAGCTCGAGCACCTTGAAGGGCTCGTTGACTTCCTGCTGGTGCACCTTGTTGGGGAAGTAGTCCTCAAGGGTGCGACCGTTGATCTTCCACTTGCCGGTGCCCGGGACGATCCGGACGCGGGCGATGGCGTTCTTGCGGCGGCCCAGGCCGGCGGCCGGCTGCGGCTCGCCGAAGCGGGACGCGAGGGACTCGGAGGTGTACTCGCCCTCGACGGGCACCTCCGACTCGAAGGTGGTGACCTCGGCGTAGGTCTCTTCGCCCTCGACGGGGTACTCAGCGGTGGTCTCGGCCACGATGCTCCTCAGATTCTTTTCGTCTTAGGGGGTGGCCGGACTTACTGCGCGACCTGGGTGATCTCGAACGGAACCGGCTGCTGAGCAGCGTGCGGGTGGTTCTCGCCCGCGTAGACCTTCAGCTTCGAGAGCATCTGACGGCCCAGGGAGTTCTTGGGGAGCATGCCCTTGACGGCCTTCTCGATCGCCTTCTCAGGGTTCTTGTCGAGCAGCTCGTCGTAGCGGACGGAACGCAGACCACCCGGGTAACCGGAGTGGCGGTACGCCATCTTCTGGGTCCGCTTGTTGCCGGACAGGTGCACCTTGTCCGCGTTGATGATGATGACGAAGTCGCCAGCGTCAACGTGGGGGGCGTAGATCGGCTTGTGCTTGCCCCGCAGGAGGGTGGCAGCAGTGGTGGCCAGACGTCCCAGGACGATGTCCTGAGCGTCGATGACGTGCCACTGGCGCGTCACATCGCCGGGCTTGGGGCTGTACGTACGCACGGTCGTAGCCTTCGCTTCTTCAGTGATGGGGGTCCACCGGCCCGCGAGGGACGGAGGACGGGGGTCCTGACAAGGCCACCCGGACGATCACGACAGCCCTGGCCGCACATCGGGCGACGCAACCCAAGTGCAGACCGCTGGTCATCGGCCCGGCGGACCTGCGTAAGGGCCCCTCACGTGAGATAGAGCAAGCCGATACGCATAACGAACCAGCAGAATACCCATCGTCCCCCGCACGGGTCAAAACGCCCCGGCCCCGGTGGCACGGAGCGGCGCGGCGAGGCCCGGGAACACGGGGAAGCGGGGCGGTCGGACGCGGTGCGCGACCGCCCGGTCACCGCACAGCGGTCCTGCGCTGACTCACCCGCCCGACCACCGCGTACCGCACCCCGCCCGGCTACCGCACCCGCTCGACCCGCCGCTCGTCCCAGACCGGTTCCGCCGTCTCGCGGACCCGGCCGTCTGAGCCGAAGACCAGGAAGCGGTCGAAGGATTTCGCGAACCAGCGGTCGTGGGTGACGGCCAGCACCGTGCCCTCGTACGCCTCCAGGCCCTGCTGGAGCGCCTCGGCCGACTCCAGGTCCAGGTTGTCCGTCGGTTCGTCCAGCAGGAGCGCCGTGGTGCCGCGCAGTTCCAGCAGCAGGATCTGGAACCGGGCCTGCTGCCCGCCGGAGAGCCGGTCGAAGGTCTGGTCGCCCTGCCGCTCCAGCTCGTACCGGCGCAGGGCGCTCATCGCCCCGCCCCGGTCCTTGGCGTGCTCCGTCCAGAGGATGTCGACCAGGGTGCGGCTCATCAGCTCGGGGTGGGCATGGGTCTGTGCGAAGTGGCCGGGCACCACCCGGGCACCCAGCTTCCACAGCCCGCTGTGCGCCACGTCCTCGCCCGCGAGTAGCCGCAGGAAGTGGGACTTGCCGGAGCCGTTCGAGCCGAGGACCGCCACCCGCTCGCCGTAAAAGACCTCCAGCGAGAAGGGCTTCATCAGCCCTGTCAGCTCCAGGTCCTCGCAGGTCACGGCCCGGACTCCGGTACGGCCGCCGCGCAGCCGCATCCGGATGTCCTGCTCGCGCGGCGGCTCGGGAGGCGGGCCTGCCTCCTCGAACTTCCGCAGCCGGGTCTGCATCGCCCGGTAGCGCGAGGCCATGTCGGGGCTGATCGCCGCCTGCTGCCTCAACTTGTGCACCAGCGCCTTCAACCGGGCGTGCTCCTCTTCCCAGCGCCGCTTCAGCTCCTCGAAGCGGGCGAACCGCTCACGCCGCGCCTGGTGGAACGTGGCGAAGCCCTCACCGTGCACCCATACGTCACTGCCCGCGGGTCCCGGCTCCACCGCCACGATCCGCTGCGCGGCCCGCGCAAGCAGCTCCCGGTCGTGGGAGACGAACAGCACAGTCTTCCGGGTCTCGGCGAGCCGCTCCTCCAGCCAGCGCTTGCCCGGGACGTCCAGGTAGTTGTCCGGCTCGTCCAGCAGCAGCACCTCGTCGGGGCCGCGCAGCAGCGCTTCGAGCACCAGCCGCTTCTGCTCGCCGCCCGACAGCGTGCGCACCAGACGCCACTGAGCCTTGTCGTACGGGATGCCGAGCGCGGCCGTGGTGCACATGTCCCAGACCGTCTCGGCCTCGTACCCCTGCACCTCGGCCCAGTCGCTGAGCGCCTGCGCGTACCGCATCTGCGCGGACTCGTCGTCCACGGTCATGATCAGCTGCTCTGCCTCGTCCACCGCCAGCGCGGCCTGTCGGATCCTCGGCGGGGCAACCGAGACCAGCAGGTCGCGGACCGTTCGCCCGTCCCGTACCGAGCCGACGAATTGCGGCATCACCCCGAGGCCGCCGCTGGACGACACAGTGCCGCCGTGCGGCTTGAGTTCGCCGGAAAGCAGCCGCAGCAGGGTGGTCTTGCCCGCGCCGTTGGCACCGACCAGCGCGGCCACGCTTCCCTCGCCGACCCGGAAGGAGACGTCGCCCAGCAGTGGCCGTCCGTCCGGCAGGTAGTACTCCAGATGTCCGGCCTCAAGATGTCCCATGCGGGGATTGTCACCGTCGGACACGCTCTCGCCCAACAGGTTTAGGATGCGCGGCATGAGCTATGGGGGACCGCAGTGGCCGCAGGAGCCACGCCGGCAGTCCGGTCAGTCGGGTCAGTCGGGGCCCGGGTCGTTCGGCGCCTTCGAACCGTTCGAGCAGTACCGCCGGCCGGACCACGAGTCGCAGACACCGGACTGGGCCGCGCTGGCCGACGCCTCCGCGGCGCGCACGCGGCGCAGGAGGTGGTTGCTGACGGGCGGCGGCGTGCTCGCCACCGCGGCGATAGCCACGCTTGTGGCCACGGCCGTCGTCTCTGACGACGGCGACAACGGCAAAGGCGGCGTCAACGCGTCCGGCAAGAGCGCGAGCGAACTGCCCAGTGCCCCGGCGCTGCCTGGCGAGAAGGGCGCCGAGCCGTCGTTCTCCTCGGTCGCACAGCCGCCCCCGCCCAACCCCAAGGAGTTCGTCTCCGACGCGAGGAAGGACACGGCGCCGCTCAGCGCCGACACCCTCTTCCCCGGCAAGAAGCTGACGATGAGCGGACGGGTCTACGCCAAGGGCCCCACGGCGCGGACCGCTTCCTGCGCGTCGGTCGCTCAGGGCTCACTCGGTGCCGCCCTCACCGGCAACGGCTGCGACCAGGTGATCCGCGCCACCTACACCAAAGACGGGGTGGCCGTCACCGTCGGGGTCGCCGTCTTCCCCACCGAGGCCAAGGCCCAGGCCGCGGTCAGGAAGTCGGCCAGGAGCATCGTCCCGCTGTCGGGATCGGGCGTGGGCGCCTTCTGCAAGGGCGGCCCGGTCTGCCGCTTCGTGGGCAACTCCTACGGCAGGTACGCCTACTTCACGACGACGGGGAACCTCAACGGGAAGTCCATCACCAAGGGTGACCGCAAGGCGTTCCAGCTCGGTGACGATCTCGCCGAGTTCACCTTCCGGCAGATCGTCGCGCGCGGTGCGCAGCAGGCGGAGGCCGCGGCGGCTCAGTGAGTCCGGGTGCCCCGTGAAGCCCGACCCCCGTCTCCTGCCCCCTGTCCATCTCGGTCACAAGACGCCGATGGACGTCGACCGGCGATCGATATGAATCAGAGACCTGTCTGATTCATATCCGATGTCGTCTGAATGTCGGCGTACCGCCTGAACTGGGGGCTGCGGTCCCTATCATGTGCGGGCACCACAAGAAAGATGGGGGGAACCACGGCCCCGCCAGTGGCCGTGAACACGTACATGCACCTGCACCACACCGCCACCGCACCCGTCACCAAGGCGGTCATACCCGCGGCCGGACTCGGCACCCGCTTCCTTCCCGCGACCAAGGCCACCCCCAAGGAAATGCTCCCGGTGGTCGACAAACCCGCCATCCAGTACGTGGTCGAAGAGGCCGCCGCAGCCGGTCTGACCGATGTACTGATGATCACTGGGCGTAACAAGAGGGCGCTGGAGGACCATTTCGACCGCGCCCATGAGCTGGAGTCCCTCCTCCAGGCGAAGGGCGACGCCGACCGGCTGGCCCTGGTCCGCGCGTCCAGCACGCTCGCCACCGTCCACTACGCGCGCCAAGGCGACCCGAAGGGCCTCGGCCACGCGGTGCTCTGCGCCGAGGCGCACGTCGGTGACAATCCCTTCGCCGTGCTGCTGGGCGACGACCTGATCGACCCGCGCGATCCGCTGCTGGCCCGCATGGTGGAGGTACGCCGCCGGTTCGGCGGCAGTGTCGTGGCGCTGATGCCGGTGCCGGAGGACCGCATCCATCTCTACGGCTCGGCGATCGTCAGGCAGCCGGCGGCCGGGGACACCGGCTCCGACGGCGACGTGCGCGTACTCTCCGGCCTCGTGGAGAAGCCCGCGCCCGGCACCGCGCCGAGCAACCTCGCGGTCATCGGCCGCTATGTGCTCGACCCGGAGATCTTCGCGGTGCTGCACGAGACCCCACCCGGCCGGGGCGGCGAGATCCAACTGACCGACGCCCTGCACACACTGGCCTCCGACAAGCGCTACGGCCCGGTGCACGGTGTGGTGTTCGAGGGCCGCCGCTACGACACGGGCGACCGGGGCGACTATCTGCGCGCCCAGGTACGGCTGGCCTGCGAGCACCCGGAGCTGGGACCTGCGTTCACCGACTGGCTGCGCAAGTACGCCGCCGGGCTCTGACCCGATCCCGGGACGCGTACGGCCCTCTCCCGGGAGTTCCCGGGAGAGGGCCGTATCGCGCACTGCCGTGGGCACGTTGACGCCGACCCGGATGCTCACGGCGTGTCAGAGCGTTCGGCGGCGGCGTGTCAGCAGCAGCCCCCGGCCCCCGCGGCAGGGCCCGCGAGGGGCAGCGTCCTCTTGTTGCGGGCCTCGCGGTTCCTCGCAGCCAGCAGTTCGTCGGCGGGGTAGCCGACTTCCTCCAGCGTCAGACCGTGCGGGCGGACCACATGCACCGCCGAGTCGCGTACACCCGCCGCCAGCACCTTCCCCGGCCAGTCGACCGGCCGGTGCCCGTCACCGACGAACAGCATCGCGCCCACCAGGGAACGCACCATGTTGTGGCAGAAGGCGTCGGCCTTCACGGTGGCCGTGAGGATCCCGCTCGCCTCCCGCTCCCAGCGCAGTTCCTGAAGCGTGCGGATGGTCGTGGCGCCCTCGCGCTTCTTGCAGTACGCGGCGAAGTCATGCTCACCGAGCAGGCGCTCTGCGGCGGCGTTCATCGCGTCCAGGTCCAGCGGCCAGTCATGCCAGAGCACATGGCCGCGCAGCAACGGGTCCACACCCCCCGGGCGGTCGGTCACCCGGTAGGCGTAGCGCCGCCAGATCGCGGAGAAGCGCGCGTCGAAGCCCGCCGGAGCCTCCTCGGCCTTCCACACCCGCACGTCGTGGGAGAGCCGACCCGCGAGCCGCCGCAGCAGCTTGTCGCGGTGCTCCTGCCAGAGCTCGTCGGGAAGGTCGACATGCGCGACCTGGCCGCGGGCATGCACGCCTGCGTCCGTACGCCCGGCGACCGTCAGTTCAAAAGACTGCGACGAGCGGGTCACCGTACGGATGGCGTCCTCGATCTCGCCCTGCACCGTCCGCTGACCGCGGGTCTGCCGGGCCCAACCCGAGAAGTCCTTGCCGTCGTAGGACAGGTCCAGGCGCACCCGTACGAACCCGGGCTTCACGTCGTCGCTCACATGTCACATCCTCTCAAGGGAAACGGGCCCGCCCCCATGAGGGGGCGGGCCCGTTCCACGGCCTCAGTCAGAACGCTCAGGCTGTTCAGGCGTCCTTGGACTCCTCGGCCGGAGCCTCAGCGGCGTCCTCGGCCTTGGCCTCATCGGCCTTGGCCTCATCGGCCTCCTTGACCGCACGCTTGGTGGCGGCCTCGGCCTCGGCGACGGTCGCCTTCTTCGCGATCTCGCCCTCGACGAGCTCGATCACGGCCATCGGGGCGTTGTCACCACGACGGTTGCCGATCTTCGTGATCCGGGTGTAGCCACCCGGACGCTCGGCGTAGCGCGGGGCGATCTCGGTGAAGAGCGTGTGGACGATGCCCTTGTCCGTGATCGTCTGCAGCACCAGGCGACGGTTGTGGATGTCGCCCTTCTTCGCCTTGGTGATCAGACGCTCGGCGACGGGACGCAGACGACGCGCCTTCGCCTCGGTCGTCGTGATGCGGCCGTGCTCGAAGAGCGACTTCGCGAGGTTCGCGAGGAGCAGCTTCTCGTGCGCGGCGCTGCCGCCCAGACGGGCACCCTTGGCGGGCTTCGGCATGGTGTTTCTCCTTGAGATCTGCACCGGCCGTATCAGGTACCGGTGTCAGGACCCCGCAGGCGGACGCCTGCGGGCAGCTATCAGCGATTCGGTGCTGCTCGGACCCGAGCAGCACCGGTTCAGTACTGCTCGGTCTCGACGAAGCCCGCGTCCGCGTCGTCGTCGGCGCCGAAGGCGTCCGCGGCGGCGGTCGGGTCGAATCCGGGCGGGCTGTCCTTGAGGGCCAGGCCCATGCCGGCCAGCTTCGCCTTGACCTCGTCGATCGACTTCGCACCGAAGTTGCGGATGTCGAGCAGATCGGCCTCGGAGCGGGCGACGAGCTCACCCACGGAGTGGATGCCCTCGCGCTTGAGGCAGTTGTACGAGCGGACCGTGAGCTCCAGCTCCTCGATCGGCAGCGCGAGGTCGGCGGCCAGGGCGGCGTCCGTCGGGGACGGGCCCATGTCGATGCCCTCGGCGTCGATGTTGAGCTCACGTGCCAGACCGAACAGCTCGACCAGGGTCTTACCGGCCGACGCCATGGCGTCACGCGGACGCATGGCCTGCTTGGTCTCGACGTCGACGATCAGCTTGTCGAAGTCGGTGCGCTGCTCGACACGGGTCGCCTCGACCTTGTACGTGACCTTGAGCACCGGGGAGTAGATGGAGTCGACCGGGATACGGCCGATCTCCTGGCCCGCCTGCTTGTTCTGCACGGCGGAGACGTAGCCGCGACCGCGCTCGACGGTGAGCTCCATCTCCAGCTTGCCCTTGCCGTTGAGCGTGGCGAGGACGAGGTCGGGGTTGTGCACCTCGACGCCGGCCGGAGGCGCGATGTCGGCGGCGGTGACCAGACCCGGGCCCTGCTTGCGCAGGTACATCACGACGGGCTCGTCGTGCTCCGAGGAGACGACCAGCTGCTTGATGTTCAGGATGAGGTCGGTGACGTCCTCCTTGACGCCCGGCACGGTGGTGAACTCGTGCAGGACACCGTCGATACGGATGGACGTGACCGCCGCACCCGGGATCGAGGAGAGGAGCGTACGGCGGAGCGAGTTGCCGAGGGTGTAACCGAAGCCCGGCTCCAGCGGCTCGATGACGAACCGGGAGCGGTACTCGTCGACAACCTCTTCGGTCAGCGACGGACGCTGAGCGATCAGCATGTCAGTGATCCTTCAGTCGTGGGCGCCCGCTATTTGACGCCCGACGGGCCGCACCGGGCAGGTGCGGATACAGCAAGGGTACGGGCGGCACGACCCCGAAGGGGCCGTACCGCCCGGACACTCGGATCAGGCGACCACGCGAGGCGGTGCCTGGCAGCGGCGCGGCGTCAGACGCGGCGGCGCTTGGGCGGACGGCAGCCGTTGTGCGGCGTCGGGGTGACGTCCTGGATCGAGCCGACCTCGAGGCCGGTGGCCTGGAGGGAGCGGATCGCGGTCTCACGGCCGGAGCCCGGACCCTTGACGAAGACGTCGACCTTGCGCATGCCGTGCTCCTGCGCGCGGCGGGCGGCCGACTCGGCGGCCATCTGCGCGGCGAAGGGGGTGGACTTGCGCGAGCCCTTGAAGCCGACGTGGCCGGCGGAGGCCCAGGAGATCACGTTGCCGGACGGGTCCGTGATCGAGACGATCGTGTTGTTGAACGTGCTCTTGATGTGCGCGTGGCCGTGAGCGACGTTCTTCTTTTCCTTGCGGCGCACCTTCTTGACGGCGCCCTGGCGTCCCTTGGGGGGCATGTATTTCTCCCGTGGAGGTGGTCGGTCCTACAGCGAAGACCGCTTGGGGGGTCTGGGGCAGCCCCAGACCCAGTGCGTCCTGCTGAGGACTACTTCTTGCCCGGCTTCTTCTTGCCGGCGATGGCGCGACGCGGACCCTTGCGGGTACGGGCGTTCGTGCTGGTGCGCTGGCCGTGGACCGGCAGACCGCGGCGGTGACGCAGACCCTGGTAGCAGCCGATCTCGACCTTGCGGCGGATGTCGGCCTGGATCTCACGACGGAGGTCACCCTCGGTCTTGAGGTTGGCGTCCACGTACTCGCGGATCTTGACCAGGTCCTCTTCGGCCAGGTCACGAACGCGGGTGTTCGGGTTCACACCGGTCGCGGCGAGAGTCGCCTTCGACTGGGTGCGGCCGATACCGAAGACGTAGGTGAGTGCGACCTCCACACGCTTGTCGCGCGGGATGTCAACACCGGAAACGCGTGCCATTCAATGGCTCCTGTGGTGTTCGGGGGTCTTCCGCAGAACCACTCCCGGCCGCCGACCGCTCCCTCGGGAGAAGTGGTACGTCCGGGTCCCCGGCCCCCGCCGGAGGTGCCGCCGACCCTGAACGGGCTGGGCGGGCTCTGCGTATCTACATGTGTTGCTCGCGTCGCGCGAAGTAACTGCGAAGTGCAGGTGGTCGTGCGTCAGCCCTGGCGCTGCTTGTGGCGCAGGTTGTCGCAGATGACCATGACCCGGCCGTGACGGCGGATCACCTTGCACTTGTCGCAGATCTTCTTGACGCTCGGCTTGACCTTCATGGGATGTGAGGTTCTCCGGGTCAGTGCCAGCACCCCACGGGAGGGGGTGAGGGCAAGATCTACTTGTACCGGTAGACGATCCGGCCACGCGTCAGGTCGTAGGGAGAGAGCTCCACCACGACCCGGTCGTCCGGCAGGATACGGATGTAGTGCATCCGCATCTTTCCGGAGATGTGCGCGAGGACCTTGTGACCGTTCTGGAGCTCCACCTTGAACATGGCGTTCGGCAGGGACTCGATCACGGTGCCCTCGATCTCGATGGCACCTTGCTTCTTGGCCACGCTTCGCCCTTCGAATCGGCTACCTTGATCGACTCTCCGCCCGCAGGTTTCCGCGCATTTCTGCACGCGGACATGCGGATACAAGAGAGCCGACGCATCAGTCTACGTCAGGCCCCTGGAAAACACGAATCCACGGAGTTTGCCCCACGTGGCTGATCGTTAAGCCGGTGGAATGCGTGCCACCTCGTGCTCGACGAGCGCCGGCGCACGACGAGCATGCCCGCCGAGCCCGTCAGGCGAGCGGGTCCGGCGCAGCCGTGACGCCCAGTTCCGCCAGCTTGGCCTTGCCGCCGTCCACGGCGGTGAGGACCAGCGGGCCGTCCTCGGTCAGCGCGACCGAGTGCTCCCAGTGCGAGGACCAGGTGCCGTCCGTGGTGATCACGGTCCAGTCGTCGGAGAGCACCTCGGTGTGCGGGGTGCCCAGCGACACCATCGGCTCGATGGCGAGGCAGAAACCGGGCACCAGCTTGGGGCCCTTGCCGCGCTTGCGGGAGACGTAGTTCAGCAGGTGCGGGTCCATGTGCATCTCGGTGCCGATGCCGTGGCCGCCGTATTCCTCGATGATCCCGTAGCGCCCGCCCCCCGGCTTGGGCTGGCGGCGGATGTAGGTCTCGATGGCGCGCGAGATGTCGACCAGCCGGTTCCCCGCCTTCATCGCGGCGATACCGGCCCACATGGACTCCTCCGTCACCCGGGACAGCTCGATCAGCTCCGGGGCGTGGCCACCGCCGACGAACACGGTGAACGCGGCGTCACCGTGCCAGCCGTCGACGATCGCACCGGCGTCGATGGAGATGATGTCGCCGTCCTTGAGCACCGTCTTGTCATCCGGGATGCCATGCACGACGACCTCGTTCACCGAGGTGCAGATCGTGGCGGGGAAGCCGCCATAGCCCAGGAAGTTGGACTTGGCGCCGTGGTCCGCGATGACCTTGCGGGCCACCTCGTCCAGATCCCGGGTGGTGGCGCCGGGCACGGCGGCCACGCGGGTCGCCGCGTGGATGGCGGCGACGACCAGTCCCGCCTCACGCATCTTCGCGATCTGCTCGGGGGTCTTGATCTGCACCATGGGGAACGGCGCCTTTCCGGGTCGGAGTGCTCGACACGTGGTCGAGGCGTGGTCGGAGAGTGCTCGGAAGGGAACGACGAGTGGGTAATCAACGATACGGCCGCGGCGTCCAGGGGACACCGCGGCCGTATCGGCTGCAGCGAATGAATCAGATCAGGTGATGACGTCAGGCCTGCGCGGCCCGGTCACCCCGGAGGGCCTCCATGGCCCGCTCGGTCACATCGGCGACCTTGCCGAGCGCGGAGATCGTGACCACCAGGCCCTGGGCCTTGTAGTAGTCGATGATCGGCTCGGTCTGGGTGTGGTAGACCTCGAGCCGCTTGCGCACGGTCCCCTCGGAGTCGTCGTCACGCTGGTACAGCTCGCCGCCGCAGACGTCGCAGACGCCTTCCTGCTGCGGCGGGCTGTAGGTCACGTGGAAGACGTGGGCGCTTTCGTTGCGGCAGATGCGGCGGCCCGCGATCCGCTTCACGACCTCGTCCTCGGGGACTTCCAGGTCCAGCACCGCGTCCAGCTTCATGCCCTCGGTCCTGAGCATCTCGTCCAGCGCCTCGGCCTGCGAGACGTTGCGCGGAAAGCCGTCCAGCAGGAAGCCGTTCACCGCGTCGGACTGCTCCATGCGGCCCTTGGCCATGCCGATCGTGACCTCGTCGGGCACGAGGTTGCCCGCGTCCATATACGCCTTGGCCTGCTTGCCCAGCTCGGTGCCCTGGCTGATGTTGGCCCGGAAGAGGTCGCCCGTGGAGATGTGCGGGATCGACAGGTTCTTGGCGAGGAACGCGGCCTGCGTTCCCTTGCCCGCACCGGGCGGCCCGACGAGGACGATTCGCATCAGCGGAGGAACCCTTCGTAGTTGCGCTGCTGGAGCTGACTCTCGATCTGCTTCACGGTCTCCAGACCGACACCCACGATGATGAGGATGCTGGTGCCGCCGAACGGGAAGTTCGCGTTCGCACCACCGAAGCCGGCCAACGCCATCGTCGGCACAAGAGCGATCAGACCCAGATACAGCGAGCCCGGCCAGGTGATCCGGTTGAGCACGTAGCTCAAGTACTCAGCGGTAGGTCGACCAGCCCGGATACCCGGGATGAAGCCACCATACTTCTTCATGTTGTCCGCGACTTCCTCGGGGTTGAACGAGATGGCCACGTAGAAGAAGGCGAAAAAGACAATCAGGAGGAAGTACGCGGTGATGTAGTAGGGGTGGTCGCCCTTCACGAAGTACGTTTCGATCCAGGTTTTCCAGCTGGAGTTGGCGTTGGAGAACTGCGCGACCAGCGCCGGGATGTAGAGCAGCGACGAGGCGAAGATGACAGGAATCACACCCGCCTGGTTCACCTTCAGCGGGATGTAGGTCGACGTACCACCGTAGGACCTGCGGCCGATCATGCGCTTGGCGTACTGCACCGGGATACGGCGCTGGGCCTGCTCGACGAACACCACGAGGGCCACCATCACGAAGCCGATCACGATGACGGTGCCGAACTCGATCCAGCCCTTGGCCAGCTTGCCGCTCTCCTTGATCGCCCACAGGGCACCGGGGAAGCCGGCGGCGATCGAGATGAACATCAGGATCGACATTCCGTTGCCGATACCGCGGTCCGTAATCAGCTCACCGAGCCACATGACGACGGCCGTACCGGCGGTCATGGTGATCACCATGGTGGCGGTGATGAAGATCGACTGGTCCGGGACGATCTCGCTGCCGACGGCGCAGCCCTGGAACAGGGCGCCGCTGCGGGCGGCGGCCACGATGCCGGTGCCCTGCAGGATCGCCAGCGCGATCGTGAGGTAACGGGTGTACTGCGTGATCTTGGCCGTACCTGCCTGGCCCTCCTTCTTGAGGGCTTCCAGACGCGGGATCACCACCGTCAGCAGCTGAAGGATGATGCTCGCGGTGATGTACGGCATGATGCCGAGCGCAAAGATGGTGATCTGGAGCAGCGCGCCGCCGCTGAACATGTTGACGAGGCCGAACAGGCTTCCCTGGTTCTTCGACGCCTGCTCCACACAGATCTGGACGTTCTCGTAGCTGACGCCGGGGACCGGAATGTGGGCCCCGACCCGGAACAGCACGATGATGCCGAGCGTGAAGAGCAGCTTCTTGCGCAGGTCGGGCGTCTTGAACGCCCGGGCGAACGCGGTGAGCACGGTGCCTCCTGCGACCCCCGCGCAAAGCGTCAGAGGTGACGGTCTTGAGGTTCGACGAATACGTATGGGTCAAGCAGCGAGAGCCGCGAGGTACGCCCATGGGGCGGCCCTTGCAGCCCTGGTTCCCCCCTACCGGAGTAGCGGGGAGGGCGGTGCGGGAGTCACACCCCCGGTGAATACAGTGACAACGCTGGTCACCTTACCTGCGAGGGTGCCCCCCTTGGAACGACCAACCGGGGATGCCCCGTTTACGAGGCATCCCCGGAAGGTGTTCAGGCCATCGGCTCGTCAGACGAGCTCGGTGACGGTGCCGCCCGCGGCGGCGATCTTCTCCTTGGCGGAACCGGAGACGGCGTCAACCGTCACCTGGAGCGCCACGGAGACCTCGCCCTGGCCAAGGACCTTGACGAGCTGGTTCTTGCGCACCGCACCCTTGGCGACCAGGTCGGCCACCGTGACCTCGCCACCCTGCGGGTAGAGCGCGGCCAGCTTGTCCAGGTTCACGACCTGGTACTCGGTGCGGAAGGGGTTCTTGAAGCCCTTCAGCTTCGGGAGACGCATGTGGAGGGGCATCTGCCCACCCTCGAAGCGCTCCGGAACCTGGTAACGAGCCTTCGTACCCTTGGTACCACGACCGGCCGTCTTACCCTTCGACGCCTCACCACGACCCACACGGGTCTTGGGGGTCTTGGCGCCGGGGGCGGGACGGAGGTTGTGGATCTTCAGCGGGTTCTGCTCCGCCATGATCAGTCGACCTCCTCGACCGTCACGAGGTGGCGGACGGTGTGCACCATTCCGCGGAACTCGGGGCGGTCCTCCTTGACGACCACGGTGTTGATCCCTTTGAGACCAAGCGACCGCAGCGTGTCACGGTGGTTCTGCTTGCTGCCGATGTACGACTTCGTCTGCGTGATCTTGAGGCGGGCCATTACGCACCCGCTCCCGCACGCGCACGAAGCAGAGCCGCGGGGGCGACGTCCTCGAGGGGCAGACCGCGGCGGGCCGCGATCTCCTCGGGACGCTGAAGACCCTTCAGGGCCGCCACGGTCGCGTGCACGATGTTGATCGCGTTGTCGGAGCCGAGCGACTTCGACAGGATGTCGTGAACGCCGGCGCACTCGAGCACGGCACGCACCGGGCCACCGGCGATAACACCGGTACCGGGGGAAGCCGGCTTGAGCAGGACGACGCCCGCGGCCTTCTCACCCTGGATCGGGTGCGGGATGGTGCCCTGGATACGGGGGACCTTGAAGAAGTGCTTCTTGGCCTCCTCAACACCCTTGGCGATGGCGGCCGGCACCTCCTTGGCCTTGCCGTAACCGACACCCACGGTGCCGTCACCGTCGCCCACCACGACCAGCGCGGTGAAGCTGAAGCGACGACCACCCTTCACAACCTTGGCGACGCGGTTGATCGCGACAACGCGCTCAACGTACGCGGTCTTCTCGGCGGCAGCAGCGCCGCCGTCACGGCCCTTCCGGTCCCGCCGCTCGCCGCCACCGGCACCGCTTCCGCGGCGCTGGGGTCCAGCCATTGGATTTACCTCTCTCTTTTCCGCTAGCTACGAACGGCTCAGAACTTCAAGCCGGCTTCGCGGGCGGCGTCCGCCAGGGCGGCGATGCGCCCGGCGTACTGGTTGCCGCCACGGTCGAACACGACAGCCTCGACGCCGGCAGCCTTGGCACGCTCGGCCACGAGCTGGCCGACCTGCTTCGCCTTCGCCGACTTGTCGCCTTCGCCGCCGCGGATGGACGAGTCCAGGGTGGACGCCGACGCGAGGGTGTGACCCGCGATGTCGTCGATGACCTGAGCCGTGATGCCGCGGTTGGACCGGGTGACAACCAGACGCGGACGCGCCGGGGTACCCGAGATCTTCTTGCGGATGCGGATGTGGCGACGCTTCAGGGAAGCGCCCTTGTAGGCCTTGCCCTTGGCAATCTTCACGCCGTATGCCATGGCTTACTTACCAGCCTTTCCGACCTTGCGGCGGATGACCTCGCCCGCGTACTTCACGCCCTTGGCCTTGTACGGGTCGGGCTTGCGCAGCTTGCGGATGTTCGCGGCGACCTCGCCGACCTTCTGCTTGTCGATGCCCTCGACCGAGAACTTGGTCGGCGACTCGACCTTGAAGGAGATCCCCGCGGGGGCCTCCACCAGGATCGGGTGGCTGTAGCCGAGCTGGAACTCCAGGTTGGAGCCCTTCGCGGCGACGCGGTAACCGACACCGCTGATCTCGAGCGCCTTGACGTATCCCGTGGTCACACCGGTGATCATGTTGGCCACCAGCGTGCGGGACAGGCCGTGCAGGGCCTTGTTCTGACGCTCGTCGTTGGGGCGGGTGACGTTGAGAACGCCGTCCTCACCCTTCACGATCTCGATCGGCGCGGCAACGGTGTGGCTCAGGGTGCCCTTGGGGCCCTTCACCTGGACCGTACGGCCGTCGATGGTGACATCCACGCCGGCGGGAACCGGGATGGGGAGCTTGCCGATACGCGACATTGCTATTCCTCCGTTCCCGACTACCAGACGTAGGCGAGGACTTCCCCACCCACGCCCTTCTTCTGCGCCTGCTTGTCGGTGAGCAGACCGTGCGACGTGGAGATGATCGCCACGCCCAGGCCGCCGAGCACCTTCGGCAGGTTGGTGGACTTCGCGTAGACCCGGAGACCGGGCTTGGAGATCCGCTTGATGCCCGCGATGGAGCGCTCACGGTTCGGACCGAACTTCAGCTCGAGGACGAGGTTCTTGCCGACCTCGGCGTCCTCGACCTTCCAGCCCGTGATGAAGCCCTCCTGCTGGAGGATCTCCGCGATGTGCGACTTGATCTTGCTGTGCGGCATCGTCACGGAGTCGTGGTATGCCGAGTTCGCGTTACGCAGACGGGTCAGCATGTCCGCGATCGGATCAGTCATGGTCATGAATTGGCCTTCGGCCTCTCTCGCCGGGGTTTCCTGTATGCGCCATCCCTCTCCCCGCACTGGGGCGGGACGGGTGCGGCGCGGGGACCTACGGCGTAGTAAGTCGTATGGGCGGCGGGCGCCCAACCCCACAAGCCTACGGCATGTGGGGGTGGGCCCCGTCGACCAGTTGCTTACCGAGAGCCTCCGGTAATCCCCGAGTAGGGGATTACCAGGAGCTCTTGGTCACGCCCGGCAGCTCGCCACGGTGAGCCATCTCACGAAGGCACACACGGCACAGGCCGAACTTGCGGTACACGGAGTGCGGACGACCGCAGCGCTGGCAGCGGGTGTACGCGCGCACACCGAACTTGGGCTTACGAGCAGCCTTGGCAATCAGAGCCTTCTTCGCCATCTCGCTTACGCCTCCTTGAACGGGAAGCCGAGGTGACGGAGAAGGGCACGGCCCTCAGCGTCGTTGGTCGCCGTGGTCACCACGGTGATGTCCATACCCCGGACGCGGTCGATCTTGTCCTGGTCGATCTCGTGGAACATGACCTGCTCCGTGAGACCGAAGGTGTAGTTGCCACGGCCGTCGAACTGCTTGGGGGACAGGCCACGGAAGTCGCGGATGCGCGGCAGCGCGAGCGACAGGGTGCGGTCCAGGAACTCCCACATGCGGTCGCCACGGAGCGTGACGTGGGCACCGATCGGCTGACCCTCACGCAGCTTGAACTGCGCGATGGACTTGCGGGCCTTGGTGACGGCCGGCTTCTGACCGGTGATCGTGGTGAGGTCCTTGATGGCACCCTCGATCAGCTTGGAGTCGCGGGCGGCGTCGCCCACACCCATGTTGACCACGATCTTGACGAGGCCGGGAACCTGCATGACGTTCTCGTAGGAGAACTCCTCACGCAGCTTGCCCGCGATCTCCTCGCGGTACTTCGTCTTGAGACGCGGAGTGGTGGTGGTAGCCATCAGATGTCCTCACCCGTCCGCTTGGCAACGCGAACCTTGTTGCCCTCGTCGTCGAAGCGGTAACCGACGCGGGTCACGACCTTCTTGCCGTCCTTGTCCACGACGAGCTGAACGTTGCTCACGTGGATCGGGGCCTCGGTGGTGACGATGCCGCCGGCCTGCGAGGCACGACCCGGCTGGTTGGCCTTCGTGTGCTTCTTGACCCGGTTGACACCCTCGACCAGGACACGGTCCTCGCGGGGGAAGGCCGCGATGACCTTGCCCTGCTTGCCCTTGTCCTTACCGGTGATGACCTGGACCAGGTCGCCCTTCTTGATCTTCATGCTTACAGCACCTCCGGCGCGAGCGAGATGATCTTCATGAACTTCTTCTCGCGCAGCTCACGGCCCACCGGGCCGAAGATACGGGTGCCGCGAGGGTCGCCGTCGTTCTTCAGAATGACGGCGGCGTTCTCGTCGAAGCGGATGTACGAGCCGTCCTGGCGGCGGCGCTCCTTGACGGTGCGAACGATGACCGCCTTGACGACGTCACCCTTCTTCACGTTGCCACCGGGGATCGCGTCCTTGACGGTGGCGACGATGACGTCACCGATGCCCGCGTAGCGGCGGCCCGAGCCACCGAGAACACGGATGCAAAGGATCTCCTTGGCACCAGTGTTGTCGGCGACGCGAAGCCGCGACTCCTGCTGGATCACGTCTTATCTCCTGATCGTCTGCCGGTTCCCCGGGGACCGCGTGAACAGTCCCCGGAGCCTGGCGGAACTAGTGCTGGAGCCCGAGGCCCCAGCGGGGGGCATGCGGAGGGCTCCCATCGGGAAGCCCCCGCAAAATTACTTGGCCTTCTCGAGGATCTCGACGACGCGCCAGCGCTTCGTCGCGGACAGCGGCCGGGTCTCCATCAGGAGGACGCGGTCGCCGACACCCGCGGCGTTCTGCTCGTCGTGCGCCTTGAGCTTGTTGGTACGGCGGATGACCTTGCCGTACAGCGCGTGCTTGACGCGGTCCTCGACGGCGACGACGACGGTCTTGTCCATCTTGTCGCTGACGACCAGACCCTCACGGGTCTTGCGGAAGCCGCGCTCCTCGGTCTTCTTCTCAGTCACGTTGCTCTCGCTCATCAGGCGCTCTCCACCGTCTCGATGCCCAGCTCGCGCTCACGCATCAGGGTGTAGATCCGGGCGATGTCCTTACGGACGGACTTGAGCCGGCCGTGGTTCTCGAGCTGGCCCGTCGCCGCCTGGAAGCGGAGATTGAACAGCTCTTCCTTGGCCTCGCGGAGCTTGGCGACAAGCTCCTCGTTGCCCAGCTCGCGCAGCTCGGACGCCTTGGTACCGGCCGACATCACGCTTCACCTGCCTCGCGCTTGACGATCCGGCACTTCATCGGCAGCTTGTGGGCCGCACGAGTCAGAGCCTCACGCGCAATCTTCTCGTTCGGGTAGGACAGCTCGAACATGACCCGGCCCGGGTGCACGTTCGCGACCCACCACTCCGGGGAACCCTTACCGGAACCCATGCGGGTCTCGGCGGGCTTCTTGGTCAGCGGGCGGTCCGGGTAGATGTTGATCCAGACCTTGCCGCCACGCTTGATGTGGCGGGTCATCGCGATACGAGCCGCCTCGATCTGGCGGTTGGTCACGTACGCCGGAGTCATGGCCTGGATGCCGTACTCGCCGAACGCAACCGTCGTACCGCCCTTGGCCATGCCGCGGCGCTTGGGGTGGTGCTGCTTGCGGTGCTTGACCCTACGGGGGATCAGCATTTCGGTCAGGCCTCCGTTCCGGTGCTCTCAGCCGGAGCAGCGGCAGCGGCCTCGGCCTTGGGGGCCTCGGCAGCAGCGCCCTGCTGCGGCTTGCGACCGCGACCGCCACGCTCGCCACCGCGGCCACCACGGGCCGGGCGGTCGGCGCCGCCACGGGCCGGGCGGTTGCCGGCGCGGGCAGCGGCGTTCTCGGCGCGGACCTCGGCGATGTTCTTGACGTCGCCCTTGTAGATCCAGACCTTCACACCGATGCGGCCGAAGGTGGTCTTGGCCTCGAAGAAGCCGTACTCGACGTTCGCGCGGAGCGTGTGCAGCGGCACACGGCCCTCGCGGTAGAACTCCGAGCGGGACATCTCGGCGCCGCCGAGACGGCCACCACACTGGATCTTGATGCCCTTGGCGCCCGCCTTCATCGCCGACTGCATGCTCTTGCGCATGGCACGGCGGAAGGAGACACGGGAGGACAGCTGCTCGGCCACGGCCTGGGCCACGAGCTGAGCGTCGACCTCGGGGTTCTTGACCTCGAGGATGTTCAGCTGGACCTGCTTGCCCGTGAGCTTCTCGAGCTGACCACGGATCTTGTCGGCCTCCGCGCCGCGGCGGCCGATGACGATGCCGGGACGCGCGGTGTGGATGTCCACCCGCACGCGGTCACGGGTGCGCTCGATCTCGACCTTCGAGATACCGGCGCGCTCCATGCCGGACGTCAGCATCCGACGGATGGCGACGTCTTCCTTGACGTAGTCCTTGTACAGCTTGTCGGCGTACCAGCGGGACTTGAAGTCCGTGGTGATGCCGAGCCGGAACCCGTGCGGGTTTACCTTCTGGCCCATTACCGGGTTCCTTCCTTGCTGCTGACGACCACGGTGATGTGGCTGGTCCGCTTGCGGATCCGGTAGGCACGGCCCTGGGCACGCGGACGGAACCGCTTCAGGGTCGGGCCCTCGTCGACGTACGCCTCGCTGATGAACAGCGTGGAGGCGTCCGTGTGGTCGTAGTTGTGCGCGGCGTTGGCGATGGCGCTGTCCAGCACCTTGCCAACCGGCACGCTCGCGGCCTGCGGGGCGAAACGCAGGACCGCCTGAGCCTCCGTGGCATCCATGCCACGGATGAGGTCCACCACGCGGCGGGCCTTCATGGGCGTGACGCGGATGTACCGCGCCTGGGCCCTGGCTTCCATGGTTGTCCCTTCGGTGTAAGTCATAGTCGTTCCACCCCGCGGTTAGCGGCGCTTCGACTTCCGGTCGTCCTTGACGTGGCCGCGGAAGGTGCGAGTCGGCGAGAACTCGCCGAGCTTGTGGCCGACCATCGACTCGGTGACGAACACCGGGATGTGGGTCTTGCCGTTGTGCACCGCGATCGTGTGGCCCAGCATGGCCGGGACGATCATCGAGCGACGGGACCAGGTCTTGATGACGTTCTTGGTGCCTGCTTCGTTCTGGACGTCCACCTTCTTGATGAGGTGGTCGTCGACGAAGGGCCCCTTCTTGAGACTGCGCGGCATCTAAACCCGCTCCTAGCGCTTCTTGTTCGTCTTGCGGCGGCGGACGATGTACTTGTTGCTCGCCTTCTTGGGAGAACGAGTACGACCCTCCTTCTGACCCCACGGGGAGACCGGGTGGCGACCACCGGAGGTCTTGCCCTCACCACCACCGTGCGGGTGGTCGACCGGGTTCATGGCGACACCGCGGACGGTCGGGCGGACGCCCTTCCAGCGCATACGGCCGGCCTTGCCCCAGTTGATGTTCGACTGCTCGGCGTTGCCGACCTCGCCGACAGTGGCGCGGCAGCGGACGTCGACCAGGCGGATCTCACCGGACGGCATGCGCAGGTGGGCCATGGAGCCCTCCTTCGCCAGCAGCTGCACGGAGGCACCCGCGGAGCGGGCGAACTTCGCGCCGCCGCCGGGCCGCAGCTCGATGGCGTGGATGGTCGTACCGACCGGGATGTTGCGCAGCGCCAGGTTGTTGCCGGGCTTGATGTCGGCGCCGGCGCCGTTCTCGATCCGGTCGCCCTGGTTCAGGCCACGCGGAGCGATGATGTAGCGCTTCTCGCCGTCCGCGTAGTGCAGGAGCGCGATGCGCGCGGTGCGGTTGGGGTCGTACTCGATGTGCGCGACCTTGGCCGGCACGCCGTCCTTGTCATGACGACGGAAGTCGATCACACGGTAGGCGCGCTTGTGGCCACCACCCTGGTGGCGAACGGTCACACGACCGGCGTTGTTACGGCCGCCCTTGCTGTGCAGAGGGCGGACCAGCGACTTCTCCGGCGTGGACCGCGTGATCTCGACGAAGTCGGCGACGCTGGAGCCACGACGGCCCGGAGTCGTCGGCTTGTACTTGCGGATACCCATTTCTCAGTCCTCGTCCGATATTCGGACGATCCGGACCTCCGTCAGGAGGCCGGACCGCCGAAGATGTCGATACGGTCGCCCTCGGCAAGGGTCACGATGGCGCGCTTGGTGTTGGCGCGCTTGCCGAAACCGGTGCGGGTGCGCTTGCGCTTGCCCTGGCGGTTGATCGTGTTCACCCCGGTGACCTTGACCGAGAAGACCGCCTCGACGGCCTGCTTGATCTGGGTCTTGTTCGCACGCGGGTCGACGACGAACGTGTACTTGTTCTCGTCCAGCAGCGCGTAGCTCTTCTCGGAGACGACCGGCTTGATCAGCAGGTCGCGCGGGTCCGTGAAGGTCTTGCTGGTGATCGTGGCCTCGGACATCAGGCCTCGCTCCCTTCATTGTTGGCCTTGGGGCCGGACACGAAGGACTCGAAGGCGGCCTGGGTGAAGACCACGTCGTCGGAGACGAGCACGTCGTACGTGTTCAGCTGCCCCGGCTCCAGGATGTGCACCTGGGGCAGATTGCGGGCGGACAGCCACGCGGCCTCGTCGCTGCGGTCGACGACCAGGAGCAGGTTCTTGCGCTCCGAGATCTTGCCGAACAGCGTCTTGGCGGCCTTGGTGGAAGCCGCACCCTCGACCACGCCGGAGACGACGTGGATGCGGGAGTGGCGGGCCCGGTCGGTGAGGGCACCGCGCAGGGCGGCGGCCTTCATCTTCTTCGGGGTCCGCTGCGAGTAGTCACGCGGCACGGGGCCGTGGACGACGCCACCGCCGGCGAACTGCGGAGCGCGGGTCGAACCCTGACGGGCGCGGCCGGTGCCCTTCTGGCGGTAAGGCTTCTTGCCACCACCACGGACTTCGCCGCGGGTCTTGGTCTTGTGCGTGCCCTGGCGGGCAGCGGCCAGCTGCGCGACGACGACCTGGTGGATCAGCGGGACGCTGACCTTGGCGTCGAAGATCTCCGCGGGGAGCTCGACGCTACCGGCCTTCTCGCCAGCGGGCGAAAGGATGTCAATGGTGCTCATCGGTTACCTCAGGCCCCCTTGGCCGCGGTACGGACCAGGACGAGGCCGCCGTTCGGACCGGGAACCGCGCCCTTGATGAGCAGCAGACCCTTCTCCGCGTCAACGGCGTGGACGGTCAGGTTCTGGGTGGTGACCCGCTCGTTGCCCATACGGCCCGCCATGCGGAGGCCCTTGAACACACGGCCCGGGGTGGCGCAGCCACCGATGGAACCGGGCGAGCGGTGCTTGCGCTGGGTGCCGTGTCCGGCGCCGAGGCCACGGAAGTTGTGGCGCTTCATGACACCGGCGAAGCCCTTGCCCTTGCTCTTGCCGGTCACGTCGACCTTGACGCCGGCCTCGAACACCTCAGCGGTGATCTCCTGGCCGAGCGCGTACTCGGAGGCGTCCGCGGTGCGGATCTCGACGAGGTGGCGACGGGGGGTGACGTCGGCCTTGGCGAAGTGGCCCTTGAGGGGCTTGTTCACCTTGCGCGGGTCGATCTCGCCGAAGGCGATCTGGACCGACTCGTAGCCGTCGACGTCGTTGGTACGCACCTGGGTGACGACGTTGGGGCCGGCCTTGACGACGGTGACCGGAACAACGCGGTTGTTCTCGTCCCACACCTGCGTCATGCCGAGCTTCTCGCCCAGGATGCCCTTGATCTGCTTAGCCATCTCTCAGATCACCGGCCTCAGAGCTTGATCTCGATGTCGACACCGGCCGGAAGGTCGAGTCGCATCAGAGAGTCAACGGTCTTGGGAGTCGGGTCGAGGATGTCGATCAGGCGCTTGTGCGTGCGCATCTCGAAGTGCTCGCGCGAGTCCTTGTACTTGTGCGGCGACTTGATGACGCAGTACACGTTCTTCTCAGTGGGCAGCGGCACCGGGCCCGCGACCGACGCACCAGTGCGGGTCACCGTCTCGACGATCTTCTTCGCCGAGGAGTCGATGACCTCGTGGTCGTAGGCCTTGAGCCGGATGCGGATCTTCTGTCCCGCCATGGCTACTTCGTAGTCCTGTCTCTCGTAACGCTCTGACGACCCGGCGGGCTGTGCCCCTGAAGCCCCTCAAGGGCCCTCAGGAACACCGTCCCCTCCGACCCACGCGGTCGGGCGTGTCGCATCCCCTCTACGCAGATCTCCCGAAGGATTTCCCAACCAAGGGGGTGCGGGCCCGAGGACCGCGGGTCCGGAGGAAGAACACCTACCGGGTGCCTGGCCGGCACCCCGCTGACACTTCCCGGAAGATTCCCGTACTTCCACCCCTGATCAGGGGTGACGAGTACTGTGGGACTCGCTTCCGGTCCTCCCGGCGGGAGGCGCGCAGCATCGGCACTCAACCGAGCAACCCGGACAGTCTGCCATACGGCCCAGGCGGGGCGCCAATCGAGCCGAAGAGGGTACCCCTCCCGGATCGACTGTCAAACCGCGGCGCGCGAGGGGCCGACTCCGGGCACGGTACGGACCGTGAGCGCGGACATCCCGACTGTCGCCACAAGCGTCGCCACACCCGTCCCACCCGGGTCGCGGACACGCCTTCACCCTCCCGTGAGGGACATCGCACATATCCTCCGGTGACTCCGACTCGATCGCCGCCCTTGCCGGCACCTTCGCCGGAGCGGCGAACGGCCCCAGGTACCGGCTGTCCGAGTGGACCGAGGTACTCGAATACGAGAACCGCATCCGCGCACTCGGGCGGCGCTGGGACGAATCCGCGGGTCCGACGGGTCTGCGGGAACGAGGCCGGCGGGAGCGGGCCTTCGGGGTCCGCTCCCGCCCGTCACCCTTCGAGCGCTCCTCACTCGGGCGTGTGAAATCGCCACGTTGAGCGTTCTCAGCGCGGGTCGGCTGCCTAGTCTCGCGGACACGAGCTGCCCGGCATGTGCCAGAGGCACTCGCACCCTGTCCGCGACCCGCAAGGACCCACATGGTCAGCTCGCCCCATGAGGCGATGCACCGCATCTTCCAGGAGTTCCCGGACCTCTTGTCCGGCATCTCCAAAGTGCTGGGCGTCGACCTCCCTCAACCCGCCTCGGTCACGGTCCTGCCCACCGACCTCACCGAGACCAGCCCGCTCGAACGCCGGCTCGACACGCTGCTGCGGTTCGACGCGAGGAACGGCGAGTCCTTCCTCCTCGCGGTGGAGGCCCAGGGCAAAAAGGACCCGCACAAGCCCGCGAGCTGGGCGCACTACGTGTCGTATCTGTACACGAAGTACCGGATGCCACCGCTGCTCCTGGTCGTCTGCCAGGACCGGGCCACCGCCGAGTGGGCCGCACGGCCCTTCGCCATCGGCCCCCGTGAGTGGCCGGCGCTCACTCTGCGGCCCCTCGTGGCGGGACCGCACAACCTGCCGGTCATCACCGATCCAGCGGAGACCCGCAAGGACCTCGTACTCGCGACACTGGCGGCGATCACACACCGCGAGGATCCTGGCATCGGCGCGATACTGAAAGCCGTGTCCACCGTGCTGCGGGAAACCCCGCAGGACGTCGCCTACCCCATCGTCGAACTCATCGCACAGGGCATGGGCACGCACCCTGCCGCAGAACAGTGGAGGAAGTTGGTGGCCGTGGACCTGTCTTTCTACAAGTCGCCCCTCTCCGAGGAGCTCAGGAGCGAGGGCCGGGCCGAGGGCCGGGCGGAAGGCCGGGCGGAAGGCCGGGCGGAAGGCCAGGCCAGGCAAGGGGCCGAGGACATCCTGCTCGTGCTGGACCGGCGCGGACTGGACATCTCCCACACGACACGTGCGCGCATCACCGCCTGCGACGACCCGGAGATCCTGCGCACCTGGCTGATCCGGGCCGTCACCACCTCGTCCGCCGAGGAGATCTTCAGCGACGAACAGCCCCGGACCGCGTAGCCCCCGGGCCGGCCGCACCGTGTGGCCGGTCCGGGCCGTCCGGCCCCGTCCTCCCGCCTCGCCCCTCCCCCTGTTCGCCGATCACCGGTCCGAGGACACCGCACCTGCCGTGGTCGCCCGGGGGCCTCTTCGGACGACGTGCGCCTCGCGGATCCGCGCGGACTGCAGGGCCGGGATGTGGTGGTCACCGAGAAGCTCGACGGCGAGAACACCACGTTGTACGCGGACGGGCCGCACACCCGTTCGCTCGACTCCGCGCACCATCCGTCCCGGGCCTGGGTGAAGGCCCTCCGGGGGCGGATCGCCAGGCGGATCCCGGACGGGTGGCGGGTGTGCGGCGAGAACGTGTTCGCCCGGCGCTCTCTCGCGTACAGCGAGTTGGAGAGCTGGTTCTACGGCCTCTCGGTCTGGGACGACAGCGCAGGCGACTCCGGCGGCAGGTGCCTGGACTGGGACAGCACCGTGGACTTCCTGCGGCAGCTCGGCATTCCCGCCCGACGCCGCGTACGGCGGTGGCATGGCTCCCGCCGCAGGAGCTGTGGGGCCCCGTCCAGGCCGTCCGGCACGACGACGACCCGCAGGTCCGGTGCTGGCCGCCCCGCCGCTGCATCGCAGGCACGCGGCCTGGGCCGTCGTGACCGTGCCCACCGGGCCCGAAGAGGGCCGGGTACGCGGCCGCATCCGCGCGCTGCTCGGCGAACTGGAGGCATCGGGCGTCGCCGACGCCCATGCCTGGCCGCGGCCGTTGGCCGCCGACGGCACCGACACCGGTGCGGCGCGGACTCGTTATGCCATCGGGCTGGGTGGCACCCCACCGGACCGCGACCGCCTCGGCGCCATCGCCGACCGATGGCTGCGTGGACTGCCCGGTGCGGGACTCACCTGGGCCGGGCCGGGTGAGGTGCCGACCCTGCCCGCTGGTCCGGCACTCCGGGCGTAGGGGACACGGGAGCACGGAGCAACCCGGACCTGAGAAAATCCGTCTGACCAAGCGCGGTGACGGACTCGACCGGTCCGCAGCCCCGCGCCAGGGGGAGAACACAGTACGCAGACGGTGCCTCGTGAAACGCCCGCTGCGGGGGAAGCGGACGGAGCACGGCCACATGAACGACAGCGCTGCGCGAAGCATGCCCACGGCAAGTCCTCACGGCATATCCGATCAGGGCCGTGGCACCTTCGCGGTCGCCCCATCGGGTCACGGCACCACCGGCACCCGGCCCCGCAGACGCGCCGTCGTCACCGGCTTGGCCGGCGCCCTCGCCGGAGTGACCGCGCTCTCCGCCCTCACCGCCTGCTCGGTGCCGTCACCGCGCCGTCCCACCCCGATGGCCGACCCCGCACCGGGTATGCCGATCGCCAGCTCGCACCGCGCGCAGTTGATGCAGATCCTCGCCCACCCCGACGACGACCTGTACTTCATGAACCCGGACACCCAGCGGATGGTGGACTCCGGAGTGCCGCTGCTCTGTGTGTACGTCACCGCGGGCGACCACGACGGCCGCAACCGCATACCCGGGGAGTCGGAGGTCCCAGCCGACCGCCCCGGCTACTCGTCCGCCCGCCACCAGGGCCTGCGGCAGGCCTATGCCACCCTGCTCGGCCTCGACAAGTTCACCCGCTGGCGGCGCGGGGTCACGACGCTCCGGGGCGACCACCGCGCCGAGATCAACACACTCACCAACGGCCACCGCCGGGTGGAGCTGGTCTTCCTCAACCTGCCCATGCACACCCCACGCCGCTGGGACGCCCTCGGCAGCCTCTGGCACGACCGGGCACTCGGCCTGCACACCGTGGTCGCCGCGGACTCACCGCTGCGCAAGACCGTCTCGTACGACTACGACGAGCTGATCGACGTGCTCGTCGGGCTCATGGACGAGTACCGCCCCACGGTGGTCCAGACCCTGGATCCCGACCCTGACATCCAGCACAGCGACGAGGCCACCCGCAAGAAGGACAGCGAGCAGCCAGGCTACTCGGACCACCCCGACCACACGGCGGTCGCCTGCTTCAGCTGGGCCGCGCTGCTGCGCTGGGTCGCCGAGGCGACAAGGGACGGCGGCGAGGTGCCCGGCTTCATCGCCACCGCCTTCCGCGGCTACTACAACCGGCACTGGCCCAAGAACCTCCCGCCGCGGATACTCCGCGACAAGGCCGCGCTGCTCGTGCCCTACGGTGGCGACCCGCGGTGGGACTGCGGCAACGCGTCGGGCTGCGGCGACTACAACGTGGGCGGCAGGCGCCCGTTGACCAACAGGAAGGGCTGGGTCCGCTCGACCCACCACCGCTACCCGGGCGCTGAGCCCGTCGTCACCACCGAGAAGGACGGGCGGCTCGCGGCGTACGGGGTGCTCGGGCTGCGTACCGTGCGCTGGCGTGAGACGGCGCCCGGCAGCGGCCAGTGGGGCGCCCCGCAGGACCTCGGTGGCGGGCCGCTCGCCCCGGCGCTGGGCTCGGCGGCGCTCCCGGACGGCCGCCGGCTGCTGTTCGGGCTGCGCTTCGCGGCCATCGGCGGCCATGGCAGCGAGAACCGGCGCGAGGTGGTGCTGCTCGAACAGCGTTCCGCGGGCGGGGAGTTCCTCGCCTGGCAAGGCCTGGGCAATCCGGAGCGGGACGAGGACCGCGGACGGCGGGTCGGTGTGCCCGTCGCGGTGACCTCCCCCGACGGTCGGGTGCATCTCTTCGTACGCAACGCGGACAAGGGCCTCAGCACTCGGGTCCGTGACACGGACGGGCGCTGGAACCGCTGGAGCGACCTCGGCGGCGCCGAGGTGCAGGACGGCCTGTCCGCGGTGGTGGACAGCTCGGGCCGTGTACACGTGTTCGCGGCGGGCCACGACACCGTGCACCTCTGGGCGCAGCGGCGACCCGGCGGGGAGATCACCTTCCAGCCGAACCGTACGGACGGGCTCCCCGTCCCGGGAGGTGCGCCCACCGCGCTGGCGACCGGCGACGGCGGGATCGAGCTCTACTACCGGGAGCCCGCGTCCGCGACCGTGCGCGCGGTGTGGGCCGACGCATCGCCCGCGCTTCGGCGACAGCGCGCCGAACCCCTCGACGGCTACGGCACGCTCGAAGCGGCCGAATCCCCCAACGGCAGAGTGCTGCTCGGACAGGATCTGAACGGCCGGGTCCTCATGCTCAGCGGCGACAGGCGGCTGACCCGCACCCATGGCACCCAGCCGCTCGGCTCCCCCAGCCTCCACCTGGGCCGCTCGGGCTCGACCGCGGTCGGTATGGGCCCGGACGCGCGCCCATGGACCTGGTACGCCGAGGGCGGCACCCCCGGCTGATCCCCGGGCCGCCCCCGGCCCGTACACGACGAAGAGGCCCCGCACCTTCCGGTGCGGGGCCTCTCGCTTGGTGCTCGTGAGGAGCTACCAGGTCGAACCGTCAGACTTACTTGACGATCTTGGTGACCTGGCCGGCGCCGACGGTCCGGCCACCCTCACGGATGGCGAACTTCAGGCCCTCCTCCATGGCGACCGGCTGGATCAGCGAGACCGACATGGTGGTGTTGTCGCCCGGCATGACCATCTCGGTGCCCTCGGGGAGGGTCACGACGCCGGTCACGTCCGTGGTACGGAAGTAGAACTGCGGGCGGTAGTTGTTGAAGAACGGCGTGTGGCGGCCACCCTCGTCCTTGGAGAGGATGTAGGCCTGCGCCTCGAACTCGGTGTGCGGGGTGACCGAGCCCGGCTTGATGATGACCTGGCCGCGCTCGACGTCCTCGCGCTTGATGCCGCGGAGCAGCAGACCGACGTTCTCACCGGCCTGGCCCTCGTCGAGCAGCTTGCGGAACATCTCGATACCGGTGACCGTGGTGGTGGTCTTCTCGGTCTTGATGCCGATGATGTCGACGGTCTCGTTGACCTTGAGCATGCCGCGCTCGATACGACCGGTGACGACGGTGCCACGACCGGTGATCGTGAAGACGTCCTCGATCGGCATCAGGAACGGCTTGTCGACGTCGCGCTCGGGCTGCGGGATGGACTCGTCCACGGCCTTCATCAGGCCGAGGAGCTTCTCGCCCCACTCCTTGTCGCCCTCGAGCGCCTTCAGCGCCGAGACGCGGACGACCGGCAGGTCGTCGCCCGGGAACTCGTACTCGGAGAGGAGCTCACGGACCTCGAGCTCGACGAGCTCCAGGATCTCCTCGTCGTCCACCATGTCGGCCTTGTTCAGGGCGACGACGATGTACGGAACGCCGACCTGGCGGGCCAGGAGCACGTGCTCCTTGGTCTGCGGCATCGGGCCGTCGGTGGCGGCGACCACGAGGATGGCGCCGTCCATCTGGGCAGCACCGGTGATCATGTTCTTGATGTAGTCCGCGTGACCGGGGCAGTCGACGTGGGCGTAGTGACGCGACTCGGTCTGGTACTCGACGTGCGCGATGGAGATGGTGATACCGCGCTGGCGCTCCTCAGGAGCCTTGTCGATCTGGTCGAAGGCCGAGGCCTCGTTCAGGTCCGGGTACGCGTCGTGCAGCACCTTGGTAATGGCGGCCGTGAGGGTCGTCTTACCGTGGTCAATGTGACCGATGGTGCCGATGTTGACGTGCGGCTTAGTCCGCTCGAACTTCGCCTTCGCCACTGGGGTCCTCCTGTGGAGTGGTTCTGTACGCCTTACTCATCGGCGCCAGGGTGATCTTTGCTGGTGGTGCCGGCCGCCGGGGCGAACCTCACGGGTTCGCGGGGAACGCCCCTGCGGTCACGGCGTCAAGCCTACGGCGTGAACTCGGGTGAGTTACTCGCCCTTGGCCTTCGCGATGATCTCCTCGGCGACGTTCCGCGGAACCTCGGCGTAGGAGTCGAACTGCATCGAGTAGCTTGCGCGACCCGAGGTCTTGCTGCGGAGGTCTCCGACGTAGCCGAACATCTCCGACAGCGGCACGAGGCCCTTCACGACGCGCGCGCCGCTGCGCTCCTCCATGGCCTGGATCTGGCCACGGCGGGAGTTGATGTCGCCGATGACCTCACCCATGTAGTCCTCGGGCGTGGTGACCTCGACGGACATCATCGGCTCGAGAAGCACGGGCGAAGCCTTGCGCGCGGCCTCCTTGAAGGCCTGCGATCCGGCGATCTTGAACGCGAGCTCGGAGGAGTCGACCTCGTGGTAGCCACCGTCGAGAAGAATGACGCGGACGCCCGTCATCTCGTAGCCGGCCAGGATGCCGAACTGCATGGCCTCCTGCGCACCGGCGTCCACCGAAGGGATGTACTCCTTCGGGATACGGCCACCGGTGACCTTGTTCACGAACTCGTACGCGGCGTCGCCACCCTCGATCGGCTCGATCGCGATCTGCACCTTGGCGAACTGACCGGTGCCACCGGTCTGCTTCTTGTGGGTGTAGTCGTGACGCTCGACGGCCTTGCGGATCGTCTCGCGGTACGCGACCTGCGGCTTGCCGACGTTGGCCTCGACCTTGAACTCGCGGCGCATGCGGTCGACGAGGACATCGAGGTGAAGCTCGCCCATACCACCGATGATGGTCTGGCCGGTCTCCTCGTCCGAGTGGACCTGGAAGGAGGGGTCCTCCTCCGCGAGACGCTGGATGGCGACACCCAGCTTCTCCTGGTCACCCTTGGACTTGGGCTCGATGGCGACCTGGATGACCGGCGCCGGGAAGTCCATCGACTCCAGGATCACCGGGTTCTTCTCGTCGCACAGCGTCTCACCGGTGGTGGTCTGCTTCAGGCCCATGACGGCGACGATGTCACCGGCGCCCACCGAGTCGATCTCCTCACGCTTGTTCGCGTGCATGCGGTAGATCTTGCCGATGCGCTCCTTCTTGCCCTTGACGGAGTTCAGCACCGCGGTGCCGGCCTCCAGGCGACCCGAGTAGACCCGGATGAAGGTGAGCTTGCCGAGGTGCGGGTCGCTCGCGATCTTGAAGGCGAGCGCCGACAGCGGCTCGCTCTCGGACGGCTTGCGCGAGACGACCTGCTCCGGGTCCTTGACGTCGTGGCCCTCGATGGCCTCGACGTCCAGGGGGGAGGGGAGGTAGCGCACAACGGCGTCGAGCAGGGGCTGAACGCCCTTGTTCTTGAACGCGGTGCCACAGAACACCGGGGTGACCGTGGTCTCGCCGCCCTTGCCGGAAGCGATGGTGATACGACGGATCGCGGCGTACAGCTGCTCCTCGGTGGGCTCCTGGCCCTCCAGGTACAGCTCCATGATCTCTTCGTCGTTCTCCGCGACGGTCTCGACCAGCTTGCCGCGCCACTCCTCAGCGGCCTCGGCGTGCGTGGCGGGGATGTCGACGACGTCGTACATCTCGCCCTTGGTTGCCTCGGCGGACCAGACAAGAGCCTTCATGCGAACGAGGTCGATGACGCCCTTGAAGTCGGCCTCGGCGCCGATCGGAAGCTGCATGACGATCGGAGTGGCGCCGAGGCGGTTCACGATCATGTCGACACAGCGGTGGAACTCGGCACCAGTGCGGTCGAGCTTGTTGACGAAGCAGATACGCGGCACGCCGTAGCGGTCCGCCTGACGCCACACGGTCTCGGACTGGGGCTCAACGCCGGCGACGCCGTCGAACACCGTCACGGCACCGTCGAGCACGCGGAGCGAACGCTCCACCTCGACGGTGAAGTCGACGTGGCCCGGCGTGTCGATGATGTTGATGGTGTGGTCAACGTCTTCCAGCGGCCAGTGGCAGGTCGTCGCGGCAGACGTGATCGTGATGCCGCGCTCCTGCTCCTGCTCCATCCAGTCCATCGTGGCAGCGCCGTCGTGGACTTCACCGATCTTGTAGGAGACACCGGTGTAGAACAGGATCCGCTCGGTGGTGGTCGTCTTGCCCGCGTCGATGTGGGCCATGATCCCGATGTTGCGGACCTTGGCCAGGTCAAGCGAAGTGGTAGCCATAAGGCTTCAGTCTTCTCTCGGTCTCGATGTGGGGTGCGACTACCAGCGGTAGTGCGCGAAGGCCTTGTTGGACTCGGCCATCTTGTGCGTGTCCTCGCGCTTCTTGACCGATGCGCCGAGGCCGTTCGAGGCGTCCAGCAGCTCGTTCATGAGGCGCTCGGTCATGGTCTTCTCGCGACGGGCGCGGGAGTAGCCAACGAGCCAGCGCAGGGCCAGCGTGGAGGCACGACCGGGCTTGACCTCGATCGGCACCTGGTAGGTGGCACCACCGACACGGCGGGACTTGACCTCGAGCGTCGGCTTGACGTTCTCGAGGGCGCGCTTCAGCGTGATGACCGGGTCGTTGCCGGTCTTCTCGCGGAGGCCTTCCATGGCGCCGTAGACGATGCGCTCAGCGGTGGAACGCTTGCCGTTGAGCAGGATCTTGTTGATGAGCGAGGTCACCAGAGGAGAACCGTAGACCGGGTCGATGATGACCGGGCGCTTCGGGGCGGGGCCCTTACGAGGCATTCTTACTTCTCCTTCTTGGCGCCGTAGCGGCTGCGGGCCTGCTTGCGGTTCTTGACACCCTGGGTGTCGAGCGAACCGCGGATGATCTTGTAGCGAACACCCGGCAGGTCCTTCACACGGCCACCACGCACGAGCACGATGGAGTGCTCCTGCAGGTTGTGTCCCTCACCCGGAATGTAGGCCGTGACCTCGATACCCGAGGTCAGACGCACACGCGCGACCTTACGCAGGGCCGAGTTCGGCTTCTTCGGGGTGGTCGTGAACACACGCGTGCAGACGCCGCGGCGCTGAGGGGAACCCTCGAGTGCGGGCGTCTTGTTCTTCTCGACCTTGTCCTGCCGGCCCTTACGGACCAGCTGCTGGATCGTAGGCACTACTTCTCCGGTTTCTGTGTGCCGTGTAGTAAAGCTAACCTGGAACATTCGCCGACCCACGCGGTCGGGTGTGTCGAACCCGGCGGGCTTCCGCACAAGGCTGGAAGAGCACGGATCACGGTGGCCGATGCCGGCTCGCCGTGCGGCTGAGGACACGCACACGAGCCCAGGCACACCCCAGGCACAAGGTCTGAGCGTACCTAGCGCATCGACTCCGGTCAAAACAAATGCCCGCCACCCCGGCTCGGGGGGGTCTCACAGTGCCTTCACGAGTGCGCTGAGCCCTTCCTCGCCGACCGCCGCACGCTCGGCGACGAAGCCACGGTCGCGCGGACGGCACCCGGAGCGTGGTTCTCCGTCGCCTCCCGCAATGGCCGGAGGGCGGCTGCCCCGCGCATCATCGCGCGGGGCAGCCGCCCTCTCAAGCTGCTCGCTTACTGGTTGTACGGACCGTAGTCGTAGTCCTCCAGCGGAACGGCCTGGCCGGAGCCGGTGCCGAACGGCGAGTAGTCGATGTCGTCGTAGCCGACGGCCGAGTACATCGCGGCCTTGGCCTCCTCGGTCGGCTCGACCCGGATGTTGCGGTAGCGGGACAGACCCGTACCGGCCGGGATGAGCTTACCGATGATGACGTTCTCCTTGAGGCCGATCAGGGAGTCCGACTTGGCGTTGATCGCCGCGTCGGTCAGGACCCTGGTCGTCTCCTGGAAGGACGCCGCCGACAGCCACGACTCGGTGGCGAGCGAGGCCTTGGTGATACCCATCAGCTGCGGACGGCCGGAGGCCGGGTGGCCGCCTTCCTCCACGACGCGACGGTTCTCCTTCTCGAAGCGCGAGCGCTCCACGAGCTCGCCCGGCAGCAGCTCCGCGTCGCCGGACTCGATGATCGTCACACGGCGCAGCATCTGCCGGATGATGATCTCGATGTGCTTGTCGTGGATCGACACGCCCTGCGAGTTGTAGACCTTCTGGACCTCGCCGACCAGGTGGACCTGGACGGCCCGCTGGCCGAGGATGCGCAGCACGTCGTGCGGGTTGGTGGCACCCACGGTGAGCTTCTGGCCCACCTCGACGTGGTCGCCCTCGCCCACCAGCAGACGGGCGCGCTTCGAGATCGGGAACGCCGTCTCGTCGCTGCCGTCGTCCGGGGTGACGACGAGCTTCTTGGTCTTCTCGGTCTCCTCGATCCGCACCCGGCCGGAGGACTCGGAGATCGGGGCGACACCCTTCGGGGTACGCGCTTCGAAGAGCTCGACGACACGCGGCAGACCCTGGGTGATGTCGTCACCGGCCACACCACCGGTGTGGAAGGTACGCATCGTCAGCTGGGTGCCGGGCTCACCGATGGACTGGGCGGCGATGATGCCGACCGCCTCACCGATGTCGACCAGCTTGCCGGTGGCCAGCGAACGGCCGTAGCAGTACGCACAGGTGCCGACCGCGGACTCACAGGTCAGGACCGAGCGGGTCTTGACCTCCTCCACACCGGCCCCGACCAGGGCGTCGATGAGCACGTCACCGAGGTCGACGTTGGCCGGCGCGATGACCTTGCCGTCCACGACGACGTCCTCGGCGAGCATCCGCGCGTACACGGAGGTCTCGACGTCCTCCGCCTTGCGCAGCACACCGTCGGCGCCGCGCTCGGCGATCCGCAGCTTCAGACCGCGCTCGGTGCCGCAGTCCTCCTCGCGGATGATCACGTCCTGCGAGACGTCCACCAGACGGCGGGTCAGGTAGCCCGAGTCGGCGGTACGCAGAGCGGTGTCCGCGAGACCCTTACGGGCACCGTGGGTGGAGATGAAGTACTCCAGCACGGAAAGGCCCTCACGGAACGAGGCCTTGATCGGACGCGGGATGGTCTCGTTCTTTGCGTTCGACACCAGACCACGCATACCGGCGATCTGACGCATCTGCATCATGTTTCCACGAGCACCCGAGTTCACCATCATGAAGATGGGGTTGGTCTTCGGGAAGTTCGCGTTCATCGCCTCGGCGACGTCGTTGGTCGCCTGCGTCCAGATCTGGATGAGCTCCTGCGTGCGCTCGTCCTTGGTGATCAGACCGCGCTCGTACTGCTTCTGGACCTTCTCGTCCTTGGCCTCGTACGAAGCGACGATCTCCTTCTTCGCCTCGGGAACGACGACGTCGGAGATGGCGACGGTGACACCGGAACGGGTCGCCCAGTAGAAGCCGGCCGCCTTCAGGTTGTCGAGCGTCGCCGCCACGATGACCTTGGGGTAGCGCTCGGCGAGGTCGTTGACGATCTCGGAGAGCTGCTTCTTCCCGACCGAGTAGTCGACGAACGGGTAGTCCTCGGGCAGCAGCTCGTTGAAGAGCGCACGGCCCAGGGTGGTCCGCAGACGGAAGCTGTCACCCTGCTGCCAGGCGCCACCGAGGCTGTCGTCGCCCTCCTCGTCCACCGGCGGGGTCCAGCCACGCGGCGGGACGGTGCCGATCGGGAAGCGGATGTCGATCTTCGCCTGGAGCGACAGCTCCCGGGCGTCGAAGGCCATGATCGCTTCGGCGGTGGAGTTGAACGCACGGCCCTCGCCGCGTACCTCGCGCTCCTCCTCGTCCGTGGTGAGGAAGAAGAGACCCAGCACCATGTCCTGGGTCGGCATGGTCACCGGACGGCCGTCGGCCGGCTTGAGGATGTTGTTCGAGGACAGCATCAGGATGCGGGCCTCGGCCTGCGCCTCCGCGGACAGCGGCAGGTGCACGGCCATCTGGTCACCGTCGAAGTCCGCGTTGAACGCGGTGCAGACGAGCGGGTGGATCTGGATGGCCTTGCCCTCGACCAGCTGCGGTTCGAAGGCCTGGATGCCGAGGCGGTGCAGCGTGGGCGCACGGTTCAGCAGCACCGGGTGCTCGGCGATGACCTCTTCGAGGACGTCGTACACGACGGTGCGACCGCGCTCGACCATGCGCTTGGCCGACTTGATGTTCTGCGCGTGGTTCAGGTCGACCAGGCGCTTCATCACGAACGGCTTGAAGAGCTCCAGGGCCATGGCCTTGGGCAGACCGCACTGGTGCAGCTTCAGCTGCGGGCCGACGACGATGACGGAACGCGCCGAGTAGTCGACTCGCTTGCCGAGCAGGTTCTGACGGAAGCGGCCCTGCTTGCCCTTCAGCATGTCGCTGAGGGACTTCAGCGGGCGGTTACCGGGACCGGTGACCGGACGGCCGCGGCGGCCGTTGTCGAACAGCGCGTCGACGGCCTCCTGGAGCATCCGCTTCTCGTTGTTCACGATGATCTCGGGCGCACCGAGGTCGAGCAGACGCTTCAGACGGTTGTTCCGGTTGATGACCCGGCGGTACAGGTCGTTCAGGTCGGAGGTCGCGAAGCGGCCACCGTCCAGCTGCACCATCGGACGCAGGTCCGGCGGGATCACCGGGACGCAGTCCAGCACCATGCCCTTGGGGCTGTTGCTGGTCTGGAGGAAGGCGGAGACGACCTTGAGGCGCTTGAGCGCACGGGTCTTCTTCTGGCCCTTGCCGGTCCGGATGATCTCGCGGAGACGCTCGGCCTCCTCGTCCAGGTCGAAGGACTCCAGGCGCTTCTGCAGCGCCGCGGCACCCATCGAGCCGTCGAAGTACGTGCCGAAGCGGTCACGCAGCTCGCGGTAGAGCAGCTCGTCGCCCTCGAGGTCCTGGACCTTGAGGTTCTTGAACCGGCTCCACACCTCGTCCAGGCGGTCGATCTCGCGCTGCGCGCGGTCGCGCAGCTGCTTCATCTCACGCTCGGCACCCTCGCGCACCTTGCGGCGCACGTCGGACTTGGCACCCTCGGCCTCGAGCTCGGCCAGGTCGCCCTCGAGCTTCTTGGCGCGGGCCTCCAGGTCGGCGTCGCGGCGGTTCTCGATCTGCTGGCGCTCGACGGAGACATGGGCCTCCAGCGACGGCAGGTCGCGGGTGCGGCGCTCCTCGTCGACGTACGTGATCATGTACGCCGCGAAGTAGATGACCTTCTCCAGGTCCTTCGGGGCGAGGTCGAGCAGGTAGCCCAGACGCGACGGAACACCCTTGAAGTACCAGATGTGGGTGACGGGGGCGGCGAGCTCGATGTGGCCCATCCGCTCACGGCGCACCTTGGCACGGGTGACCTCGACGCCACACCGCTCGCAGATGATGCCCTTGAAGCGGACGCGCTTGTACTTACCGCAGTAGCACTCCCAGTCCCGGGTGGGGCCGAAGATCTTCTCGCAGAAGAGCCCGTCCTTTTCCGGCTTGAGCGTGCGGTAGTTGATGGTCTCGGGCTTCTTGACCTCGCCGTGGGACCACTGACGAATGTCGTCAGCGGTGGCCAGGCCGATCCGGAGCTCGTCGAAGAAGTTGACGTCGAGCACTATGCGTCAATCCCTCTCAGGGTCGTAAGTCTGTGGTCTGAAACGGGGGCCTGGGGGTCGGCGGGGCCCTCTGGACGAGGGCCCCGCCGGACTCCCGTCAGACCTCTTCGACGCTGCTCGGCTCGCGCCGCGACAGGTCGATGCCGAGCTCCTCCGCAGCGCGGAAGACGTCCTCGTCGGTGTCGCGCATCTCGATGGACATACCGTCCGAGGACAGCACCTCCACGTTGAGGCACAGGGACTGCATCTCCTTGATGAGCACCTTGAAGGACTCGGGGATGCCGGGCTCCGGGATGTTCTCGCCCTTGACGATGGCCTCGTAGACCTTCACGCGGCCGGTGACGTCGTCGGACTTGATGGTCAGCAGCTCCTGGAGGGCGTATGCGGCGCCGTAAGCCTCCAGCGCCCACACCTCCATCTCACCGAAGCGCTGACCGCCGAACTGAGCCTTACCACCCAGCGGCTGCTGGGTGATCATCGAGTACGGACCGGTCGAGCGGGCGTGCAGCTTGTCGTCGACCAGGTGGTGCAGCTTGAGGATGTACATGTACCCGACCGAGATCGGGTCCGGGAACGGCTCGCCGGAGCGGCCGTCGAACAGCCGGGCCTTGCCGGTCGGCAGCACCATGCGGTCACCGTCCCGGTTCGGGATGGTGTGCTGGAGCAGGCCGGCCAGCTCGTCCTCGCGGGCACCGTCGAAGACCGGGGTCGCGACGTTGGTGCCCGGGGCGACCTGGTCGGCGCCGATGGCCTGGAGGCGCTGGGCCCACTCGTCGGCGAGGCCGGAGACGTCCCAGCCGCGGCTGGCGAGCCAGCCGAGGTGGATCTCCAGGACCTGTCCCGGGTTCATTCGGGACGGGACACCCAGCGGGTTGAGGATGATGTCGACCGGGGTGCCGTCCTCCAGGAACGGCATGTCCTCGATCGGGAGGATCTTGGAGATGACGCCCTTGTTGCCGTGACGGCCGGCGAGCTTGTCACCGTCGGTGATCTTGCGCTTCTGCGCGACGTAGACGCGCACCAGCTGGTTCACACCGGGGGGAAGCTCGTCGCCCTCCTCGCGGTCGAAGACGCGGACGCCGATGACCTTGCCGGTCTCGCCGTGCGGCACCTTCAGCGAGGTGTCTCGGACCTCACGGGCCTTCTCACCGAAGATCGCGCGGAGCAGGCGCTCTTCCGGCGTCAGCTCGGTCTCGCCCTTGGGGGTGACCTTGCCGACCAGGATGTCGCCGGCGACGACCTCGGCACCGATCCGGATGATGCCGCGCTCGTCGAGGTCCGCGAGGACCTCCTCGGAGACGTTCGGGATGTCCCGGGTGATCTCCTCGGGGCCGAGCTTGGTGTCACGGGCGTCGACCTCGTGCTCCTCGATGTGGATCGAGGAGAGGACGTCGTCCTGGACGAGGCGCTGCGACAGGATGATCGCGTCCTCGTAGTTGTGGCCCTCCCACGGCATGAACGCGACGAGCAGGTTCTTGCCGAGCGCCATCTCGCCGTCTTCGGTGGCCGGGCCGTCGGCCAGCACCTGGCCCTCGATGACCCGGTCGCCCTCGGAGACGACGACCTTCTGGTTGACCGAGGTGCCCTGGTTGGAGCGGGCGAACTTGGCCAGGCGGTACGTGATGTACGTGCCGTCGTCGTTGGCGACGGTGATGTAGTCCGCGGAGAGCTCCTGGATCACACCGTCCTTCTCGGCCTTGACCACGTCACCGGCGTCGGTGGCGCAGCGGTACTCCATGCCGGTGCCGACGAGCGGGGCCTCCGCCTTGATGAGCGGAACGGCCTGGCGCATCATGTTCGCGCCCATGAGGGCACGGTTGGCGTCGTCGTGCTCGAGGAACGGGATCATGGCGGTCGCGACCGACACCATCTGGCGCGGCGAGACGTCCATGTAGTCCACGTCGGCGGGCGAGACGTAGTCGACCTCGCCGCCACGGCGGCGCACCAGGACACGGGCCTCGGCGAAGCGCAGCTCGTCGTTGAGCGCGGCGTTGGCCTGCGCGATGACGAAGCGGTCCTCCTCGTCGGCGGTCAGGTAGTCGACCTCGTCGGTGACCTGGCCCTCGACGACCTTGCGGTAAGGGGTCTCCACGAAGCCGAACGCGTTGACGCGTCCGTACGAGGCGAGCGAACCGATCAGACCGATGTTCGGGCCTTCGGGGGTCTCGATCGGGCACATGCGTCCGTAGTGGGACGGGTGCACGTCGCGGACCTCGAAGCCGGCCCGCTCACGGGACAGACCGCCGGGGCCCAGCGCCGACAGGCGGCGCTTGTGGGTGAGGCCCGAGAGCGGGTTGTTCTGGTCCATGAACTGGGACAGCTGGCTGGTGCCGAAGAACTCCTTGATGGAGGCGACGACCGGCCGGATGTTGATCAGGGTCTGCGGCGTGATCGCCTCGACGTCCTGGGTGGTCATGCGCTCGCGCACGACGCGCTCCATACGGGCGAGACCCGTACGGACCTGGTTCTGGATGAGTTCGCCGACGTTACGCAGACGGCGGTTGCCGAAGTGGTCGATGTCGTCCGTCTCGACCACGATCTGCGTGCCGCTCTCGCCGACCGTCTCGGTCTCACCGGCGTGCAGCTTGACCAGGTACTTGATGGTCGCGATGACGTCGTCGGTGGTGAGCACGCCGGCATCCAGCGGCTCGTCCGCGCCGAGCTTCTTGTTGACCTTGTAGCGACCGACCTTGGCCAGGTCGTAGCGCTTCGGGTTGAAGTACAGGTTCTCAAGAAGGGTCTGCGCGGCCTCACGCGTCGGGGGCTCACCCGGGCGCAGCTTGCGGTAGATGTCGAGCAGCGCGTCGTCCTGGCCCTGGGTGTGGTCCTTCTCCAGGGTGGCGCGCATGGACTCGTACTCGCCGAACTCCTCGAGGATCTGCTCGGTCGTCCAGCCGAGCGCCTTCAGGAGGACGGTCACGGACTGCTTGCGCTTGCGGTCGATACGGACACCGACCATGTCGCGCTTGTCGATCTCCATCTCCAGCCAGGCACCCCGGGACGGGATGATCTTGGCGGAGAAGATGTCCTTGTCGGACGTCTTGTCGATGGAGGAGTCGAAGTAGACACCCGGCGAGCGGACCAGCTGCGACACCACGACACGCTCGGTGCCGTTGATGACGAAGGTGCCCTTGTTGGTCATGAGCGGGAAGTCGCCCATGAAGACCGTCTGGGACTTGATCTCGCCGGTCTCGTTGTTGGTGAACTCGGCCGTGACGAAGAGCGGCGCGGCGTACGTGAAGTCGCGCTCCTTGCACTCGTCGATCGAGTTCTTGGGGGGCTCGAAGCGGTGGTCGCGGAAAGTCAGCGACATCGACCCGGAGAAGTCCTCGATCGGCGAGATCTCCTCGAAGATCTCCTCCAGACCGGACTTGGTGGGAACGTCCTGTCCGGACTCCAGAGCCGCCTCGACCCGAGCCTTCCAGGCGGCGTTGCCGAGCAGCCAGTCAAAGCTCTCGGTCTGCAACGCGAGAAGGTTCGGAACCTCGAGGGGCTCCTTGATCTTTGCAAAGGAGATGCGCAGCGGGGCGGTGCTTGCGCCGTTGTTCGTATTCGCGGTCGAGGCGTTGCGCGAGGCGGCCAAGAGGGGGTCCTTCCGAGGGCTCGGACTCACTACGCGCGTACCGGTCCCAAGCCGGGCACAGGGCCAGAAATCCCAGGTCAACGGGTATTCGGCCGTCAGTGCTCTGGCGAGGGTATGCCCCTGGTGACGGGCAGGAGGCAGCTAACAGGCAGCGCAAAGGGTCAGTGTAGCCACTTGGCCCACTGATGTCCAGGGCGGGTTTTCCGCGACCCTCGTTGTTCTCAACTCCGCCGGTATGCCGTGCGTCGGAAGACGCACACCGATACTGCCCGTTCGGCCGTCGATCCATGCCTCGAACTTGGACCGTTGTGACGACGCGTCCTGAGAATTGCGCGCTACGTGCGGTTCGTCAAGGCCCTCCACCTGGTGGAGATCGTCACCTGGCGCACGGCGAAGATCACCTTACTCTCCGCTGCCGACGGCGCAAGACGACCACCCGCAGGTGTCAGGAACGCCGAAAGGCGACCACCCGCTTGGGTGATCGCCTTTCAGTGTGCGCGCGTTACAGCGCGGGAGTCAGAAGACTCAGGGTCACTTGACCTCGACCGAGGCGCCGGCGGCCTTGAGGGACTCGGCGGCCTTCTCAGCGGCCTCCTTGGCGACCTTCTCGAGGACCGGCTTCGGGGTGCCGTCGACGAGGTCCTTGGCCTCCTTCAGGCCCAGCGAGGTGAGCTCACGCACGACCTTGATGACCTGGATCTTCTTCTCGCCGGCGCCGGTGAGGATGACGTCGAACTCGTCCTGCTCCTCGACGGCCTCGGCGGCAGCGCCACCAGCGGCACCGCCGGCCATCATGACCGGGGCGGCGGCAGCGGCGGTGACGTCGAACTTCTCCTCGAACGCCTTCACGAACTCGGAGAGCTCGATGAGGGTCATCTCCTCGAACTGCGCGAGCAGGTCTTCCTGAGACAGCTTCGCCATGGTGGCGGTCCTTCCACTAAATCGGCTGGTGCCGGGTGTACTGGGTAAGGCGGGCGTACGTCGGGCCCGCATCGACCCTCACCTCATGCGGCGAGGATCGGAAAGCGAGCCGAATTACTCGGCACCGCCCTGCTCGTCCTGCTTGGCCCGAAGCGCGTCCACGGTGCGGACGAGCTTCGACGGGAGCGCCTGGAAGACAGAGGCAGCCTGGGACTGCTTGCCCTTGAACGCACCGGCCAGCTTGGAGAGCAGAACCTCGCGGGACTCGAGGTCCGCGAGCTTCTTGATCTCATCGGCGGACAGCGCCTTGCCGTCAAGGACACCGCCCTTGATGATGAGATTCGGGTTGTCCTTGGCGAAGTCACGCAGCCCCTTCGCCGACTCCACCGGGTCACCGGTGACGAAGGCGACGGCCGTCGGACCAGCGAAGAGCTGGTCGTCCAGCGTGATCCCGGCCTCGTTGGCCGCAATCTTGGTCAGCGTGTTCTTCACCACGGCGTACTGGGCGTTCTCACCGAGCGACCGGCGCAGCGTCTTGAGCTGCGCCACGGTGAGACCGCGGTACTCGGTCAGCACTGCGGCGTTGGAGCTGCGGAACTTGTCCGTCAGCTCGGCAACCGCGGCAGCCTTGTCGGGCGTCGCCATGAGCCTCGGCCTCCTTCCGGGTGATTCGGACCGCGTGGACTGAAGGAAGGAGACTGGGCAAAACGAAACGCCCCGGCGCAGGCGCACGGGGCTTGGCTCAACCGGATGTCATACGAGTCCGTATGCGTACCAGGAGCGCTTCCACAGTCACCTGCGCGGGTCGTCCGCAGCTAGCGGATCCTTCGGCCACCACACCCATACGGGCGCGGCAACGACCAGCGGTCTTTGGCTTCCGGGGAAGACTACGGGAACGGGGCGGCGGTAGGCAAATCCGCCCTCAACGGCGTCTGCCTCCCGGCATACGGCCGGGTACTCGGCCTCGGACGGCGGGCAGCGGGCAGCGGGGCGCTCCGCGGACTGCGGAGGGCTCAGCGGGGCCCAGTCACGCCCCGTTACGCGCCCGGCCCCCGGCGGTCCCCAGACGCAGCCGAACCCTGTCCCTGCGGCCGGGGCGGCGACCGCAGAGGACACGCACGACAAGAAACCGGCCCCGCGTCTCACAGCGAGACGCGGGGCCGGTTCACAGCTGGGAGCCGGTCAGGCTCAGACCGCTGCCGGGTCCTCCTCGACGAGGAGGTTGCGGGTGCGGTTGGCGTCCAGCGGGATGCCGGGGCCCATGGTGGTGGTCAGGGTCGCCTTCTTGACGTAGCGGCCCTTCGCGGCGGACGGCTTCAGACGGAGGATCTCCTCCAGCGCCGCGGCGTAGTTCTCCACCAGCTTGGTCTCGTCGAAGGAGACCTTGCCGATGATGAAGTGCAGGTTCGAGTGCTTGTCGACGCGGAACTCGATCTTGCCGCCCTTGATGTCGGTGACAGCCTTGGCGACGTCCATGGTCACGGTGCCGGTCTTCGGGTTCGGCATCAGACCACGGGGACCGAGCACGCGGCCGAGACGGCCGACCTTGCCCATGAGGTCCGGGGTGGCGACGACGGCGTCGAAGTCCAGACGGCCCTTCGAAACCTCGTCGATCAGTTCGTCGGAGCCGACGATGTCGGCGCCAGCGGCTTCCGCTGCCGCAGCACGGTCACCGGTCGCGAAGACCAGGACCCGGGCGGTCTTGCCGGTGCCGTGCGGAAGGTTCACGGTGCCACGGACCATCTGGTCGGCCTTGCGCGGGTCAACGCCCAGGCGGAAGGCGACCTCGACGGTGCCGTCGAACTTGGTGGAGGCGGTTTCCTTCGCAAGACGGACGGCCTCGAGCGGGGCGTAGTTGCGCTCCCGGTCGACCTTGGCGTCCGCGTTGCGGAGAGCCTTGCTGCGCTTCACTTCTTCTCCTGTGATGTCTCAGGCATGGAGTCGTGGTCCGGGCCGGCGCTGGCCCTGCCACTGAGGTCTTGCGGGGGCTGTCAGCCCTCGACCGTGATGCCCATGGAACGGGCGGTGCCGGCGATGATCTTCTCGGCGGCGTCCAGGTCGTTGGCGTTCAGGTCGGGCATCTTGGTGGTGGCGATCTCACGCACCTGGTCGCGCGTCAGCTTGGCGACCTTGGTCTTGTGCGGCTCGCCGGAGCCCTTCTCCACACCCGCGGCCTTGAGGATCATCCTCGACGCCGGCGGGGTCTTGGTGATGAAGGTGAAGGAGCGGTCCTCGTAGACCGTGATCTCCACCGGGATGACCCAACCGCGCTGCGACTCGGTCGCGGCGTTGTAGGCCTTGCAGAACTCCATGATGTTGACGCCGTGCTGACCCAGCGCGGGGCCGACCGGCGGCGCCGGGTTGGCCGCACCGGCCTGGATCTGGAGCTTGATAAGCCCCGTGACCTTCTTCTTCTTGGGAGGCATTGCTCTCTCCGGGTCCAGTTGAGAGTTTGCTGAAACTGCATGACTTCCACCGGAGTCATCCGGATGGAGGCATACCGCACAACGATAGCCGGTATCGCCGCGCGGCCAAAAACCGACAGGTCAGAACGGCATTGAGCCGTTCTGACCTGGTCGGAAACCTGTGAACCTGCGAGCCGACGGGCTCGTCAGTTCTTCTGGATCTGGTCGAAGCTCAGCTCGACCGGGGTCTCGCGACCGAAGATCTCGACCAGGCCCTTGACCTTCTTCGAGTCGGCGTTGATCTCGTTGATCGTGGCCTGGAGGGTGGCGAACGGACCGTCGGTGACGGTGACGGAGTCGCCGACCTCGAAGTCCAGCACCTGGACCTCGACCTTGCGAGCCGGAGCCGGCCGACCCTCGGCCTCGGCGGCCTCGCGGGCGGCCTTCTCCTCCGCCTCCGGGGCGAGCATCTTGACGATCTCGTCCAGGGTCAGCGGGTACGGGTCGTAGGCGTTGCCCACGAAGCCGGTGACGCCGGGGGTGTTGCGGACGACGCCCCAGGACTCGTTCGTCAGATCCATCCGGACGAGCACGTAGCCGGGCAGCTTGTTCTGCCGGACGTTCTTGCGCTCGCCGTTCTTGATCTGGACGATCTCCTCTTCGGGGACCTCGGCCTGGTAGATGAACTCCTCGACGTTCAGCGAGACGGCACGCTGCTCCAGGTTGGCCTTCACGCGCTTCTCGTAGCCCGCGTAGGTGTGGATCACGTACCACTCGCCGGGCAGACCGCGCAGCTCCTCGCGGAGCGCGGCGACCGGGTCGGCGGGAGCCTCGGGCCCGACTTCGGCCTCGTCCGAAGCCTCGGCCTCATCGGCGTCGAAAGCCTCGTCCTCATCGACCTCGGCGTCCGCGACGGCCTCGTCCTCGATGTGGACCGCGGCCTCCTCGGCGGCCTCGCCCGCCTCGGCGTCAGCAGCTTCGGCCTGGTCCGGGTCCACAGCGTCCGCCGCCTCGACGATGTCGAGCTCGTCCTCAGCGGACTCGTCTACACGCGGCTCAACGGCGTCGTTCAGGTTCGGGTCAGACACGGTGGCTGCTTCTTCCTGGATACAGATTGGGTGGAACATGCGAAAAGGCGCCGGATGAGGCGCCCTCCCGCGGGATCAGCCGAGGACGTACTTGACGGCTTCCTGGAGACCGAAGTCGATCACAGTCACAAGGCCGATCATGACGACGACGAAGATGATCACCACGGTGGTGTAGGTCGTCAGCTGACCGCGGGTTGGCCAGACGACCTTACGCAGCTCTGCGATGATCTGGCGGTAGAACAGCGCGAGACGCCCGAAGGGACCCTTCTTTCCGCGCTTGCCGCCCTTCCGGGCCTTCTTGCGGGCCTCGGGTGCCTCATCTTCGGCATCAGGCATGTCGATGGACCCCACGGCGTCCGTCACGTCTCTCACCTGATTCCGGGTCGTGGCCGTGCCGCGCCCGGTTGAGCCGCACGGCGGTGCATTCACGTACGTACATGCGCACACATCCTGGCGAAGGTGTGTGTAGCAGGGCCGGAGGGACTCGAACCCCCAACCGCTGGTTTTGGAGACCAGTGCTCTACCAATTGAGCTACGACCCTTTGTGGTTCCCCACAAACCTACCGCATCGGATGAGGTGGTCGGTGAGGGCCAACGAGCCACGAGTGTACGTGGTCAGAGGCCATGCGTCGAACAGATAGCTCCTCGACGGTCTCTGTCCGTGTTCCGCCGCTGTCCCGCGGCCGCTCCCGGAGTGGGGATCGCGACCGGTCCGGGCCGGGTTCCGATCAGGTGCCGGTCCGGTTCGATGCGATCGGTCCCGGCCGTTTCCGGTCCGCTCCGCGAAACCCCCGCACCCCGGTCGCGCCGGGTCTGGGACCATGGCACCCATGAGCGCTTCAACCCCTCCCACCGAGCGCCGGGTCTCCGCCCGTATCGGCGCGATCTCCGAGTCCGCGACGCTCGCCGTCGACGCCAAGGCCAAGGCCCTCAAGGCCGCCGGGCGTCCGGTGATCGGCTTCGGCGCGGGCGAGCCCGACTTCCCGACGCCGGACTACATCGTCGAAGCCGCCATCGAGGCATGCGCGAACCCCAATTACCACCGCTACACCCCGGCCGGCGGCCTGCCCGAGCTCAAGAAGGCCATCGCCGAGAAGACCCTGCGTGACTCCGGGTACGAGGTCGACCCCGCACAGGTGCTGGTGACCAACGGCGGCAAGCAGGCGATCTACGAGGCCTTCGCGGCGATCCTCGACCCGGGTGACGAGGTCATCGTCCCGGCCCCCTACTGGACCACCTACCCGGAGTCGATCCGTCTCGCGGGCGGTGTCCCGGTGGAGGTCGTGGCCGACGAGACCACCGGCTACCGCGTGTCGGTGGAGCAGCTCGAAGCCGCCCGCACCGAGCGGACCAAGGTCGTCCTTTTCGTGTCCCCGTCCAACCCCACCGGCGCGGTCTACAGCGAGGCGGACACCGAGGCGATCGCGCGCTGGGCGCTGGAGCACGGCCTGTGGGTGCTGACGGACGAGATCTACGAGCACCTGGTCTACGGCGACGCGAAGTTCACCTCGGTCCCCGCGCTGGTGCCCGAGCTGCGCGACAAGTGCATCGTGGTCAACGGTGTGGCCAAGACCTATGCCATGACCGGCTGGCGGGTGGGTTGGATCATCGGTCCCAAGGACGTGGTGAAGGCCGCGACCAACCTCCAGTCGCACGCCACATCCAATGTCTCCAACGTGGCGCAGGTGGCCGCGCTCGCCGCGGTGTCCGGCGACCTGGACGCGGTGGCCACGATGCGGGAGGCCTTCGATCGCCGCCGCCAGACCATCGTGCGGATGCTCAACGAGATCGACGGCGTGCTCTGCCCCGAGCCTGAGGGCGCCTTCTACGCCTACCCCTCGGTGAAGGGCCTGCTGGGCAAGGAGATCCGGGGCAAGCGCCCGACGACCTCGGTGGAGCTCGCGGCACTGATCCTGGACGAGGCCGAGGTTGCGGTGGTGCCCGGTGAGGCGTTCGGCACGCCGGGCTATCTGCGCCTGTCCTACGCGCTCGGTGACGAGGACCTGATCGAGGGTGTCTCGCGGATGCAGAAGCTGCTCGCGGAAGCCAGGGACTGACGCTTTCGCGGTTCCGCTTGTGCCTGTGCGGTTGCGGGTCTCCGGCTACGGCCGGGGACCCGTTTCTGCGTTCGGGCAAGAACCCGATCGGTGAAAGGGGGTGCCTGACGGTCCGGGTGTGCGGCAAGATCCTGCAATGGAGCGCGTCCGAGACCTCACACTTCTGCCCAAGGCCCATCTGCATCTGCACTTCACCGGCTCGATGCGGCCGACCACGCTTCTCGAACTCGCCGACAAGTACGGGGTGCACCTCCCGGAAGCGCTGACCGGCGGCGAACCGCCGAAGCTCCGCGCGACGGACGAGCGCGGCTGGTTCCGCTTCCAGCGGCTGTACGACATCGCGCGCTCCTGTCTGCGTGCGCCGGAGGACATCCAGCGCCTGGTGCGGGAGGCGGCGGAGGAGGATGTCAGGGACGGATCCGGCTGGCTGGAGATCCAGGTGGACCCGACGTCGTACGCACCGATGCTGGGCGGGCTGATCCCGGCGCTGGAGATCATCCTCGACGCGGTGGAGAGCGCGTCGCGCGAAACCGGTCTCGGTATGCGGGTGCTGGTCGCCGCGAACCGGATGAAGCACCCGCTTGACGCCCGCACCCTCGCACGGCTCGCGGTGCGCTACGCGGACCGGGGCGTGGTGGGCTTCGGGCTGTCCAACGACGAGCGCCGGGGCATGGCCCGGGACTTCGACCGCGCCTTCGCGATCGCCCGCGATGGAGGGTTGCTGGCCGCCCCGCACGGCGGCGAATTGACCGGGCCCTCGTCCGTACGGGACTGCCTGGACGATCTGGACGCCTCCCGGATCGGCCACGGCGTCCGCGCCGCCGAGGACCCCCGCCTACTGCGCAAGCTCGCCGAGCGCGGGGTGACCTGCGAGGTGTGCCCGGCGTCGAACGTGGCGCTCGGGGTGTACGAGAAGCCCGGCGACGTACCGCTGCGGAAGCTCTGGGACGCCGGGGTACCGATGGCGCTGGGCGCGGACGACCCCCTGCTGTTCGGTTCGCGGCTGGCGGCGCAGTACGAGATCGCACGGCGCCACCACGGCTTCACGGACGAGGAACTGGCTGAACTGGCCCGGCAGTCGGTTCGGGGGTCGGCGGCGCCGGAGGGGGTGCAGGACGGATTGCTGGCGGGGATCGACGCCTGGGTGAAGGGGTGAGGGACAGTTGTCGGGGCGCGGTTCGAGTGTCCCGAGGCCCGTGGTGGCGCGCCGGCGCTGAAGTGCCGCGCACCACCGGCCCGTGACAGGGCAGCTGGTCGACGGGTGGGGAAGGTCGGCCCCTCAGGAGCACATCGGCACCTTCTCACCTGGCTTGGCGGGGCGGAACTCGATCGGGTCGAGCCCCGGGGAGTCGAAGCGGAGCCTGTTCTTGGACTCGAGCCGCGCGAAGCCGCGGATGGTCGCGTAACGGCCGCTGCCGTCGATTCCGGTCTCCTTCTCGTAGTCGCGGATCGTCAGCCAGTCCCGGCCGTCGAACCCGGCGTAGCGGAGACCGCAGTGCAGATAGAGGCCGTACGGGTACCAGAACCTACTGCCGACCTCGGCGGCCTTCGGGGGCTGCTCCAGGACCGGGGGCCTGGCCGGGTCCGGTGCCGGATTGATGGAGCAGTGCCCGCCGCCGGTCACGGGGCGGAAGGTCAGCGGTCGCATCCCCGGCGATTCGAAGCGGGCGGTCTTCTTCGACGTCAGCGTCATGTGGCCGGATACCCGGTCACCTGAGACGCCGGCCGGTGGTACCACGTCCGTGTCGCTGACCCACTGACCGCCGCCGAACTGGGCGTAGCGAAGACCGCAACTGGTGACCAGGTCGTGCTTGTACTTGACGCCCGGTTTCGGGTCCCCCGGTCCGAACTCCAGCGGTCGCTGCGCCACGTCGCCGGTGTTGGTGATCGCGGCGGCTGATTCCGGGGTCCGCGCCGTGCGCTCCGCGGGCTGCGCCCCGGTGCAGGCCCCCGTCGCGGCCAGCGCCGCGGCGCAGCAGGCCACCACGAGGCGCCTACGGGCACGCCCCCGGGTGCGCCTCCGGGGGCTCACGAAGTCCGCGAACCCCTTGTATTCTGTCGAATTGCCCTCTGCCGAACCGCTGTCACTCATGAGCGCCTCCCCCTGGAGCGAGGGTCCGGCCTGGACCCCCTGTCACCCACTCGACAACATGGGCCGCTCAGGAGGTTCCACCGGATTTCCGTGGCGCAGAGGTGGAGGACGCCGTCGCCGACGGGCATCGCCGACGGCTCAGAGGCTGACGCCGACCGTCACCGGCTCGTTCACGAGAGTGACTCCGAAGGCGTCCCGCACTCCGGCCACGACCTCGCGGGCGAGGGCCAGCAGGTCCTCCGTGGTGGCCGTGCCCCGGTTGGTGAGGGCGAGGGTGTGCTTGGTGGAGATACGCGCCGGGCCCGTGCCGTATCCCTTCACGAAGCCCGCCTTGTCGATCAGCCAGGCCGCCGAGGTCTTGGTGTGGCCGTCGCCCGCGGGGTAGGCGGGCGGTGCCACGTCGTCACCGAGGCGCTCGCGAACCCGGCTCAGGAAGGTCTCGTACTCCGATGCGGTCAGGATCGGGTTGGTGAAGAAGGACCCGGCGGACCAGGTGTCGTGGTCCTCGGGGTCCAGGACCATGCCCTTGCCCGCGCGCAGCTTGAGGACGGTCTCGCGCGCCTTCGCCGCCGGGACGCGGTCACCGGGCTCGACGCCGAGGGCGCGTGCCGTCTCGGCGTACTTGATCGGGGCGGACAGCCCGCCCGTGTCCTCCAGTTCGAAGCGGACGCGCAGCACGACATAGCGGCCGGGGTCGCCCTTGAAGCGGCTGTGGCGGTAGGCGAAGCCGCACTCCGAGTTCGGGACGGTGACGACCTCGTCGTCGTGACGGTCGTACGCCACCACCTCGGTGATGGTGCTGGAGACCTCCTGGCCGTACGCCCCCACGTTCTGGATGGGGGTGGCACCGGCCGAACCGGGGATGCCTGCGAGGCACTCGATGCCCGCGAGCCCGGCTTCCACGGTGCGGGCCACAGCGTCGGTCCACACCTCCCCCGCGGCCAGCTCCAGGGAGGTGCCGTCGAGCTGGAATCCAGCGGTGGCGATGCGCAGGGCGGTGCCTTCGAAGCCCTTGTCGCCGATCACCAGGTTGCTGCCGCCGCCGATCAGCAGCAGCGGTGTGCCGGTGGCGTCGGCTTCGCGGACGGTGGCGATCACCTCGTCGTCGGTGGTGGCCGTGACGAGCCGGGCGGCCGGGCCGCCGAGGCGGAAGGTGGTCAGCGGGGCGAGCGGGGCATCGTGGAGTTCCTGCACGGGCACAAGACTACGGTCCGGGCCGCGGCGGCCCGGACCGCAGTCCGCGACGGGGGTCGTATGCGGGGCCGACCTCAGACGAGCACCCGCTCCTGGCCTGACGATGTGGCCACCGCCGGGTGGGCGGCCGTCGCCTGGGCCGCCCCCGTCCTGCCGCGCGGTACGAGGAGCGTCGCCGCCGCGCCCACCGCCACCGCCGCCGCGCCGATCCACAGCGCCGGGACCGTACCGTCGGTGAACGCCTGGGCGGACTCGAAGCCGCCCTGGGACGAGAAGACCGAGGAGAGTATCGCCACACCGAGGGCTCCGCCGACCTCGCGGAGCGCGTTGTTGGCGCCGGACGCCATGCCCTGCTCGGCGGGGCGGACGCTCGACATGAGGAGGTTGGCGGCCGGGGCGAAGAACAGAGCCATACCGACACCGCTGATGATCAGCGCCGGGAGCTGGGCCGCATACGAGACCTCGGGCGCGAGGACCAGCGCGAAATAGGCGAGGCCCACGGCTTGGAGGGCGAGTCCGCTGAAGACGACGGGCCGCCCGCCGATCCGGTCGGTGAGAAGGCCTGCGACGGGCGCGACGAGCATCGGCATCCCGGTCCACGGCAGCATCCGGAGTCCGGCCTCGGTCGGCGAGTAGCCGGCGATCGACTGCATGTACTGGGCGAGCAGGAAGATCGAGCCGAACATGCCGAGGAACATCGTCAGGCTCGCGATGTTGATGCCGAGGAATCCGCGGTCGCTGAACAGCCGCATGGGCAGCATGGGGTGCTTCCCCTTGATCCCGTGCAGGACGAACGCGCCGGTCAGCAGTCCGCCCGCGATCAGCCCGATGAGCACCCGGGCGTCGGACCAGCCGTGCGAGGGCGTGCTGACCAGGGCGTAGACGATCCCGAACAGTCCGCCGCTGATGAGCACGGTGCCTATGAGGTCGAGTCGTGTGCCCGGGGCGGTGGACTCGGCGAGCCGCAGCCTCGCGAGCAGCAGCAGAGCCGCCCCTACGGGCACGTTCAGCCAGAAGATCCACTGCCAGGACAGGTGCTCGGTGAGGCTGCCGCCGATGAGCGGGCCGCTCGCGACGGCCAGTCCGGTGACGGCACCGAAGACGCCGAGGGCCATGCCGCGGCGCGCGGCGGGCACGGCCCCGATGAGCAGGGTGAGGGTGAGCGGCATCATGACCGCCGCGCCGACGCCCTGTACCGCCCGGGCGATGATCAGCTCGTCGATGCCCGGGGAGAGCGCGGCGGCGGCGGACGCTGCGGTGAAGAGGGCCAGACCGCCGATGAACAGCCGGCGCCTGCCGTACCGGTCACCGAGCGCCGCACCGGTCATGAGGAGGACGGCGAACGTGAGGGTGTAGGCGTTCACCGTCCATTCGAGGTCGGCCAGTGAGCCGCCGAGGTCGGCGCGGATGGAGGGCAGTGCGGTGGTGACGACGAGGTTGTCGAGCGCCGCCATGAATCCGGCGGCGCTGGTGACGACCAGTGTCCAAACGGCAGAGCTGCGGCTCCCGGTCGGGTACTGCTTCACGGTGTCCTCCCCCTGGAGATCGGTTGTGGATGACTGCTTCTCCGGACGCGACGAGATCGAGGCAGCCGCCCCGGCCTGTCGGTCTACGCGTCCTTCCGCTGGTTCCGCTCGACCTGCTCGACCTGCTCGACCCGCTCCGGTCGCGCGGAGGCGTAGAAGCCCTCCCAGACCCGGTGGTCCGGCGGGAAGCCCATGGCGAGAAGCGTGTTGATCAGCATCCCGTAGGCCATGAACTGCGTGGTCGCTTCGACGTCCGCACCGAGCGGAAGGTGCACGGCATCCCAGAGCTCCGTCCACGCGGCGCGGACCGTCTCGCCGAATTCACGGTCACCGGCGGCTTCTGCGGCGGCCACGGCGACATAGGTCTGCATCTGCATCAGCAGGTGCTCGGGCTGCTCGTCGATGATCCGGCGGTACGCCGCGGCCATGGCCTGCTCGGCCTCGTCGGCTTCGAGCCCCTCGCTCGCCTCATCGAACACCCGGCGCATATCCGCGATGCAGCGCTGCACAGCGGCGAGGAAGATGGCCTTCTTACCGGGAAAAAGGCGGAACAGATAGGGCTGGGAGACGCCCACCCGCTTGGCGATCACCTCGGTGGACGTACCCGCGTAGCCACCGTGTGCGAACTCGGTCATCGCCGCGCGGACGACGCTCTCACGCCGTTCCTCTGCACTCATCCGAACCATGGCAGGGAAGTTAGTGCTCACTCACTAACTTCGTCAAGCGATCGACTGCGGCCGGCAAAGGCGCTCATGGACGGGCCGGCGGAGTGCGGAAGCGAGCAGAACGCGACGCGGAACGCGCGTGGACCCGGGATCGCGGTGGGGGGCGGCCTTTGCTGCCCGGCCGCCCCCCACACCGCTGCCGCGTCAGGCCAGCCGCACGACCGCGCGCGACATGCCCAGCACCTTCCGACCCGCCGACATCGCCGTCAGATCGACCCGCACCTGATGGTCGTCGAGCTTCGCGGCGACCTTGCCGCTGACCTCGATGAGCGCACCCTCGCCGTCGTTCGGCACGATTACGGGCTTGGTGAAGCGGACCCCGTACTCGACCACCGCACCCGGGTCGCCCGCCCAGTCGGTGATTACACGCGCGGCCACGGCCATGGTGAACATGCCGTGCGCGATGACGTCCGGCAGCCCGACCTCCCTGGCGAACTTCTCGTTCCAGTGAATGGGGTTGAAGTCGCCGGACGCTCCCGCGTAGCGCACCAGCGTGGCACGGGTCACAGGAAAACTCTGCGCCGGGAGTTCGGTGCCGACCTCGACGTCCGCGTACGCGATCTTCGCCGCCATCTCGATCAGCCTTCCTCTGTGGCGCGCGCCACCAGCTTCGTCCAGGCGGTCACGACATGCTCGCCCGCCTCGTCGTGCACCTCACCGCGGATGTCCAGGATGTCGTTGCCCGCCAGGGACTTGATCGCCTCGATGGTCGAAGTGACCGTGAGCCGGTCCCCCGCCCGCACCGGGCGGGTGTACGCGAACTTCTGGTCGCCGTGTACCACGCGGCTGTAGTCCAGGCCCAGTTGCGGATCCTCGACAACCTGCCCCGCGGCTTTGAAGGTGATCGCGAAAACGAAGGTCGGCGGGGCGATCACATCGGAATGCCCGAGGTGCTTGGCCGCGTCGGGGTCGGTGTAGACGGGATTCGTGTCGCCGACCGCCTCTGCGAACTCCCGGATCTTCTCCCGGCCTACCTCGTAAGGCGCGGTGGGCGGATAGGTCCGCCCGACGAAGGACTGGTCGAGCGCCATGGACTCGCTACCTCCTGTGTGGCTGGATTGCCGAAACGACACGAGGCCGCCCCCCGAAGATGGGGGCGGCCTCGTGATCGAGCCTGATTCAGCGCGTCTCGCGGTGCGCGGTGTGCGCGTTGCAACGAGGGCAGTGCTTCTTCATCTCAAGACGGTCCGGGTTGTTGCGCCGGTTCTTCTTGGTGATGTAGTTCCGCTCCTTGCACTCCACGCAGGCCAGCGTGATCTTCGGGCGGACGTCGGTGGCAGCCACGTGAGTGCTCCTTGGACGGACGGATGGACTGTTAGCTTGCACCACTATGACCATGTGATGGTCAAGGTGGACGCATAAAAGAGTAGCCGATCGGAGGACCGACCCCGCAATCGGCTACTGTGTGTAGCGGTGACCGGACTTGAACCGGTGACACAGCGATTATGAGCCGCTTGCTCTACCGACTGAGCTACACCGCTGCGATGTCGGATTCACCTCGCCCGAGGGCGAGGATCTTCCAACATCAGAGCCCCAATACGGAATCGAACCGTAGACCTTCTCCTTACCATGGAGACGCTCTGCCGACTGAGCTATTGGGGCGAGCGATGAAGACATTACACGGTCCGCGACCGATCGCCCAAATCCGTTTACTCGATCCGTTACCCGCGGCGTTCGGGCACGGTGACGGAGGCGCGGAGGGCCCTGTCCGGCACGCCGTCCCGATCGACTCGTACGCCACTCACAGCCACACCGGTACGACTATTGCGCTCCTCCGCGAAGCGCGGTGCGGACCGCCCTAGGGTCCTTCTGACGTCCCCCGCCCTCCAGGCCTTCCGCCTTCCGCCACTTCAGGAGCGCCATGCCCGACAGCCAGGCGGAGCCGCCCGGCGGAGCCACCGCCGACTCCACCGTGCTGCTCCTGTGCGGTGCCCGTCTCACCGACGGCCGCACGGTCGACGTCCGACTGAACGGCGGCCGGATCGAGGCCGTCGGCACCGCCGGAAGTCTCGCTCCGCGCTCGAAGCCCCTGTACCCCCTGAGCCCTTCCGGCCTCGCCGCCGGTCCGTCCGCCGTGTCCGGTCCGTCCGGCCACACCGGTTCCACCGGTGCCTCGAACTTCTCGAACGCGTCGAGTCCCGCTCCCGCGAAGACGCATTCCGCGCGCGTGGACCTGAGCGGCTACCTGCTGCTGCCCGCTCCCGCCGAGCCGCACACCCACGGCGACACCGCGCTCACCGCTCCTTCGCCCGACGGACCGGTGTCCTGCGCCGTCGCGGAGATCCAGCGCCGCGCCACGGAGGCAGCGCTGCTCCAGCTCGGACACGGCGCCACGGCGATGCGCTCCCATGTGCGGATCGGAGGCGTCCACGGCCTGGAATCCCTCGATGCCGTGCACCAGGCACAGCGTTCGCTTCGCGGCCTGGCCGAGCTGACCACCGTGGCAGTACCGCGGCTGCTGACCGGTGTGGCCGGAGCCGACGGCCTCGCGATGCTGCGTGACGCGATGAAGATGGGTGCCTCCGTGGTCGGCGGCTGCCCCGATCTGGACCCGGATCCGGTCGGCTACGCGGAAGCGGTCCTGGACATGGCGGCGGAGCACGGCTGCCCGGTGGACCTGCACACCGACGGCGATGACCCTGCCCGGCTCGCCCGGCTCGCGACCATGGCGGGTGGACTGCGGCAGGGGGTCTCGATCGGCCCGTGCGCGGGGCTCGCGCGGCTGCCCGCCGAAGTGGCGTCCCGTACGGCGGACCGGCTCGCGGCCGGCGGAGTCACCGTGGTCTGCCTGCCTCAGGGCGGCTGCACCGGCGCCGAACTGCGCGGCAGCGCACCGGCCCGGCTGCTGCGCGCGGCAGGGGTGCGGGTGGCGGCGGGCAGCGGGGCGCTGCGCGACGCGGCGAACCCGGTGGGACGCGGTGATCCGCTGGAGGCGGCGTTCCTGCTGGCATCGCAGGGGAGACTGCGCGCACTGGAGGCGTACGAGGCGGTCAGCACCACGGCGCGGCGGGCCATGGGACTGCCAGAGGTGCGGGTGGAGGCGGGCTTTCCGGCCGAATTGCTCGCGGTGCGCGGACAGGAGCTGACGGGGGTGCTGTCGCTCGCGTACAGCCGGATCGTGGTGCACTGCGGCCGGGTGGTGGCCCGGACCAGTGCCGTGCGGGAGTACTGCGACTCCGCCGCGGCTGTCGCGCTCGAACTGCCGCGCCAGGGGCGCCCGGATCCCGGGCCGTGAGCGGCGGGGCGTGCGGTGTGGAGCCGCGCGGTGTGCGTTCCCGACGCCCACGCGGCCCGCGGGTGCCGTTCCCCGTGGCCCGGCCCGCGCATCCGGGCAACGACCGGCGTACGGTCGTGAGCATGCGCATTATCATCGCGGGAGGACACGGTCAGATCGCGCTGCGCCTGGAGAGGCTGCTCTCGGCGCGCGGGCACGAGGTCGCGGGCATCGTCCGCAAACCCGAACAGGGCGACGAGCTCAGGGCAGCCGGTGCGGAACCGGTCCTGCTGGATCTGGAGTCGGCCACGGTGGAGCAGGTGGCAGAGGTGCTCCAAGGCGCCGACGGGGTGGTGTTCGCCGCCGGCGCCGGAGCGGGCAGCGGCACCGAACGCAAGGAGACAGTGGACAGGCGGGCGGCGATACTGACCGCGGATGCCGCCGAGCGGGCGGGCGTACGCCGGTTCCTCATCGTCTCCTCGATGGGCGCGGACTCCACCCGTACCGGCGACGAGGTGTTCGACGCGTATCTGCGCGCCAAAGGCACGGCGGACGATTACGTACGCGGCAGCAGCGGCCTGGACTGGACGGTCCTGCGACCCGGGATGCTGACGAACGACGCCGGCACGGGACTGGTCAGGCTGGAGGCTGCGACCGGGCGCGGGCCGGTGCCGCGCGACGACGTGGCCGCGGTGCTCGCAGAGCTCGTCGAGAGCCCGGCCGCGGCGGGGCTGACGCTGGAACTGGTCAGCGGGTCGGTCCCGGTCTCGGTGGCCGTCAAGGCGATCGCGGGCAACTGAGCGGTTACGCCGCTCTCACGGTGCGGTGACCCGGCCGGTGGCCCGGCTGCGGCTACCTCACCCGGACCAGGCTCGCGTAGACGACCAGATTGCCCTGGTACCCCGTGGACTTCCGGTATCCGCCTCCGCAGGTGACGATCCGCAACTGGGGCGCCGAGCCGCCTCCGTAGACCTTGCGGCTCGGGAACGAGCGCTTGGCGTACACCTCCACGGCATCCACGGAGAACACCGCTGTGCGCCGGTCCTTGCGGGTGATCTCGACGGTGCTCTTCTTGCGCAGCGCGCCGAGCGAGTAGAAGACGGCCGGCCCGGTGGGGGTGTCCACATGCCCGGCCACGATGGCTGCTCCGGCTTCACCGGGTGCCGGACCACGGGAGTACCAGCCGGCCAGGTTGGAGCTGCCTGGCGGCGGGAGCTGCAGCGCGCCCTTCCCGTCCAGCGCCAGCGTCGTCATCGACGCGTCGATATGAACGGCGGGGATGCGCAGCCTGACCGGAGTGGAACGAGGCAGCGTATGCGCCGCTCGGTGGACTGCCGCCCGGTCGGCGGCACTCGACCCGGAGCCGTGCGCCCCCGACTGGTCGGAGAACGGCTGCGGTGGGCTCTCGCCGATCAGTCCGCGGACCAGCAACCAGATGCCGAGCGGCACCAGGAAGATCAGGATTCTGCGCGAGGACCCGTGCGTGTGGCGCTGAGCGGCACGGGCCCGCCGCTCAGACGGAACCGCTGTCGGCACGGCGCCGCATCGCGATCAGGCCGATGGCCGACGCTCCGGCGAGCAGCGCGGAGCCGATGACGACCTCCGTACCGTTCAGTCCCGTCGCGCCGCCGAAGCCTCCGTGCACTGCCCCGTCGGGGCGGCGCGCGACTTGATAGCTCGTCTCCACGCGACCGCCCGTCAGGCATTTGACCGTGATGTCGTAAACGCCGTCCTTGATGTCGTCGGGGACGGTGAAGTCGCCCGCGAGTTCGCCGTCGTGGCCGGTCTCCGTGAGATGGATCTGCCCGGCATACTCCGCCTGCCCCTTGGCGTAGGCCACATCGCCCTCGCAGGCCGTGGTACTGACGGTGACCGTCGAACCGGGGAACGCCACATCCGGGCTGACGCCGATCCCCGACTCGTCGGCGGCCGTCGCGACGGACTGCCATCCGCAGGCGATCACGACCATGGCACCGACGACGAGAACACGCGTACTGCGCACGACTGACCTCATGACCGACCACCAGCCTCCGGATGAGCGCGCGGCAGGACACCTTGTCCCGGCAGGGGGCGCCGCACTCACGTGCAAAGAAAATCAGCTCGTATTACTAAAAGCCTGAAATGACACGAGATGATCACTTCGACCTGTCGGCCTGTCAGGTCGTCAACGCAGCTCACGCGGGTCGCGAGTGACCCGGCGACAGGACACTCCCTGCGCCGGAGTCAACCGGCGAACGGGTGGCGCACCCACGCCGGCTTCGGCAGGCAGCAGACGTGATAGAGCCCGGCGGCCGTGCTGCCGCCGGGCTCCACCAGAGGTTCAGACGTTCGAGGGTGGTGCTCAGGTGCCGGGCTTGCGGCCGTACACGTAGACGTCGTCCCCGTTGCGCAGCAGGCTCCAGTACTTGGCCGCGTCCGTCTTGGTCATGTTCACGCACCCGTGCGAGCCGGGCGGCGCCCAGACGCTGACGCCGACCGAGTGGAAGGCCTGGCCGCCGTCGAAGAACTGGCTGTACGGCATGGGCACGTTGTACAGGCTCGACACATGGTCGATGTTGCGCCAGTAGACCTTCTTCAGGCCGGTACGGGTCTCGTACCCGTTCCTTCCGGTGCGCACCGGGACCGGCCCGTACACCAGCTTCGACCCGTCCTGGATCCAGCTCAGCTGGAGCGTCAGGTTGACGCAGGCGATCCGGCCCTTGTTCGTCGGGCAGGCACCGGACTTGTTCGGGGTCTTCCCGACGGCCTTCTGCCTGTTCATCAGATCCATGACGCCCCAGGTGATGGGCCCGGCATACCCCGCGTTCGGGGATATCGAGTGCTTCGTCTGGAACGCCTGGATCGCCTTGCAGTCGGTGGCGGACTGCTTGCCGTCCACCGGCCGGCCGAGGAACTTCTCGACCTGCTTCTGATACGGACCGGTCTGCGTGTTGCACGACGCCGCCTGCGCGGTCCCGGTCCCCATGGCCAGAGTGAGCGGGGTCACGAGTGCGGTGATCCCGAGTGCGACGATCCCTCGTCGGCGTGTGGCTCCCATGGCTGTCGACTCCTTATGCGTACGCGCATGGCGCGAGTTCCGCCTCATAGACGGCGCAGGGCAGGCGGTAGTTGCACGGCCGAAGGGGACAGTTCCGTAACGGCCGGGCTTCAGGGCTCCCGGCGGGGCCCTTCACCGCCGGGGGTGCGGATGCCCGGCCGGGTGGACACGGAACCGGATCTCCCTCGTGTGCGGTCGGCGGGTCGCTGACTGGCGACACCCCGGCGGTTCTCCCCCGGGGTGGGCCGGGACATCAAGGAGGGCGAACTGCCGGAGGCGGCCGTCGATGAGGCCGCGGCGTCCTCGGCCTGGTACAAGATCATCGGAGACTGGCAGTGGGACGAACCCGCCGTACCGCTGGACGTGATGCGAGCGGCCGTGGCCGCGGTGCACGCCGCCGGCGGACGGGTCGCAGTGCAGCCAGACCGCCGAGGGCTCACGGAACGCCGTGCTGGCCGGCGCCGACAGCCTTGAACACGGGATGCATCTCGACCCCGAACTCCTGGATCTGATGGCCGACCAGGGCACCGCGCTCGTGCCGACCCTTTCGGTGTTCGCCGACAGCGCCGAGCGCTGGCTGGGCCGAGAACCCAGCGTGAAGCGCTCGCACTGGCTCGACGGCTGGCAGGGGATGCTCGACAACGTCCGGCGCGCGCACGAGGCAGGCGTCACCTTACCGGCCGGAACGGACAGCTTCCCGTGCGGCACGGTGGCCGCGGAGTCAGAGCGGTTGGCGCGGGCCGGAATGCCGGCCGACGCGGCACTCGGGGCTGCCTCCTGGACGGCGCGGGAGTGGCTGGGACTGCCCGGACTGGTCGACGGAGCACCCGCCGACCTCGTCGCCTACGACGAGGACCCCACGGCAGCGGGAGCAGCCGGGACCCTGGGGCGACCGAAACGGGTCATCCTGCGGGGCCGGGTCGTGCGCTGACCACGCGAACCCGGACGACGGGCCGGTACAACTATTCGGCGCCCGCCGATGTCTCTCTGACGAAGAGAACAACCGCATCAGGGGGAACATCCGTGCACAAGCACATCCGTCATGCCGTAGTGATGGCTGTCGCAGGCGCGCTCAGCGGTGGTCTGCTGGCGTCGTCCGCCGCTGCGGCCCAGCCCGCCGGGACGACGACCGGGACCAAGCGCACGGCCGAGATGACGGCCCAGAGGGTCGAGCCGACCATGTCGGCCAAGTCCAGGGGACCGGCCGCCACCCGCTACCCGGACGACTTCAACGGCGACGGCTACCACGACCTGGCCGTGAGCGAAGCTGACGCGAACCTGGTCGTGCCGGGTACCGCCGAGAAGGAGAACGCGGGCTGGCGCGCCGGCTACGTCACCGTCTCGTACGGCTCGAAGTACGGCGCCCAACGCACCGGCCTGAAGATCATCACTCAGGACAGCCCGGGTGTCCCGGGCAAGGCCGCACTGACCAACGGCTTCGGCGACGTGCTCGCCAACGGCGACTTCAACGGGGACGGCTACGCCGACCTGGCGGTCTCCGCCTCCTGGCAGAGCACCACGACCGACGACAACAGCGGGACGGTCACACTGCTGTGGGGCAGCCCGACCGGCCTCAAGGGCGGAGCGGCGGTCGCCGACCACGCCCCACGGAAGTACGGGAACTTCGGTTCGGTGCTGGTGGCCGGCGACTTCGACGGGGACCGCAAAACCGATCTCGTCATCGGCCACCGGGACCGCCTCGACCTGTTCCGAGGCCCGTTCAGTGCCACCGGGAAGCCGGCTGCCGTCCAGCCCGTGGACCCGGGCTTCAAGGTCGATTACGGCCACTGGGACAGCAAGCGGCTGGCCGCGGGACGGATCAACAAGGACGCGGCGGACGACCTCGTCGCGTTCAACGGCTCGGGCAACGCATACGCCTCCACCCAGGGGCGCGTGCTACTCGGCGGTTCGGCCGGCCTGAAGGCGACACCGACGGTACTGCGGTCCGGCAACCGTCCCGTGATCGCGGACTTCGACAAGGACGGCTACGGCGATATCGCGGTCGGCGACAGTGGCGCCGACTGGGAGACCGAGCGCACCGCGGGCCGCGTGCACATCACCTTCGGCGGGGCGAAGGGCGTGGACACCAGCCGCCGGGTGAAGGTGTTCACCGAGGACAGCCCGGGTGTGCCCGGCACCCCGAAGCAGATGGACCAGTTCGGCTCCGCGCTCGGCGTGGGCGATCTGAACCGCGACGGCTACCCCGATCTGATCGTGGGCGCCCACGGTGAGAACCACCCCGCCTGCGACGACGGCGGCTGCACGGGTAGGCCGGGTGGCGGCATCTACGTCCTGAAGGGCTCGGCCAAGGGCGTGGTCTCCACTGGCGCGGCGTTCTACGGCTACAGGACGAAGGGACTGCCCGTCGTTCCCGCGAAGAGCAAGTTCCGCTTCGGCCATGAGCTCAAGATCACGGACTTGAACGGGGACAAGCAGCCGGAGATCGCCCTCCTCGTCCACGGTGTCGGCCGATCGAACCTGTGGTCGGTCGGTACGAAGAAGGACGGCACGGTCGCCGGCACCGCGCCCACCCGCGCCGTTCAGGCGCCCGTTGACCCGAAACTCCAGTACGACTGGGGCTACGGCTTCACAGCCCTGGCCGGCTGAGCCGTCAACGGGCCACCGCCGCCGGACCGAGTCCGGGGCCTGAGCCGCCATCAGGCCCCGGACGGCGCACCTGTCCCTCGCAAGGGTTCCCGCACCAGGGCGAGGGGCCCGGCTTGTCCAGTCCAACGACATCGCGGTGAACGGTTTGCCTGCGCCGGAGCGGTCGCGACCCAGCAGCCGAAAAAAGAAACGGCCCCTGCCTGCGAAAACACAGACAGGGGCCGTTCTCATCGCGTGGCGGCGCCAGGATTCGAACCTGGGTAGGCTAAGCCGACGGATTTACAGTCCGCTCCCATTGGCCACTCGGGCACACCGCCATGGGATCGCTGCCGGAGTGTCCGCTCTCGGCGGTGCTCCCTGGCAACGACGTAAACAATACCTGATGCGCGGGGGTGCTTCGCCACCGGATTGATCAGCGCCTCGACGGAGTCGGATGGCTAGGCTTGCCGCAGCGGTCCGCCGGAGCCCGGCAGGCCGTACAGGCACCGACACGCCACGATTCGCCCACGACATCAAGGAGCCACAGCACATGGCCGACTCCAGTTTCGACATCGTCTCGAAGGTCGAGCGGCAGGAGGTCGACAACGCCCTCAACCAGGCCGCCAAGGAGATCTCGCAGCGCTACGACTTCAAGAACGTCGGGGCGTCGATCTCCTGGTCCGGCGAAAAGATCCTGATGCAGGCGAACTCCGAGGAGCGGGTGACCGCCATCCTCGACGTCTTCCAGTCCAAGCTGATCAAGCGGGGGATCTCGCTGAAGGCCCTCGACGCAGGTGAGCCGCAGCTGTCCGGCAAGGAGTACAAGATCTTCGCCTCGATCGAGGAGGGGATCTCCCAGGAGAACGCCAAGAAGGTCGCGAAGGTCATCCGAGATGAGGGGCCGAAGGGCGTCAAGGCTCAGGTGCAGGGCGACGAGCTGCGGGTCAGCTCGAAGAGCCGGGACGACCTCCAGGCCGTGATCGCGCTGCTGAAGGGCCAGGACTTCGACTTCGCGCTCCAGTTCGTGAACTACCGCTGACGATCCCCTTTGACCTGCACCAACGCGGTCAGGCTGAGCGAGCAGGGCACAACGGGGGCACATCACCGAGCACGGACTCGACTGCCGCCCTCGTTGTGTCCTCCTCGTCCGGCCACAGATGCGTGTAGGTGTCGACCGCCGCCGCACGCTCCGTGGTCCCCTTCCGCCGTCCGGAACGGGCGGCGGAGCCCTCGCGCACACCGCAGCAGGAACGCCAGCCGCCACAGGCCGAGGTACTGCGCTTGCTCGGACAGAACAGATTCCGCTATCTGCATCACAACGGCGCCCCGTACGCCGTGCCGTACGACGGCCCGCCCGTCGCCGTACCGCTTCGCGCCACCGCCAGTACGGGCACGGGCAGTCTGCGGCAGCGCCTCATTCACGCGTACGTAACTGAGCACAACCGCACCCCCTCGCAGTCCGCGCTCGCCGACGCCGTGGCGGCGCTCGACGCGCTCGCCATGCACGCGGCCGAGGTCGAGCTGCCGCTGCGCATCGCCGCCGACCCCAACGACGGCGTCGTGACATGGCTCGACCTCGGCCGCCCCGATGGGGAGTCGGTACGCCTCGCCCCAGGCGAGTGGGCACTGACCCATCCCGACCCTGAGATCGGGCCCGTATGGCGACGTAGCAGGCTGGTGCGCCCTCTGCCGCGCCCTGACCGGGTAGCGGGTGGCTGGCGCGCGGGCATCGAGGAGTTCGCCGAACTGCTGCCGTTCACCTCCGAGACGCTGCCGCTTGCCGTCGGCTGGCTGCTCGCCGCGCTGCGCCCAAATATCCCGCGGCCGGTCGCGTACCTGACGGGCGAGCAGGGCACAGGCAAGAGCACGTCGGGGCAGATGCTCGCCGGGGTCATCGAGGGCGCCCGCGCTCCCCTGCGCCAGGCGCCCGAGAACCTGCGCGACCTCGGGCCGACCACCGCCGCCGGATGGGTGCTCGCCCTCGATAACCTCTCAGGCTTGCCCGGGTGGTTGTCCGATGCCCTGTGTCGCATCGTCACTGGCGACGCGCAGGTGACGCGCGCTCTGTACACCGACGATGACGTGAACGTGTTGACCTACCAGCGACCTGTACTGCTCACCGGGATCGACCTCGGGGCGCTGCGCAACGACCTCGCCGAGCGGATGTTGCCACTCGAACTCTCACCCATCTCTCGGCACAAGCGGCGCACCGCGGGCGCCTTGTGGGCGGCGTACGAGCAGGCGCATCCGCGCATTCTTGGCGCGCTGCTCGACCTCGCCGCCGGCATCTGGGCCGAACTCCCGTATGCAGCAACTCACTTGACAGAGCGTCCGCGCCTGGCTGACTTCGCCGAACTACTGCACGCCCTCGACCGTGTCACCGGCTGGCGCAGCCTCGACGCGTTCAACGCCACACAGGACGCGCTGAACGAGACGGTTCTCGACGGGCACCCGGTTGCCGCCGCACTGCGTGAGTGGGCCACCTCTCACGCCTTCCCGCACGGCGGCTGGACGGGCACCATGGCCGAGCTACATCGGCTGCTCGGCAGCGACGGGCGCGGCTTCGCCGACGGCTGGCCCAAGACGCCCGCCGTCCTCAGCGCCCGCATCCGCCAGGTCGCCCCCGCGCTCCGCTCCCGAGGTATCCACGTGGCCCGCACCTCGGGCAGCAACAAGCACGGGAAGACATGGGCCGTGACCTACATCCCGCCGTCATGACCCGCCACCCGCCCTCGACGCGCCCCGGAACGGCACCCCGCCGCCCCGGGGCGCAGCCGTCTCTCGGGGGACGCGTGGGGGACGACAGGGGACGCGTCTCGCACCGCGCAGCGTCCCCGCGAAACCCTGTTCCTGCCTGCGGAAACGGACGAACGCCCCCACCAGGAGGACGCGGGGGACGCTCTACCCCCCTCTCCTCTCTGTCCTGATGAGAAGAGGAGGGAAGAAGGGAGAGAGCAGCCCGGAAAGTGCGTCCCCCACGTCCCCGCCGTCCCCCGGCCACACTTCAAAATGTCGCGCTGCGACCGGTCGCGGCCTTGCGCGCGCGGGCGCGCGCGAATACCGCACCCCACTGACATTCGGTGTCGGCTGCGGAGGGGACGTCTCTCGTCAGCAGGGGTCGAGGAAGCGTGCTGCCTCGCGGGCGTCCGGAGCGACGCCGACCGGTGTCCAGGTGCGCCCGTCCCACTCCAGCAGCAGGCGGGGGGCAGCAGGGGCTACGTGGGCGGCGTGGACGCCGGGGGCGAGAGGCAGAACGCGGCGAGTGCCAGCGATCTGCCGATCCGAGGCGCGCTGCCGATCGCGGCGCGCGAACCAGTCGGCTAGCGGTTCATTCTCGGGTTGCTCGCCCACCCTCGCCCTCCTATCGCTGCGCGCGTGGTACGCGGTTGTCTGGTTCGTCCAACCATGGTGTAGCACTGCCAGGCGTGATCGTGAGGCCGAACCTGTCGACTGCTGGCTGTCCCTGCGATTCCCACCAACGGTAAGCCGCTTCTACCTCTGTCCAGAGTTGGCGGGGTCCAGCCTGGTAGACCTCGCCGGGTTCGCCGACGGCTGCCCACCGTACGGCCGCCCACGAACGGTCATTCAGGCTGTAGAACCACGCGGCATGGTTGCCGTCGGGCTGCTCGTAGATGGTGTGGGTGCACGACGGTACGGTGAGGCCGATGATGAACTGGGTGGCGTCGAGTTCCATCGGTCCGATGTCGGCGGAACTACTGTCGGCGGCAGTCCAGTCGGTGACGTAATCGGTGTGCTGCGGCCAACTGCCCCGGTCGTGCCGGTCCTTCATGAATTCCACAGCCCTGGTGAAGCGGCCCGATGCGGTACCGCCATTCACGACGAGACGGACGATGGCGTCACGACTGGTGTAGTGCGTGCCGTAGGGGGCGACGATCACCCCGCCGGGGCGTGTCTGTGCGATCCACGCGGGCGGGATGGCACGCACGGCGTAGGTGGCCAGGATGCGGTCGTACGGTGCTGTTGGCAGGTAGCCGTCGCGTCCGTCGCCGATAACCATCGTGGTGTAAAGGCCCATGCCGCAGAGACGTTCGCGAGCGGCCCGGGATACAGCCGGGTCAAGATCGACGGTGAAGACGCTTCGCCATCCGAGCCTGTGAGCGAGCAGTCCCGCTGTCTCGCCCGCGCCGGTTCCGACATCGAGTGCCTGCATGCCCGCGTCCACGTCGAGATCACCAAGCGCGCCGTAGACAACGCTCGGCATGCTGGCGCTGGACGTCGGCACGTTGCCGGGGGCGGTTCCGCGGTGGGCGCCATCGTCCCATTGGGTAACGATCGGCATGTCGGCATCGGCGTACCGGTGCCAGGCGTCGGGGGCGTCGGACCGGCTGACGGCGGTGGCCTTCCCTGTTTCCATGTTGAAAGGCCACATGAGGTCGGGAAGGAAAGCGGCGCGGTCGACGGCCGCGAACGTGGGTGCCCAGTCTGAGGACATCGCACCCGTCTGGAGCAGGGCGCGCCCCAGCCGAGTACGGCTGGGGCGCTCCTGGTGCTGTTGGGCGGTCACTTGCGGTGGCCTCCATCACCGGGCGGGCTACTGCCGTCAGGGGACGGCGGCGGCGGGGGCGGCGGCGGTTGGATGGGCGCGGGCTTTCCAGAGTGGTTTCCCACTGGATTCTCTCCCTTCGTGGTTTCCATCATGACGCTGGACGGGTGTGCCCTTGCTGGAATTCGGGCGCTCTCGACCCGTCCCAACACCAACCACCACTCACTCTCTGCGGGTTAGGTGGTCGGCGCGTGGTGCGCCCTGCGGCGGGGTGTGCGGGCCCGTGGGGAACGGGTGGGATCGTCCCCGCCGCAGGGCAGTCTCTAGAGGGCAGTTCGAGCACGCTGTTCGGCGCGGTGTATCGGTGACCTGGTGGGGCTGATGTCCGGGCCAGAGACTGATGTACTCATGTCGTGCTCCGTCCATGAGTGGTCGGGAGCCGTGATGGTGGGCGAGCTGGCTGCGTCGCCGACGTGGGGGGGTGCAGATCAGCGCGGGCGGGGCGATGCCGAGGGCGGCAAGGACAGCGACGGCTCGGCCTGGTCCACGGGGCCGGGCGTGCTGGCCCCTCATGACGTCACCTTCGGGTGGGTATCGGGGGTGACCGGCACGGCGGGTTTGAGCGTTGTAGGGTCTGCCGTCCACTCCCACCCGCTCCCGTCAACAGGCCGGAGATGAGCGGTGCGCTTCACCACGCGGTCCGTGGCGCGGTTCCGCTCTACCAAGACACTGCCGAGGATGCCCCGGCGGCCAGTACTGGGGTCGATGACTTCGCGGCCGGCGAGGCGATGCTGCACGCTTTCAAGGCACGTGTCCTGACCTACCACCGGATGCCTCCTTTCGTTGGGGGGCGCTCAACCCGCTCTCTTACGGGAGCCGGGCGAGCGGGTTCCCGTGCCACGCGGGTACAGGTGTTTGGAGATTGCGGCTCCCGAGCGGCTGTGACGATTCGACCGCACCGAGTAGCGTCGGTGTGACTCCGCGGGATGACTCCAACTTGGGGTCACCGTTGGAGGTTTGGCCGTGGCGTCAAAGCAGGCTCACTCGGGGGAGTCGGTATGAGCAGCAATCCGCAAGACCCGCGCGCAGTAGTCGCCGCGTTGCTCGACGACCCGCGCCTACTGTCGGCGTGCGCCGAGCGGGACATGGGCGCCGTGTTCCGACTGCTCAACAAACGGGGCGTAAGCACGCGCCGCCTCGCCGCGGCAGCAGACATCAGTCAGGGGCGTCTTTACGACTACATGAATGGGCGCACCCGAGTTGAAAAGCTGGCGCTGTTCGAGCAGATCGCGGACGCCTTCCACATCCCTGGCCGCCTCCTCGGCCTGTGCCGCCGCGCGTGGGAGCCGCCCGTAGCAGCCGTGCCGCAGCAACGCTCCGACTATGCAGGGCCGGACGGCAATGACCTGACCGCCATGGACGCCTTCCGAAATGCGGACCGCCAGGCGGGGGGCGGGCGCCTGTACGGAGCGGTCGTACGGCATCTCACTGACCGGGTCGCGCCGCGACTGGTCGACACCAGCACTGGAGCGCAGGTGTTCGCCGCTGCGGCGGCACTGACGGAGATGGCGGGGTGGATGGCCCACGACTCGGGACACGATGACCGAGCCGACCGACACTTCGCGCGTGCGCTTCCCCTCGCTCGCGTCGCGGGTGACCTGCCGCTGGCAGCGCATGTTGCCGCCAGCAGTAGCCACTTAGCCCTCCAGACCGGCGACGCTGCGGGAGCGGCAGGCTGGGCACGGAGCGGGCTGGGCCTTGCTGCCCAAGGGCCGAGGATTCCGGCCTTGACCGCGCGGCTGCACACGATGCGGGCCCGAGCTCTCGCCGCAGAGCACCAGCACGCATCAGCCATGCGGGCGCTCGACGACGCTCACCGCGACCTGGAGACGGCGGGTGCGGGTGCGATGCATCCATGGTTGAGTCCGTTCGATGCCGCCGCCCTCGCCAGCGAATCCGCCCTCACGCTGCGGGACCTCGGGCAGTACGACAAGGCCCTTACCGCCGCCGAGCGTGCCGTAGCCCTGCGGGAAGACGGTAGGGCCCGCTCGCTGGCACTGAGCCGCATCACGCTCGCCGCTATCTACGTGCACCGGAGCGACCTTGATGCGGCGGTAACCGTCGGCCATGAATTGCTCATGACCAGCCCGACCCTTGGTTCTGTGCGGGTCGTTCAGGAACTCGACTCCCTTCGGCGGCTGCTGGAGCCCCACCGCGGGTACCTGCCTGTGCGTGAGTACCTGACGCGCTTCGACGACGCAAGGAGGGCCAGAATGCTGCTCCTGGCCGACATCATCCCGCCATCCTCGGGAGGCACACCCGTATGAGGCCCACGGCCCCGAACTCCACCGATCCGGTCGCTTGGAATGCCTATCTGGCGGAGGGGAACGCCACGCAGGCACGCAAGCGTGTAGCCGCTGACGTCCTGCTACGTGATCCCGGCGGCCGCGTGTTGCTGGTGAACCCCACCTACAAGCCGGGGTGGGACCTGCCAGGCGGAATGGCCGAGGAGAACGAGCCTCCGCATGAAGCCGCCGCGAGGGAACTGCACGAAGAACTCGGCTTGGAGATCAGCCCGCGTGTGCTGCTGGTGGTCGATTGGGTGCCCCCGCATGGGCCGTGGGACGACCAGATCGCATTCATCTTCGACGGCGGCACCCTCGGACACGAGGAGGCCGAGGGGTTGCGTCCCCACGACGCCGAACTCTCCGAGATCATGTTCGTCGCACCCGACAAAGCCGCCGCGTTTCTTCAAGATCGCCTCTGCCGCCGCTTCGATGCGGCGATGCGTGCCGCTTCGGCCGGTATCCCTGCGTACCTCCACGATGGTGTGACCGTGATGTAGAAACCTTGCCGCCTACCGCGCACGCACGCCGCCGTGTTGCGGCCAATGCTGTCCGGCTCGGGCGGCCACTGGTCTGTCGGCGTGGCTCGACCGCCGCCACGGCCCCCGCTCGTTCCCGGGACGCTTCCTGAATCCGGGCTACCCGTCCCGCCAGGTCTCCCCCACGCCCCCGATAGCCTGAGCGAGCACTCGCGGCACGAAACGCCAGTGCCCCGGCTGCGCGTGAGGGCACAGCCAGGGCACATGGGCCTAGAAAACCCTGAGAAACGACAGCAACCACTGAGTGTAGTTTTCGCAGGTCAGGGCGCTAATGCTCGCGTCGGCGCAGGTCAGAGGGCCGAGAGGGAAGTTCGTGAACTACCGCTGACCAGGCACGCCTGGCCCCGCATGAGCGTGGCCAGGCGGATCCCTGACGCTCCGGCCGCCGCCCAGGACCTGACCCTGGTACGCGGCCGGATCCGCACCCGGGCCCGCCGGTGGCACACGTGATGTCCGATTACTGCCAGCCCTGCCCGACCCGCAGGTGCAGACTCGGAAGTCGCGAGACGCACGAGGTGAGGACGGAGACACCATGACCGTGTACACGGAGATCGACAGCCCGCTGGGCACCCTGCTGCTGGTCGGCGAGGAGTCCACCACCGCCCTGGGCGGCGTGGCTCTGGTGTCGCTCTCCCTGCCGGGGCAGAAGGGCGCGGCGGTCGTCCGGGACGGCTGGCAGCGTGCGACGGAGGCGTTCGAGGAGATCGCCAGGCAGTTGCGGGCGTATTTCGACGGAGAGCTGAGGAGCTTCACGATCGAGTACGCCCATGCGGTGGGCGGGGGTTGGGGCACCGCGTTCCAGCAGCGGGTCTGGGGGGCGGTGGACGGGATCCCGTACGGGCGGACCGTCACCTACGGGCAGATCGCGGAGCAGGTCGGCGCCTCGGGGGCCGGGGTACGGGCGGTGGGGACCGCGATCGGGCGCAATCCGCTGCTCGTGGTGCGGCCCTGCCATCGGGTGATCGGCGCCGACGGCGCCCTGCGCGGTTACGCGGGGGGCATCGAACGCAAAGAGCGGCTGCTCGGCCTGGAAGGCGCGCTGGCCCCATGACCACCGGGCTGTTTCCGGGAGAGCGCGCCGAGGTTGCGCCTGGGGCGGTGCACATACCCGGATGGCTTACATCACCTTTCGCGAGACGGGGTTCGACGCCTGAGCAGCCGTGCGGTCGGCCGGTCATGCGGCCGCCGTGTGATCGGCCGGCGCCCTCGAGTGGTGCCGATGATGCCTGGATCACACCGGGACTCCGCCGGGAGTTCCCGGTGCGGCGCTCAACGTGAACGTGAGTGGCCGAACAGGATCCGGTAGGCGATCAGCAGAACGAGCGCGCCGCCGATGGCGGAGACCCAGGTGGCACCGTCGTAGAAGTCCTTTGTGATGGGCCGGTCCAGCCAGTGTGCCGATATCCAGCCGCCCACGAACGCACCCGCTACGCCGATGATGGTGGTGCCTATGAAGCCCCCCGGGTCGCGCCCAGGCAGCAGTACCTTGGCGACGATCCCGGCGAGCAGCCCCAGGACTATCCAGCTGATGATGCCCATGCTGTGGCCTACCTCTCCGCACAGGGTGGTGTGCGCGTTGTACGGGTCCTCGCTCTCGGGGACGCTCGGGAGTCGGTGCGCGGTTGCGCTGTCAGTAGGGTGTGGACATGCCACACGAGCTGAGACGGTCACTGGGTGTGTTCGACGCTGTGATCGTCGGGCTGGGTTCGATGGTCGGAGCCGGGGTGTTCGTGGCCATGGCACCGGCTGCCGCGGCGGCCGGCTCCGGCGCGCTGCTGCTCGTCGGACTCGCACTGGCCGGTGTCGTGGCGTACTGCAACGCCACGGCGTCGGCCGGACTCGCGGCCCGCTACCCGGCGTCCGGCGGTACGTATGTCTACGGTCGCGAGCGACTCGGCCCGTTCTGGGGGTATCTGGCAGGCTGGAGTTTCATCGTCGGCAAGAGCGCGTCGTGTGCCGCGATGGCGCTGACCGTCGGCACCTACGCCTGGCCGGACCAGGCGCATGCGGTGGCGGTCGCCGCGGTCGTGGCGCTGACTGCCGTGAACTACCGCGGTGTTCAGAAGTCGGCACGATTGACTCGGTCCATCGTGGCGGTCGTCCTCGCGGTGCTGGCGGCTGTGATCACCTCCTGTCTGGTGTCATCGGCTGCGGATCCGGCGCACCTGGTCTCGGGTGGGAGCAGCGGAGGGGCGGCGGGTGTGCTGCAGGCAGGCGGGCTGCTGTTCTTCGCGTTCGCGGGCTATGCGCGGATCGCCACCCTCGGCGAGGAGGTCCGGGATCCGGAGCGGACGATCCCTCGCGCGATCCCGCTGGCGCTCGGTATCGCTGTGCTGGTGTACTTGGGTGTCGCCATCGCGGTCCTTTCCGTGCTGGGGGCGGATGGTCTGGGTCGGGCGACTGCGCCGCTGGCGGACGCCGTGCGGGCGGCAGGAGCTCAGTGGCTCGTCCCCGTGGTGCGGGTGGGCGCTGCGGTTGCCGCGCTCGGTTCACTCCTGGCGCTGATCCTCGGTGTCTCCCGCACCACGCTGGCGATGGCACGGGACGGCTACCTCCCTCGTACGCTCTCTGCCGTGCATCCCCGGTTCCAGGTGCCGCATCACGCCGAACTCGCCGTGGGGGCGGTGGTGGCGGTCGTCGCCGCGACGGCTGATGTGCGGGGTGCGATCGGTTTCTCGTCCTTCGGAGTTCTTCTCTATTACGCCGTGGCCAACACCTCGGCGTGGACACTTGGTCCCGAATGGCGGGTAGTCGCCACGCTCGGGCTCGTGGGCTGTCTGGTCCTGGCGTTCAGCCTGCCGCTGTCCTCGGTGGTGGCGGGTGGGGCGGTGCTGGCGCTGGGGGCGGTGGCGTACGCGGTGCGGGCGCCGCTCAGTCGAGGACGGACTTGACGCCGTCCGCTTCGATGTCGCCGGCGGTCTCCGCGGATTCGGCAGGGCCGCCGTCGAGCAGCGCCGTCACACCGTCGAAGCATCGGGCGACAGCGGCGCCGTGCCGGGTGAACGCGGGATCGGGCCTCACAGCACCGGGCCCCGCAGGCCCCAGTGTCAACGCGTCGCGAACGGCTGGTCCGTAGGCACGATCTCCTTGCCCAGCGGCAGCAGTGACACCGGGATCAGCTTGAAGTTGGCGATGCCGAGCGGGATGCCGATGATCGTCAGACAGAGCGCGATGCCCGTGACGATATGCCCGAGTGTCAGCCACCAGCCCGCCAGGATCAGCCAGAGCACGTTGCCGACGCAGGACGGCGCGCCCGCGTCATGCCGTTCCACGACGGTGTAGCCGAACGGCCAGAGCGCGTACACACCGATGCGGAAGGCCGCGAGTCCGAACGGAATGCCGATGATCGTGATGCAGAGCAGCACACCGGCGAGGAGATAGCCGAGGAACATCCAGAAGCCGCAGAGGATGAGCCAGATGATGTTCAGGATGGTCTTCATGATCGGCGTCCTGCCATCTGCTCGAGCCGGGCGATGCGTTCCGCCATCGGCGGGTGTGTGGAGAACATCTTCGACAGCCCCTGGCCCGGGCGAAACGGATTGGCGATCATCATATGACTCGCTGTCTCGATCTTCGGCTCGGGCGGCAGGGGCAACTGCTTGGTGCCCGTCTCCAGTTTGCGCAGGGCACCGGCCAGAGCGAGCGGGTCGCCGGTGAGTCGGGCACCGGATGCATCGGCCTCGTACTCACGGGAACGGCTGATGGCGAGTTGGATCACGGAGGCGGCGATCGGGCCCAGGATCATGATCAGCAGGAGACCCAGGAAGCCGGGCCCCTCGTCGTCGTTCGAGCGCCCGATCGGGATCAGCCAGGCGAAGTTGACCAGGAACAGGATCACGGATGCGAGGGCGCCGGCGACGGAGGAGATCAGGATGTCGCGGTTGTAGACATGGCTCAGCTCATGGCCGATGACACCGCGCAGCTCCCGCTCGTCCAACAGCCGGAGGATGCCTTCGGTGACGCACACCGCCGCGTTGCGCGGATTGCGGCCGGTGGCGAAGGCGTTGGGCGCCTGGGTGGGTGAGATGTAGAGCCGGGGCATCGGCTGGCGGGCCTGGGTGGAGAGCTCTCTGACCATCCGGTACAGCGCGGGCGCCTCGAACTCGCTCACCGGGCGGGCGCGCATGGCGCGCAGCGCCAGCTTGTCGCTGTTCCAGTACGCGTACGCGTTCGTCCCGATCGCCACCAGGAGGGCGACGATCAGGCCCGTACGGCCGAAGAAGCTGCCGATGACGATGATGAGGGCGGACAAGCCCCCGAGGAGAACGGCGGTCCTCAGCCCGTTGTGCCGGCGGTGCACGGTACGCCCTCCAGATGGTGCGGCAGGGGAACCCTCTGCTGGTCGTGGTCCGTCTCCAGTGGACCCTCCCGTACTGGTCAACGCCAGGCGAGAGCCACGGGTTCCCTTGCCCCCGGGGGCGGCGCACTGCTCCGTTCGGGTGATGCTCCGGCCGGGGCGCCACCCGGCATCCCGCAGGGGTCAGCGCTGGGCGGGCAGCAGTCCGGCCTTCTGCAGGGCCTCACGGACGGGCTCGACCTCGCTGGTGCAGTGCGCGCAGCGGCTCGCGATCGCCGGGATCTCGGTGTAGCAGCGGGGGCAGTCGCGCACGGCCGCCTTGATGCTGAACGGCTCGTCCTTGGTGAAGCGGTTCTGCACCTTCGTCATCGGGAGCACGACACAGAAGTAGAGCACCGCGGCGGTGATCAGGAAGGCGATCGCGGCGCTGATGAACAACCCGTAGGGGAACTCCACGCCCTGGACCTCGAAGACCGCCTCACTGTAGTCCCCTGTGCCCTCGGTGGCGACGCCGATCAGCGGAATGACGAAGGCGTCGCTGAAGCCGGTGACGACCGCCGTGAAGGCCGCTCCGACGGCCAGTCCGATCGCCATCGAGATCACGTTTCCACGGAGGATGAAATCCTTGAATCCGCTCAGCACTACCGGGTCTCCCTTGCTCTGTACGGTGTCCTTGCGCGCTGGACACGGTGCCGGGTTGGGGGCCCGCTTGTCGAACCCCGTCCGCCTGCCCCGTTCATGCGCTCATACGACCCTCAGAAGAGATTGGTCGTAGCGAAACGCAGCACCAGCTGGGGCCAGCCCGACAGCAGGACGCCCGCTGCGGCCGTGACCGCGATCGCGGCCATGACCAGCGCCGGAGCCCCGTGGCGCACCGGCACGGCCGCCGCGAGGTCTCCGGGGGCTCCGCTCACCGCCTCCGCCGAGGCACCGGTCTCGGCGCCCTCGGGGGCGCGGAACAGCAACGCGGTCCAGCGCAGGTAGTAGTAGAGCGCGATCACCACGTTCACGGCCATGATCACCGCGAGCCAGCCGAGCCCGGCGTCCACCGCCGCCGAGAACACCGTGACCTTGGCGAACAGGCCGATGACACCGGGCGGCAGCCCCGCCAGGCACAGCAGGAAGAACCCCATGACCAGGGCGGTCACCGGACGGGTGGCGTAGAGGCCGCGATAGTCGGCGATCCGGTTCCGCGGGCTGGTTCGGGCGACCAGCGCGACCACGGCGAAGGCGCCGAGGTTGACGATCGCGTACATCAGGGCGTAGGCGACGGTGGAGCCGATCTGGTCGTCGCTTGAGTACGCGGCGGCCGCGATCGGCACCAGGATGTAGCCGGCCTGCGCCACCGACGACCAGGCGAGCAGCCGCACCGCGCTCCAGGAGCGTGCGGCCGACTGGCGTACGGCCGCCACATTGCCGACGGTCATCGTCAGCGCCGCGAAGACGGCCAGGGCGGGGCCCCAGATGTCGGCGTAGGCGGGGAAGGCGATGACGGTCACCAGAACGAGCCCCGAGAAGCCGACGGCCTTGCCGACCACCGAGAGGTAGGCGGCCACGGGCAGCGGCGCGCCCACATAGGTGTCGGGCACCCAGAAGTGGAAGGGCACGGCGGCGGTCTTGAAGGCGAATCCCACGAGGGTGAGGGCGACACCGGCCTGCGCCAGGACCTCCAGCTGTCCGGGAACGTCGTCGAGACGTCCGGCGATCCGGGTGAGGTGCATGCTTCCGGTCGTCGCGTAGACGAAGCTCACCCCCAGCAGCATCACCGCGGTGGCGGTGACCGAGGAGAGGAAGAACTTCAGCGCCGCCTCGCTCGACAACCGGTCGCCGCGCCGCAGGCCGACAAGGGCGAACGCGGGCAGCGAGGCGACTTCGAGTGCGACGACCAGGGTGGCCAGGTCGCGCGAGGCGGGCAGCAGGGCGGCACCGGCGGCCGAAGACAGCAGCAGGAACCAGTACTCCCCCGCGGGCAGCCGCTTCCTGGTCTCCGTGACCGAGAGCAGCGCGGTGAGCAGCGCGCCTCCGAGCACCAGGAGCTGGATGACCAGGGCGAAACGGTCCGCCGTGTAGCTGCACGCGTCAGGGGCCGTGGTGAGGCAGAACGTGGAGCGGTCGCCCTTGCGCAGCGGGGCCAGGGACAGCACGGCGGCGGCAAGGCCGGCGATGGCCCCGTAGCCCAGGTACGCCTTCTTCGAGTCGGGCACGAAGAGGTCGGCCACCAGGATGGCCAGACCGACGACGGCGGCGATGGTCGGCGGGGCGATGGCGAGCCAGTCGACCGACTGGACCAGGGAGGACGCGGCGGGCTCGGCAGACGCGGCCCGCCCGACAGGGGTCGCGGCGAGCACATGCGTGGTGGCCAGGGGTGCCAGAGGGGTCATGCCTTTCCTCCCGCGAGGAGCTTCTGCACGGCCGGGTCGGTGAGACCGAGGAGGACCGCGGGCCAGAGTCCGGCGATGACGGTGAGGGCGACGAGCGGGGTCCAGGCGGCGAATTCGTAGCCCCGGACATCGGCGAACTCGGCGGGTCCCGACTCCCCCGCGGGCTTGGTGCCGCCCATGCAGACCCGCCGGACGACCATGAGCAGATACGCGGCCGTGAGCAGGGTGCCGAGGCCGCCGATCACCATGAAGGTGAGGAAGGCAGGGCGACTGAGGCCGGGCGCGGGGTCGAAGGCGGCGAACAGGGCCAGCATCTCGCCCCAGAACCCGGCAAGCCCCGGCAGACCGAGGGAGGCGACGGCGGCGAAGGCCAGCAGGCCCCCGAGGCGGGGCGCGCGTCCGTACAGCGCGGCGCCGGTGGCTCCGGCCAGTGCGTCCAGGTCAGCGGTGCCGTAGCGGTCCTTGATAGCGCCGACCAGGAAGAAGAGCAGGCCGGTGATCAGGCCGTGGGCGATGTTGGCGAACAGCGCGCCGTTGACGCCGGTGGCGGTCATGGTCGCGATGCCGAGGAGGACGAAACCCATGTGGCCGACGGAGGAGTACGCGATCAGCCGCTTGAAGTCGCCCTTGCTGCCTGGCCTGGCCAGGGCGAGGCAGGCCAGCGAACCGTAGATGATCCCGGCGACGGCGAAGGCCGCGAGATAGGGGGCGAAGACCTGCATACCGTCAGGCGCGACCGGAAGAACGATACGAACAAAACCGTATGTGCCCATCTTCAGCAGGACACCGGCCAGCATGACGGAGCCGACGGTCGGGGCAGCGGTGTGGGCGTCCGGGAGCCAGCTGTGCAGGGGCCACATCGGGGTCTTCACAGCGAGCCCGACACCGATCGCGAAAACGGCGATGAGCTGCACGGATGTACTCAGTCCGCGGCCGTTGTCAGTGGCGAGTGCCACCATGTCGAACGTGCCGGCCTTGACTCCGACGAGAAGCAGGCCGAGCAGCATCACGACCGAACCGAGCAGTGTGTAGAGGATGAACTTCCAGGCCGCGGCCCGGCGGCCCTCACCGCCCCAGCGGGCGATGAGGAAGTACATGGGGACCAGGACCGTCTCGAAGGCGAGGAAGAAGAGCAGCAGGTCGAGGACGGCGAAGGTGGCAAGAGTGCCGGACTCGAGGACCAGCAGCAGGGCGACGAAGGCCTTCGGGGACGGACCCGCGGGCATCTTGAAATAGCTGTACAGCGCGCAGAGGAAGGTCAGCAGCGCGGTCAGGACGAGGAGGGGGAGCGAAATGCCGTCGACACCGAGATGGATCCGCACATCAAGTGCCGGGATCCAGCTGATGTCAGTCGTGGCCTGCATCTTCGAGGGCTGGTCGTGGTCGAAGCCGAGCGTGAGGACGACGGCGACGGCGAGGATGACACCGGTGACGGTCACCCCGTGCCGGAGCACAGCCTGCTCGGGCGACTTCCCCTTCAGCCCGGGAGGGGCGGGCAGCAGCGCGGCGGCGGCGCCGATGAGCGGGCCGACGACGATGAACGCGAGAAGGAACTGCATCACGGATTCGCTGATATCGATCACGGCTCACACTCCGGCGGCGACGAGTACGGCGGCGATCGCCAGGACGACGGAGCCGGCCAGCAGGGCGCTGAGGTAGGTCTGCACATTGCCGGTCTGGGCACGGCGGACGAGCCACCCCAGCCAGTTGGTGCCGGTACCGGCGGCGCGCACATAGGTGTCGATGACCTCGCGGTCCAGGAAGCGGACCAGTTCGGCGCCAGCCAGGACGGGGCGGACGAGCAGAGTGCGGTAGACGGCGTCCAGGTGGAAGCCCGAGGCCGCGGGGCGGTGCAGCGGGCCGAGAAGCAGTCGACCGGGGTCGGCGGGGTCGTCCGCCGGGTGCGGCAGATGCAGGGCTTCCGCCTCCACGAGGCCGGGCTCGGCGTCCGGATGGGCGACCACCTGCGGTTGCTCGGTGGCGGCTGCGGCAGCCCGGGACCGAGCAGCCATGGCCGTGGTGTGGCGCCAGGTGCCGTAAGTCACCAGCGCGCCGACCAGGGCGACACCGGTGCCGAGCACCGCGGTGGCGAGCGTCGGGGTGAGCGAGCGCCCGTCGAACCAGTCGTCGATGAACACCGCGCTCAATCCGAAGCCGAGTGACGGGGCCGCGAGCACCCAGAGCACGGCGTTCATGGCGAGGGGCTGCCTGCCATGGTCCGGGGCCGGTGCGCCCTGGCCGCGGAAGGCAAGCAGCCACAGGCGGGTGGCGTAGGCCGCGGTGAGGAGGGCGGTCAGCAGCCCGGCGACCAGGACGGTCCAGCCGGCACTGGAGGGAGCGAATTCCGACTCGCCGAGAGCGGTGTGCTCGGCGGCCACAAGCACGGCTTCCTTGGAGAAGAAGCCGGCGAACGGCGGAATCGCCACCAGCGCGAGCAGGGCGATGGTCATCGTCCAGTACGCGTCGGGGATCCGCTTGGTCAGTCCGCTCATCCGGGACATGGCGGCGAGTGAGTTGGTGCCGGTGGCATGGATGATCACGCCGGCGGCGAGGAACAGCAGCGCCTTGAAGGCGCCGTGGGAGATGAGGTGGAAGACAGCGGCACCGCGGTCGCCGACGGCGAGGGCGCCGGACATGTAACCCAGCTGGCCGATGGTCGAGTAGGCGAGGACCCGCTTGATGTCGTCCTGGGCGAGCGCGGCGAGCGCCGAGCCGACCATCGTGACGGCGGCCATCACGGCGAGTACGACGAGGGCGGCGGCGGACTCGGCGAAGACGGGCAGCAACCGGGCGATGAAGTAGACGCCGGCCGCGACCATCGTCGCGGCATGGATCAGAGCGGAGACCGGAGTGGGGCCTGCCATGGCGTCGGGGAGCCAGGTGTGCAGCGGGAACTGCGCGGACTTGCCGGCGACACCGGCGAGCAGCAGCAGTGCGACCAGCGTGGGGTGGTCGATGGATCCGGCCGCGACGGCGCCGAGTACGCCCTTGATCTGGAACGTCCCGGCGTCGACGGCCAGGGCGAACAACCCGAAGAGGAAGGGGACGTCACCGAGCTTGGTGACCAGGAACGCCTTCAGGGAGGCAGCGCGCGCCTCGGGCGTCTCCCAGTAGTGGCCCACCAGGAAGTACGAGCAGATGCCCATGATCTCCCAGCCGACCAGGAGCACCATCAGGTCGCCCGAGTAGACGACGAGCAGCATCGCGGAGGTGAACAGCGAAACGAGTGCCGCGTAGGAGGGATAGCGGGGGTCGTCCCGCAGATACGCCGTCGAGTAGATCTGCACGCAGGACGCGACGAGCCCGACGAGCACGGCGACCAGGACCGCGAAGCCGTCCAGGTAGAGAGCGAGGTCGATGGGCACCGAGCCCGTGGGAGTGAGTTCGGTGGACGCCGTGATCGGCTTCCCGCCGCCCTGGCGCACCGCCACCAGTACCGCCAGCGCGAGGGCGGCCAGG